>QNEL01000349.1 GCA_003645185.1 Candidatus Parabeggiatoa sp. nov. 3
AGGTCATCTTGAGATAGCTTTAATCTCACAATCTTTGAATTATCATAATAAGGCTTAAAAAACGGCCGAATTAAGCTCATGTTACGCACATTTTAATGTACTTTGCATGAAACGGGTCGCACGTCTGGTTCTATGACAGCGGTAACCTCTTCTAAAAAAATTATCACGTTATCGGGTTGCATCAAAACAATATCATTCGGGGGGGTTGCTCTTCCACTTCTATTATCTCCCCAACAAGTCACCAAACCATCTGTTTTGATGCCGCAGGCAAAGCTATAATTATTTCCGCCTACAGTGACATGAGTAAACTCTTCACGAGGTAGGGAAATCATTGATGGACAGTTAAGGGTATTATCGACCTTTAAGCCACATAGACTGTTGATATAAATGCCAAAATCTATTTGAGTTAAGTATCCGTATGATTGATTAGTTGCTCCCCAGCAAATGGCAATCTGAGGATCCGTTTTTATGCCGCAAGTTGTGACATACCCAGCGACAATAGAGGATAAGGTTGTTTCTGCGGGGGGGGTTGATTGCCCATTACCGTTACTACCCCAACACGCTACTGTACTCTCTTTTTTTAAAGCGCAGCTATGCTTATCACCTAAAGCGAGTTGTTGATAAGGGCCTGGCAGGAAGTTCAGTTGATTGCTGCTATTATTGCCCCAGCAAATTGGTAGGCCATTATGGGTTAATGCACAAGCGTGATTGCCCCCGGCCTCAACTTGAATAAATTGACCGGGCGGTGGCGATGTTTCACCTGCGGTATCTCGTCCCCAACATTTCAGCGAACCGTCTGTTTTTAGGGCGCAGTTGAAATACTTTCCAGCACTCACTTGCGTAAAGCTGCCATCTGGCGGATTGAGCTGATTGTATTCATTGTCGCCCCAGCATATCAGGGTGCTGTCGTTTTTTATACCGCAGACATGAAATACGCCAGCACTTAAAACACTACCAGCATAAGCGTTGGCTATCCAGAGACTGGACACAAACATTAGCCATGTTGGCCACTTGAAGCTTGTTTTTATGAGCATGAATTTGACCTCTTTCTTGATTGCCGCCGTTGAAAGATAAGATTAAGGGGTTGCGGGAAAGGGATAAATCCCCTATAGTTTTACAGACAATTACGGCAGCGAACACGCAAGGGCAGCCCCTACATTGCCCCCTGATCATGGCGTTCGTGGAAAACTTGATTATCGAGGCAGATGAAAAACGGTAGCGGGGATACCCTCTTCCTTGATGTGAAGAAGAGGGATAAGGATGGATGATGGATGGAGACACAAATGTACTAAGTACTGAAGCACAAATAAACAGGTATTTATACCGCAAAGGGCAACCACAAGGGATTGCCCCTACAAGCCGCCCGTAGGGGCAATCCCTTGTGGTTGCCCCCTTTCTCCTTTCTTTTTTTAAATACCTGAAAATTTATGGTTCAGTACTTACCTACTTATCAGCATCACTGCTTATACCATTTACTGGCTTGCATGTCTAAGACATGAACCTCATTGGATTCTGTCACAAAATAGTAAAATTGACCTTCGTTGTCACGACTGATGATCTTAACCTGTTCGTTTGAAGGAAAAGCGATGTCAGAAAGCGGAAGAGGTATAGGATCAGAAATCAGTTCTCCTCCGCTGCCTGGTAAGTCAAATGGCATCAGGTTATTCCCGTCAAGAGAATAAAGCGCTTCTTCTGTTGGGTTGACGTATAAGGAAAACAAGGCATCAACGGATTTTGAGTTATCCACTTGCCAGCCACTGCCGTCTTTCCACCAATAAACCTTCCCTGAACTATCTGTGACGACGAAAGAGCCCGCTGGGAGTGAAGTATTACCTTGAATCGCATACAGTAGCCCTGTGATTTCAGCTGAAAATCCGCCTGGTGGCATTCCCTTTCCTAATTCATCAAGTGAATTTGACTGCCATTTGTCATCGACATAGAAATCAATATCACCGTTTGAATTGAGATGGTATAAAACACCGTTCACTATCTGGCCATTAGTGGCATTGGCCTTCACCACAATCGGCTCCAAAATTGGGGAAGGCTGTGGTGTGGTGCCACCACCACCGGAAATATAAATCAAGATTTGAGAAGAAAACGGTTCAAGCCGCAGATTACCGGTCACCTTTTTGCCGTTTAAATCTTGATAGGTTGCGCCTTTCAAGTCGATGGTTTTAGTCTGATCAGTCTCGTTGATGAACAACTGCGATTTTTGAGTCGCATCGTTCTTGGTAGCCTGCACCGGTTCTAAGGCGACATTGTCTAGCCAGTATGTTTTGGCATCATGTTCTTCGGTATGAAAAATCAGTTTTCCAGAATCTGTGGTAATGGGTGATTGAAAAAACCAGTTATAGTCTTTACGAGTTTGATCGTAGGCGAAATATCTTTCGTGTAAAGTCGTAGTATTACCCGACTCGACTTTGTTAATTCTCAGTTTGATACCTCCAAACCCCTTGCCAATCACGCTAAATGTCAACCGGTACCACTGATTTTCAACGAAATCTACTTTCTGAGAACTCACCAACGCTATCTGGTTTTTAAAAACGACTTTTAAACTGCCACCATCCATTTTAGCCTGAGTGGTATCGACAGAAATGGCAGTGTCCCATTTACCCGTACTCTTATTAAAAGTGGCACCACTCCAATTTGAATCGTCCACTTCAAAAGTCGAATTGGCGAACAAATTCTCCCCAATTTGGGAAACAGTGTATTCCTCAAAATGCAACCCACACCATTTGGAGTTTTTGTCAAGTGAGGAAAAAGCTTTTTGCCAGTGTCCGAAGGAGTAGATTTTAGCATCTCTTACGACAAACGCTTCTGAATAGGGATTACAGTAAACGTTGTTTTTAAACGTTCCATGACGGGTGTTATTGCTCTGTTTAACGCCGTATTGATCAGGATGGAGCGAGTAAATAATGTTATTTTCTACAACATTATTACGCGATTGTTTGTTTCCGTTAATATCTTCAAAAACAATTTGGTTTTTATTATTATAAATCAAATTGTTACGAACTTTGGTATTGATAAAGGAATTAAGGCGAATACCTTGATGTTGATTATTGGCTATCGTGTTCCCTTCAATCACATTGTTTTTGAAAGTGTTATCAGCCCCAATACCCATGCCGTAAGCATGATGATGCGGACAAGGTGTTTTATTGAGATGACCACACCCATTTGATTCATCAACATTACCAACCGAATCAAGCAAGATATTACCTCGAATAATATTGCCATCTGAACTGATGGCAATCGCTCCACCATCGTTAAGCAGCAACAAGGATTTGCGAATCACATTATTTTCGACCAAATGATGACCCTCAGCCTTAAGGTAAATACCGATATGCCCAGTGTCTTCGATGGTGTTTTGCCTCATGGTATAAGCTTTACCAAACGCAATAATGCCCATGCCATTGTAAATACCATCATATCTGACACCATAAGCGGGATACATGGCAGTATTGGTAATCTGATTTTTTTCAATGACACTGTCTTTCACATCAAATCCTTTTGATGCCAGCAGTAGTATGGCGACCTTGAATTGATGATCAAAGGTGTTGTTTTGAATTAAGACATCAGGACTATCCCAAATCGTGATACCTGTGACATTGTGATCAAAATGACAGTTTCTTAACGTGACATGGGAAGACGCTAAAATCTGAACACCCGTTTGGGTAGCATGACGAAATGTGAGATTTTCTGCCACAGCATGATCCTTTTTGTTACTGATACTTAGCCCAACTTGATAGCTTGAACCTTCGATCAGATCGGTATTGGGATCTGCACTGGTAGGCGGATAAAGATAAACCTTTTTGGCTTTAGCATCGTAGTACCATTCGCCAGGATGGTCCAATTCTTCCAATTTCCCGTCTAAAAAATAACCCCATTCTGGCAATTGATCCCCTAAATTGGTGACCGTGAGTTTACCGTTTTTCCTGCTGTAATTTTTGATTTCACGCACCTTATAAGTCCAACTGTAATCTCTGATGCGTAATGTGGCCCCTTTCCAATAACCATCAGGCTTACTGTAAGCGGCTAACTCAGGATCGGTAAAGGCATCCTTCCCAGCACCTGCCCCCACTTGAAGCCAGTTTTTGTCTGCGGGAGAATCGACATTGGGATAACGGGCAATGGTCATCAACTTGCCATTGACAAACAGTTGTTCAATGGTATTTTCAACGCCTTTTTCATCCTTTTGGATGAAGACTGACACATCAGCCTCATAAACGTTTCGCCCAAGGGCTTTATGTTTTGTGGGTGTCCAACCGGTGATTTGAACGCTACCAGCAATAACGGGATTGTCACCGCTGCCGTAGGCCCCAAAAGTGAGATTTTGAGGCTTTCTCTTGAGAGAGATTGTACCTCGAAAAACATCACCACGCTTGAAGAGGATGGTGGAATTGTCCTCAAATATGACTTCAACTTCACTGAGTTTATTCAAAGTTTGCCACGAATTTGTTTCTGATGTGCCCTCATTAGCATCATTTCCGCTGGAACTGGAAACATAGTAAGTGGCACTCTGTACGGTGAGGGGTAGGACTAACCCCATCAAACCGAGTAAATAAAGTAACTTTTTGAACATCAGACATCTCCTTTGTTTATTATGAATGAATGGGAAGTCAATGAAAAATAGGTAGGCCTGTAAGGGGTGAGCAAGAAGGCCTCAAAAATGGATTGATTAATCAGCTAACTGATTGATTATACAGATTAAGACAGATTAAAAAATCATATAAAGCTAATGAAGCATTCTATCAAGCCACATTACAGGATTACCCATTTTTCATTCAACATTGTTCCCAAGGTAAATCGTGAAAACGCCAGCCACTGATGCAGCTGCGATGATGATTATTATCCAAGGGACCTTCAAAACCTTCATCTATATGATAGATATTGGTAAAGTCATCTTCGATGAGTACTTTTCCGGCCTCTAGGGAGCGGCGTCCACTGCGACAAATCAGGATGATAGGGACACTGTCTATCTGGGTATCATTTTCAGGATGGTAAACAACGCCCCCAAGCATGACTTTTCGCACATCGGCTGCAAAACGGGGATTAATTTTCCAATCAGGCTCATCGATCCAAGGAATGTGTATCGCGCTTTTTGGATGGCCTATAAATAAGTATTCCATCTCGGAACGTATATCAATTAGCACGGCTTTAGGGTTGTCTTGCAACATTTGCCATGCGTTTTGAGGGCTAATAGAAAGGACTCCAGAATCAGTCATGTTATTTCCTTATCAAGATTTGATGAATCAATAATTAACAATGATCGATTTTCAAAATATTGAGATTCTCAAATAAGGCCAACCGATTATTGAACAAAGTATAGAACGTTGATTCGACTAATGCCATTTTTAAGTAGGCAAACTTTGAAGTATCGAATAGAACGCTGATTGAACTGATTTTTGCCTCCAAAAATAAAAAACAGATATGTACCAACTTTAGAACGGTTTAACTTGAAGACTGGCATTGCCAACACTGATGACTTTAACTAGAGTGCCGACGGGACAATCAGGCCCTTCTGCACGCCAACTACCATCATCGACAAGGACTCTACCTGTACCATTAACAATCGCTTGGTTCACAGGATAAATACGTCCTATCAATTCAGTTCCCCGTTTGTTGAGAAACGGTTGATCGTTGAGTAGTGGATGTTTGCCTAAATACAAGCGCCCTACAACGACACTGACAATTGAAATGATAGCCAATATCAGTACTTGATATTCAAGACTGAGCATAGGAACCAATAGCACGAGAAAACCCATCGCTATTGCTGCAATAGCAGGCCATAAAAAGAAGGAGCCAAATGTACCTAACGCTAAAAATTCTAATATTAATAGCGCCACGGCAAGCATCCACCAGTGCCAGTAGTTAATTTGAAAAAATTCCATACTTACTCACTCATTACGCACTCTATCAGTTATCAGTTCCACGCAAAAGTTTTTGCTTAAAAAACTTTTGCGTGGAAATCAGTTATCAACACACTGCTATTCTTGATATCAAGTGATTCTTAGGCTAACCGATTATTTTGAAGGGGGCAGCGATAAATCGTGCCATGCAGCTTTGCCGTCTACTTGTCTAAGTTGCCCAAAAAAAGGCCAATAAACTTATAAAACTCTGAACTAATTTAGCTTCGCTGACCTTCGGTTCGAGGCAAAAGTTTTGCGCGCAAAACTTTTGCCTCGAAAACTATTTTTCACGCGCTTTGTTTCGCGAAGCGAAACAAAGCGCGTGAAATTTTGAACAAAACTATATTTCACGCCAGCTTTGAGTTTTAGGGGTATTAAAAACTATGGTTAAAGATAGCATAAGATATTACACAATGCTATGAATTGCACCGCAATGTCAGGGCTACGTCAAAGTCGAGACTCATAAGCTGAATACTAAAAATTTTTAGGTCAAATTTTGACATCACAAAATTCATCATTTATAACCTATTGTTTATTCATAAGTTTTCAAAAATATCGTCATTTCATCTTATGAAGGGGGCTACAGAAAATCGTGCCATGCACTATTTCACTTAAGAAGTTTTTGCGCGCAAAAACTTTATTTCACGCTAAAGTTCGCGGAGCGAACTTTAGCGTGAAATTCACATTTAGCATAGCACACCGAAGGTTCACGCTTTCACGCGCTTTGTATAGCGAAGCGAAACTTTAGCGTGAAAAGTTGCGCGCAATTTTTGCGTGAAACTTTAGCGTGAAATCCTGAAAAGTTGAACAGTCAATGTTCACGCCAGTTTTTGGTTTTACTGACTGATGTTACGCACTCAACTTCTGTGTCTATTCAAACACTTAAAAATCTGAATTTCTATTTTAATTTTTTAAATCAATAAGTTATTTAAAATCAGCGATGTAGAGACGCGATGCCTCGCGTCTCTACTGGCAGATTAACTTTTGGGCCAGTTTTTTATCAAAAAAAAGAATCTGGGTGCGTAACATCAGTTACTGATGTTAAATCAATAACTGGCATATAACTTTGACGAGGCCCTGCCACTTTGATGTTGAAAAATAACCCGCCATTGGCAGAGTATTTTGAAATCATTTTTGGCCGAATGAAGCTTCTTTGATAATATTTTTAATGCCAGCAATCGCACCGATGAGACCTGATGTTTCTAACGGCATTAACATCAGCTTATTATTTTCTGATGTGGCGAGTCGGTTGACGGCTTCCATGTACTTGATAGCGATTAAATAATTCACCGCTTGCAGATTGCCATGATCTATCGCTTCTGAAATCACTAGAGTGGCTTTAGCTTCTGCTTGTGCAAACCGTTCTCTGGCTTCTGCATCACGAAAAGACGCTTCTTTACGCCCTTCCGCTTCCAAAATCACCGCTTGTTTTTCACCCTCAGCTTGTAAAATTTCAGCTTGTCGTTGCCCTTCCGCTTCCAAAATGAGGGCCCGTTTATCACGCTCGGCTTTCATTTGCCGCGCCATAGCATCAACCAAATCTTGGGGCGGTGAGATGTCTTTGATTTCAATACGTAAAACTTTGATTCCCCAAGGATTGGTGGCATCATCAACTATTCTGAGCAATTGTGTGTTGATGATATCGCGTTTAGAAAGTACCTCATCCAACAGCATAGCCCCCATAACACTGCGGACATTGGTCATGGTTAAGTTCAATATCGCATTGGTGAGATTACTGACTTGATAAGCGGCCTGCGCGGCATTGATCACTTGATAAAACACGACTCCGTCTACACGCACCATCGCATTATCTTTGGTGATAATATTTTGAGCAGGAATATCCATGACTTCTTCCATCATGCTTAATTTCCGGCTAATCACGTCAATAGCCGGGATAATAATATGCAATCCTGGCTCAAGGGTTTTAGTATACTTCCCAAAGCGTTCAACTGTCCATTCTTGTCCTTGAGATACCGATTTAACGCCCAAGAAAACTAATATGACTGTCATACCTAAAAAAATTAGGACAAAAATGGTAAAGTCATTAAAGATATCCATGTTAATAATTTGCAGTCACTTGATATGTTAGAATAACGCTCTACACAGAATATAGCGTTTTGTGAAAAATATTTTTTTTTAATAATCAACGGGGGCCGTTGTCTAAAAGCGGGGGTACCCCTTGCCTGGTAGTAGATAATTATCTGAATAGAGTGCTTTTCAAAAGTTTTGTTCAAACAAAAGTCATTTTATGCCGGCACTAAATAGCCGGTGTGGGTGGCAGACTCTCTTTGACAGCTTCATCTCTTATTATGGTTACTGAATCGGATTAGAACAAGAACGTATGTCTATTTTTCTTACCACCTATCAATGTAGAGACGCGATGCTTCGCGTCTCTATATAGGAGAAGGGATTGTTGTAGAGACGCGATGCTTCGCGTCTCTATATGCTTCGCGTCTCTATATGCTTCGCGTCTCTATATGCTTCGCGTCTCTATATGCTTCGCGTCTCTATATGCTTCGCGTCTCTATATAAGGGATTGTTGTAGAGACGCGATGCTTCGCGTCTCTATATGCTTCGCGTCTCTATATAAGGGATTGTTGTAGAG
>QNEL01000350.1 GCA_003645185.1 Candidatus Parabeggiatoa sp. nov. 3
TCATAAGTTAATTCTGGGATATTCAATTTTAAAGAAGACATAGGCGATGCGTTTTTTGGGTTGATTTACACAGTTTGAAGTGATGATCTCATGGTAGCGTGGTTGAAGACTAATTTGCCTTTCGGTTTAGGGATTTCGCGCCCTAATGCTTTTGCGGTTTCTATCCATTCGGCAATGATGATTTCAACATTGTGTAGTGCGGCTTGATAGGTTTCGCCATCTGCCATACACCCTGGTAATTCTGGCACTTCAGCAATAAAGGCTTCATCTTCTTGGCTCCAATATAGGAGGATTTCATATTTGTTCATTTGATTTAATCTCCAAAGTGATATTTGAGAATGACTTCGCGCACTTGTTTAACCTGATAAGCTTTCGCTTTTGAGTTTTTGGGCTGTAAGTTGAGAATTTCTACAACATCGTATCTTGTGAAAATGTGATGACTCCCTTTGATGCGTTCTTCAAAGCCAAGATGACATAATAATTGGCATAATGCAAAAAAAGAAATATTAGAATCAGAATAACCATTGAGTATTTTTTCAATCAGTTTATCAAATTTACTCATTTTTGTTGCTCCTATTGAGTACAACGGATCAGGGGAATGATCGGATTGGTGTGTGGGTAATTGATGTTGAATGGGCTTAAGATTAAATCAGCGTTTCACTTAAGAAGTTTCGCTCCGCTTCACCGCGCGCGTGAAAATCATGACAATCAGTCAAATCAGCGTTCTATCTTGTCAATTATGTGATAGAACGCAGATGATCATGATCGAACTGATCTACGCCTCCAATAAACCACCTGCTGACGACTGCCATATTGGCGTTGATCTTCATATAACTGGGTTTCCGTCTCTTTAAACGTCGGCCCCTCGCCAATGATTTTAACCTGCTCTTGCCGATCTTTAAAATATTGGGTGCGACAAGTCAACATCACTTTACTACGGTGTTCAGCCGCCCGCGCCAATTCGCGAAAATTCTCACGCATGGTGTCATAGCGAATCCGATCCGCCATTTCATCAAACCCGTCAAATAAGACGATGACTTTACCCAAGCGCAACATCAATTCAAAATGGGCATAAGGCACATTCGATAAGCCGTAATAATTCAAATGACTGCTGATAATACTGTCCAAGGTAATGGCTTTTCGCACATGACGGAGTGGAATCAATACTGGTGCCGGATGATGTAAAGGATCGTCTAGAAAAGCCCGCGCCCATTGATAAGCGAGATAATGCGCTAAGGTGGTTTTGCCTGTTCCCAAATCCCCCAAAATCGTCATCAGATTTTCATCGGGCCTCCCCATCCAATCCGCCACATGCGTCAAGGCGGGGTAAATCTTGTCTTCAATATCGGTGCAAATATCTGGGGGAATAAACCAATCCTGGCCCTTCCAAATTTTCTTCACAATATCGTCTTGATATTGGACAATCAACTGATCAACATAGTCTCGCAAAGGGACGAATTGATTTAATAACTCAGCATAAGACAGAGGCAGAATGTTTAAATTATTCAAAGACTTATCGCTTTCCTGACTAAAGCCTTCAGCCGCTAACACAATCCATTGCACATTTTCTTTGGCTAATTGACTATAAATTTGACGATACTGCGTGGCAATATCGCGGCACTGTGGCAAATCACAATACCCTTCCAGACAAGTCACCACCGCCTGATGGCGCAGACCAAAATCGCGCTTTTCCACGATCAAATCAAAAGAGACACCATGCCAGTGTGTTTGCAACTGCACCTGAAAATGCTGCAACCGATAAATCTTTGCCACGACATCGACAAAGGTTTCCCCCCGTGAATAACGCGCCCGTAAATCGTCAAAGGGATAGTTTGGTAATTCATTCTCATATTTCTGGACGAATTGCCTACGCAGAGCAACATTTAAAGCTTCCAATAATTGCCGCACACCCCATTCAAAATTGGCGGTATTGGTGAAGTTGATTTGTGCAAACGGTTGAAAAATCGAGGGGATTTCACAGTCTTCAAACAAAACAGGGATTAAGGGGCGTGCTTTATCCAGACTATAGGCTTGTGTGTCACTCAAGGCTTGCACTACCATTGTGAACTGCTCAAGGGATTTAGGATGAAAGTAATGTGCTGTCAAAATGACCACAATTTGCCGAGAGGCTTGAATCCCTTGGCGCGGTTTCGTGGGTTGATGATCACCGGCTTTGAGTACCCATTCTTCAAACCACACTTTAACACCGTGTTGTTGTAAGCTGTCAGCGAGTTTACGTGCCGATTCAATATCGGCTTTCGTGTGGCTTAAAAACACGTCGTATTGTTTTTCGGTGTCTTTTTGGGCTAAGGCGCGTGCCTGTTTTTTTTCTATCTTGCTTGAAACCAAACCAAAAGCCATAAAAGGTTGCCAAGGAAGCCAGTAAAATGAAGATAGGATCGGATACAATTTTACGAATTATTTCAATCATTAAGCATAACCTGTTATTACGTTTTTTGATGATATTTTATTTATAACGCAAGAGGCGCAAGAGGCGCTAAAGACGCTAAATATAACGCGTCTTTAGCGAATGTACAACATTAATTGAGTGAAGTTTCGGCTATCTGATGTCTTTCAATGTTCAGGTATTCTTCTAGCGATTTCGCGTCTTGAGGGCGAGAGAAGAAGTAGCCTTGTACATGATGACAATTGGCTAATTTTAATATAGAAGCCTGTTGCTCGTTTTCCACGCCTTCTGCAACGATTCTTAAACCAAAGGCTTCACCTAGCGCGATGATGGCATCTGCAATTTGGGCTGATTTCCCAGAAGTATCGATATCCTTGATAAAACTTCGATCAATTTTTAAAGCATCTATTGGAAATCTTTGCAAATAACTTAAGGATGAATAACCGGTGCCAAAATCATCAATGTATAACAGCAGTTCTAAATTTTTTAACTCGTTAAGTATTGTCAGTGCCGCTTCGGGATCCTGCATCATGGCGTTTTCCGTAATTTCGACACGGCAAGTTGATCCTTTTATACCGCTTTTTTCAATAATATCTTGAATCAGATTGATCAAGTGCGGTTGCTTAAATTGGATTGGCGACATGTTAATATTCATGCCTAATTCGGCATGATGTGGAAATTGCATTTGCCACTGGCGCAGTTGAAAACAAGCCGTTTCAAAAACCCATAAGCCTAGTTCTTTAATTAAACCGGTTTCTTCTGTTAACGGAATAAATAAATCAGGCCGAATCATACCTTGTTCAGGATGTATCCAACGTACTAATGCCTCTAATGCCACTGTTGTGTAATTTTCTAAGGATATAATAGGTTGATAATAGAGACAAAATTGTTGTTTTTCTAAAGCAATACGTAAATCCCTTTCCATTCTGACCATGTTGACGACATTGGTATGCATACCTTCTTGGAAAATGATTGATTTACCGCGTCCTTGTTTTTTTGCTTCATACATTGCGGTATCGGCATCACGTAAAATTTCATCAGCACTTTTATATTTTGAATCACTCAATGCAATGCCAATACTCGCTGTTGTATTAAAGGTTTCATCTCCTAAACTATAAGGTTGGTTGAGTTGTTCTTGAATGTCTTCAACACGCTGTTCAAGGGTAGCTAAGTCGGGCAATTTTTCTAACATTAAGGCAAATTCATACCCCCAAATCGAGCAACGATATCATTTTGACTGGTGTGACGATCTAAACGATGCGCTGTTTCAGTGAGCAGTTTATCACCGACTAAATGTCCCATACTATCATTCACAATTTTAAAGCGATCTAAATCAATAAATAACACGGCATAAGGAATTTTTAAGTTTTGATTTTCATCCTCAACCTTAAGCTTCAAATTCATTTTTGATTCTGAAGATTCAGACAGTTTAGCCATCGAAAATTGAGCCAGGGCTTTTGTCAAACGTTTAGTAAAAGCCGCTCGGTTAAATAGCCCTGTGAGTTGATCATGTGTGGCATCATGGCGCAGTTTTTCCTCTGTTTGTTTACGTTTTGTTACATCTTCAATAATGCCCTCGTAATAATTAATCTGCCCGTTACTTGTATCCCGTACCACTCGCACCGTTTCGTTGACCCAAATTATCCGACCATTTCGACAACGGGCTTGATATTCAAAGTCTTGCACATTGGAATGCTTTTCCAATAAGGCCATAAATTCCACACGTCGTTGTGGATTGACATAGAGTTGTTGCCCAATATCGGTCATTTCTGTATAAATTTGTTCAGCCGATTCGTAGCCAAACATGCGAACAAAAGCCGGATTGACGCTGAGATAACTACCCGTTGGAGTGCATTGAAAAATGCCTTCTATCGCATTTTCAAATATATCGCGGTATTTGTTTTCTGCTTCAAGTCGTGCTTCTTCGGCAAATTTGCGCTCGGTGATGTCTTCAATCATGTTAATGATGAAGGGGTTGCTCGTGTCGCGGACAATTGAACAACTTTGATTTGTCCAGATAATCGCGCCACTTTTACAGATATAGCGTTTACTGACTTGATAGGTATCATATTTACCGGCTAACAGTTTTTCTAACATAAACTGGTCAGCGTTAGCGTCTTCAGGGTGTACAAAATATTTCAGGTATTTATCGTTCAATTCCAAAGCACGATATCGCAGCAAGGATTGTAAAACTCTATTGCTGTCTAAGATTTTGTCTTCTAAATTAGTTTGCGCTATCCCAATAGCGGCTTCATTAAAAATCGCTTGAAAACGTTGCTGACTGGCCTTCAAGGCTTGAGTCATCTGCTCGCGTGCCGTCATTTCCTGATTTAATGCCAAATTGGTGTCGTAAAGATTTTGGGTGCGTTTGGCAACCAAGGCTTCTGCCCAATGGGCGCGAGTCAGGATCATATACAAATAACGTAATAATCCTAGTGTAAATATTAACCCAATACTTAGCACGACCCAAGCATACCAAGTATGAAACAATGCGGCATCTTTGGTTTTGTACAAGACAATACGCCATTGTCGTCCTCCAAAATCTAATGATCCCCACCATAACTCGACAAATGGTTTGTTGTGCATTTGTTCCTTGTACCAAGGTGGTGCATATAATACTTCATCTTTTGGAACTGTCGTATCATCAAAGATCACTAAAAAGATTTCAGTTCGGAGTTTGAGTAAGCGTAAAACCGTTTTAACGAGTTCGTCAAGTAAAAAAATACCCACTGTAAATCCGATTAAATCACGTTTACGTTCTGTTTTCGTGGTAGGAATGGGGTTGGTCTGATAAACGGGTATAAAAACATAAATACCCATTAATTTTCCCCTAAGCGTCTGTACTTCAACGGCCCCACTGGTTGTCATTTGTCCTAAATCACGCGCATTTTCTAAAGCGATTCTTAAGGTGTTATTTGAGCCAACATCATAGCCCAACAGGTTGATATTGGAGTCTAGCGGTTCAGTAAATAATATAGGATAGTAAATTTCCCGTTCACCTGCTATCCATCTATCGAAATGGGATGAATATTCCCACATAATAAATTCACTAAAGCCTTCTGCTCTGATCGAGGTTTCAATAGTTTGACGCTTTGAGGCAGGCACAACACTTATCCATGACCAGGCCTGAATCCCAGGTTGTGTGAGTAAATCACCCTTAATAAATTGTGTTAAATTCTGTCGAGTTAAGGGAGGATGTACATGATGTAAACCACGGATAGATTTTAAAATATTGCCATAAGTGGTAAACGTTTGACGTAATACGCGCAGATGTTCATTAACTTGTTTTTTATGCTCATTAAGAGCAGTGTCTTGTTCCCATTGTTTGACATAAAAAAAGGCCGTTAAAGATAATGCTAATCCAATAACGACAACTAATAGTAATGAAATATCGACTTTTATAGGTATTTTACGAGGCATGAGAAACGGCCATGGCATTGACTTGGTGAGAAATTCATATCTGACATTTTCCTACAACGCAAATAGTGAATAGCGAATTTCAATATATTCACGCGGGTGCGATTAAAAGTGCGGGGGTTATTAAGTTATTAAGCCAACAGCTTTTCACGCTTTCACTTAAGAAGTATAGCTTCGCTCAACTTCTTAAGTGAAAAAGATTTTGCGCGCAAAATCTTTGGCGTGAACCGAAGATCGGCTACGCTAAAGCAGTTGTCGCAACGCGAAAGTCAGGTGGTGGTGACTAACCTTTCACCTAAAGTTAGTTGGGATGATCGCCCCCGCACTTTTAATCACACCCTATTCACGCAGTGAAATTGACAAAAGGGAAGCGTGGGTACTTGGGGTTGCTTGATGAATTACCCTGATTGATATAACTCGATGATCACGTTTTTTCCATCTCGTTCTATAACTACAAGGATTATTTAATTCGATGCGGATAAGGCGTTGTCGATGTATAACATCAACAATTGAGATAGTTGATGCCCTACACTTGGGCTATCAAAACAGTGTGAAGTTAGTTTTCGACAACGCCTAAGTACCGGGCATTTGATGAACTCATCAGTTTCACGCTCATTTATCAATGAAAATCAATGACATGAAGCTTTGCACAATCTAATCCATTTTTGGCCCCCAGTTTTGGCACGCAAAAACTTGGGCCAAAAATATTATAAACAATCCTTGTAGTTATATAGCAGAATCGGAAAACTTGATCATCGAGTATAACAAAATCAATTTATTAGCTTGTTAAACCGCAACATTGACAATGACTGATTTGTTATTTGCTATCCATACCGGTATAAATATAAGCGTATGAATCTAGCGGGTAATCAGAATGCCAAATTTCCACAAGCAAGGCTTGCCACCCTAGATTAAATTCGCTACACCCTAACGGCTTTAACTCATTGAGTTTTGCTTCAAAAGGCCCTAACGAGTTTAACTCTGCGCTTGTTGCGATTGACGCATGAGGGTGGCAATCCTTATGCTTTTCTTAGGGTTATTCACAGGAGGCCCTGAAGGGGTTGTAGCCTCCCTTTGAAAAAAGGGGTTGGGGGGATTTAATAATTAATAGAGTTTATACCGATTTAATACAAATCATCTGGTTCTAACGGATTCTGTTGATAATAAATTCAATAGGTTACGTTCACACATCATGGGGAATAGCTCGCCTAAAAAAGCCATATTATGAGCCATTGTCCACAATAGCCCTATCGATTGATGTTGCATAGGCTATAAAACCTTATCAACAGAAAACGGTAGAATCAGCAAATCATTGATTGTTCTAAAAATTAGGGTTTGAGTAAAAGTCATAAAATACAAGCCCTTAACAAATTTGTATAATATCTAATGAAATTCTTTATGTTCAGAGGCAAAAACATGAGAGTATAAATTAGCAATCCATTGTTTACCTTCTTGAGTGACGCGCAAGTAGTGCAGGGCCGGTTGAATATAGCGGCTGACGTTGCCCCAGTAAAATGAGGGATATGAAGTGCGTAAATCTGATGCGCTTTTGTATCCCCGTTTTTCATTGACACCCGTTTCTTGAAATTCGTAAAAAAGTGCCGGTAACTTGCGAAGATAGTGTGGATCGGCCAATTGGCCGATTAAATCTGCCGCTCGCACTAAACCGGGGTAAGACGACGTGTTTTGATGATCACTGTCATTTGGAACGGGAAAACGGGTTAATTCAATATTAGCCGCAATGACTTCAGCATCAATGAGTGCATTGCCCCCAAAACGCTCAAAGATAAACAATTTGCCACGATCAACGTGATAAGGTGACATTGAGGCATCTGTCGTGTCTAGCGGTAAAGTGATCATTTCATTTTTGATCCCTGTGGTATAATGATTTTCGTTGTCATCACGGCAAATGCCTCGCACATGGCCAATATCGTGACAAAGCAAAGAGATGATAAAATTAAGCCAGTCACGATGTGAGACTCCCCCTTCACGGATATGTTTACCTCTGAGGATTTCTTGTCCAACATTGGTAACCATAATGGTGTGTTCCATGTTGTGATAAAGCGCATCACTGTTGGCGAAATGTTCTAAGGCCATGCGTCCAGCCCAAGCAATAATATCGTTATTTGATGCCTCTAACTCACCATAATTACGGCGATAAGCTATTTGAAGTTGTTCAACAAAGCCATCAATGACTAATTCAGTGGGATTAAACATATTTTTATCAGTTATCAGTTTTACTCAAAAGTTTTTCGCGAAAAGGCAAATAAATCAGTTATCAAAACCTTGATATCGACTAAGTAGGTACGCATAAATCTTTTAACATTTTCTGTAGGGCTGTTTTTGCTGCCCACCACGCAACTACAAAATGTTAATTGAAGCTCAATCTATGATGGTGCTGAGTATAATTAAGATTAAATACCAATACCTGGGGTCGTTGGGTGGGAAAGCTTCAAAGGGTGATAGAATTGTTAATTGTTTTTCACGCAAAACTTTTGCGTGAAAAACAATTAACAATTTCACGATTTCACGATTTCACGCTAAAGTTTCGCTTCGCGAAACTTTATTTCACATTTCACGCTAATGTTTCGCGGAGCGAAACATTAGCGTGAAATAAAGTTGCGCGCAACTTTTCACGCAAAAGTTTTGCGCGCA
>QNEL01000351.1 GCA_003645185.1 Candidatus Parabeggiatoa sp. nov. 3
AAACAGGTATTTTATCGCAAAGGGCAACCACAAGGGATTGCCCCTACAACCGCGCCCGTAGGGGCAATCCCTTGTGGTTGCCCCTCTTATGGTTGCTTCTATTAAAATACCAGAAAATTTATGGTTCAGTACTTACCATTAATTAGAACCCAGAAATTTTTCAGGTACAAAATGAAAAAATTACTCAAGTCAACCGTCAAAAAAATTATCGAAAAGTCGTTCTTTCTTAAACAGCTCACTTATAGAGTATTGGCTATCTACGCTAAAATTAAAAGTCAAAAGGCCAAGAAAGTCTTTGAACAGGCTCAGAAAACACCGGTTTGGCTTGAACGAGAAATGTTGGAGACGCTTTCGCAACAGCAAAACACACACTTGTCATCCTACGTCAATTTACATTCAGTGAGTGACGAAAAACGTCGTGCGAATTTCTATGAAAGAGATGATGTCAAGGCAAAACAAGTAGCTGATTTAATTAAGACATGCTTACCCTCCCCCAAAAGTCCTAAAAATATCCTTGAAATAGGCACTCAAACGGGGATTTTGAGTTATTTTCTACAACGCATGGGACATCTCACTACAGCTATTGATTTAAATTCTAAACTGTTTGAGGAGAAAGCCATCCAAGAAGGGGTAAAACTTCTCGAAATGGATGCAACCCAATTACAGTTTGAGGATGAGAGTTTTGATTTTATCTTTTCTTTTAATGCGTTTGAACACATCAATGATCCAGAAGCAGCATTACGAGAAATGATACGTGTATGTCAATCAGGAGGTTATATTTATCTCTGTTTTGACCCACTCTACATGTCACCATTAGGACTCCATGCTATTCCCGTCATCACGGTGCCATATTGTCAGTTCTTTTGGGAAGCAGAAATATTACATGATTTTGCAGGTTGTAACTTTCCTTATGTCAACGGATGGCCGCTAGAAAAATACCGTCAATTATGGAACGATTATAATCACGTATTAACTCAAAAAAGGTATAATGAAGCGTATAATATACATAATTTGGATTTGATTATGGCCTATCCTTCGTGCTTCAAAAGCAAGACTGAAAATTTTGACAATTTGATTGTATCTGGTATACAAGTCTTGTTTCAAAAAAAGCATTAGTATAGGATTGTTCTCATCCCAATACAATTGTAGGGGCAATCCCTTGTGGTTGCCCAATTAGATAGAACGCTGATTCTCATGATTCTCATGATTAACACTGATTAAAAACGATATGATGTCCATTTTACAAGCCCAATTTTTGCAATCTGCAATTATTATTTGCAATAACGATTTATAAATTGTGAGGTAACAATATGACAGATGAGGAAAGGACAGCAAGATTTGATGCCGCCAATGAGATAACAAAGAAGTACGTGACGGCCTCTATGAGTGCGGGGTTAATTCCCATTCCGATTGTGGATTTGATTGCTGTGACTGGGATTCAAGTGAAAATGTTGCACAGCCTGGCTCAGCAGTATGATATTCCGTTTTCCAATAATATGAGTGAATCCGTCATTGGGGCCTTGCTAGGGGGCCTGATTCCTACTGAAGCCACCATGAGTTTGGTGGGTAGTTTGTCAAAGCTGATACCGATTGGGGGCACGACGATGGGGATGATTACCATGTCTCTTTTTAGTGGCGCTTCCACTTATGCCGTTGGTAAAGTGTTTATTCAACACTTTGAATCGGGTGGCACAATCTTAAGCTTTGAACCGAGCAAAGTCAGAGAATACTTTAAGGCTGAATTTGAGAAAGGCAAGGAACAAGCCTGGCAAGCACAGGAAAGCGGTGCAGCTGCCTAAGTTGACTCCTGTCGCATTTTGTTTTTAGATTGTTTATATGGGATGTACTTGAAAAGGGTGAAAGTCTTCTGATAAATTTAGCAAAGGAAAACGCTATCCATTATTGAACTTTCAATCCTTTCATTAAGTCGATAAAAAATCCGTTTATTTTTGCGAAGCGAACCTTCGGTTCGTCAAACGGCGTAATTCGCTGTGCGAAATCATCCGTTATACTATCGGTATAACATTAACAAATGAGGTTTGTATTATGGAACAGGCAGAAAGACTGGCAAGCGCCAGTAATCTGAATAAAAAGTATGTGATTGGGTCGATGGTGGCTGGGTTAATACCCTTACCCGTTGTGGATTTAGTGGCTTTGACTGGGATTCAACTGAAAATGTTGCACAGTCTGGCGAAGTTGTATGACACGCCCTTTTCCAAAGACTTGGGTAAATCGATAACGGGTTCCCTAGTGGGAGGGCTTATACCGGTTGGTGTCACGAGAGCGAGTGCGGGTAGTTTGGCTAAATTTATCCCTATCGGCGGGACAGCGACTGGGATGATTACCACGTCTGTTTTTGCTGGTGCCACGACTTACGCTCTCGGTAAAGTGTTCATCCAACATTTTGAATCGGGTGGCACTTTCCTGACTTTTGATCCAAACAAAGTCAAAGAACATTTTCAAGCTCAGTTTGAAAAAGGGCAAGAAAAAGTCACGACAACAGTGCAGGGAGAACCGCAAGCCGCTGCCGCTGCCGCTTAACTGAGTAAATGGCAACGATTGGCATAAACCAATTGTGTGTGGTGTTAAAATTTAGGGGCAACCACAAGGGATTGCCCCTACACAATCGTAGAATCAACCCGTTCCAAATTTTGGTGTGTCGTGTTATTTAACCTGGGCAACCACAAGGGATTGCCCCTACAAAGCCTAAACATGTAGAGGAAATCGTTAAATGGGAAAAGTACTCAAAGCAGATAAAAAATATACTTTCTCAGATTATTTTGATTTGAATAATCCAACCAGAGAAATCATCCAAGAATTTGGATACCAATATCATTTTGAAGAATTGATATTACCAAAAACGTCAAAGACAATTAATGATATTGAAAAATTAAGGCAAACTTATATTAACAAATTACCCCTGATTTCATTAACGTCAGAGGCGGCAAAAAGAGAATTTTATATTGCGCCATTACTGCTTGAATTGCTTGACTATATTCGCGCTGAAATTGATGTTGAATATCCGTTAGATGCCGGCGAAAATTTAAGCGGTACGCTTGATTATTTGATTAAATTTAAAAACAATCTCATCATTATTGAAGCTAAAAAGGGAGACTTAGAAAAAGGATTTAATCAGCTTGCTGTAGAATTGATAGCCTTAGATCATTTAATAGAAAGTCAACAAGAAACCGTGTATGGTGCTGTCACCTTAGGTGATGTTTGGCGATTTGCTGTACTAGACAGGCAAAAGAAATTACTCAAAAAAGATATGAATGTTTACAGCATATTCTCTGATTTAGAAAATTTAATGCTTATATTGATTGGTATTTTGGAAATCTAATGAATCATTCGTTTTTTACTAAAAGACTGAATGCCAGCAAACAAATCAAAAAAATATAAGAATTATAGTAGGTGAAAGTATAGAAGGAATCTGTATTTTGAAGATACACCATTGATTTTTATGGAAAAATTCTTAATATGAGTTTCTTCTATGCTTTCACCCACTATAACGCAAAAGTTTTGCGCGCAAAAACTGTGGCAAAACAAAATGTCGTTATGTTGTACTCTAACCAAAGGAAACATCCAATGAAATTGAAAATCAAGAAAGACAGTAAGAAGAAGGTTATGCCCAAAACCCGTAACCCCAAAACCCCCTTGAAGGTGAAAACCAACGTCAAATCGGGTAGCTGGGACTGGCTTTGGAAATGGCCCGAACCTGAAGAATAGAAAGGCTGATTGACAATAAGGGCGAACACGTAGGTTCGCCCCTACAATGCTGTAGGGCGAATCGACTGGTTCGCCCTCTTTTGAAAATGTGAAAAGTAATATGATGCTGGCAAGATTGCTAGTACGTTTCTATGATGAAAAACCGCAATCTCAATATTCATTCACTCGCTTGGCCTGTTTCAAGGCTAGGCGAGGCACTTGAAATTCTCGCCCAAAAAACGGGCTTCTCATCAAATCCACCCGAATTACCGCTTCCCCCTAAACACTTTGAGCAAGCTGATAATCAAGCTATTGGGCAATGGCTTGAAAGAGCAGCCACCCGATTAGGGCTTGAAACAGAAGCCGTTGAATCACCTTATACCGAAGTTGAAAAAATGGTGCAGCGGGCCGGCCCGGCCTTATTGCGTTTACCAGGTTTTGAATCGCCTCATTTTTTAGTTCTGCTCAAAGGGGGATGGTGGAAACTGTCGCTGATTGCTCCTGATTTATCCGTTTGCCGTGTTCCACCAAAACCCATTCGAGATGCCTTAACCGATGAAATCGAAGCCCCTTTAGCCACACCCATTAACCAATTGCTCAGCGACGCCGGTGTGCCACAAGAGCGTCGTGCCCGTGCGAAAACGGCGATTATGCGTGAACAATTGAGCAGCGTTCAAATAAAGGGATGTTGGTTATTACGCCTGTCACCGGCCATCAGCTTTTGGCAACAAATGCGCCAAGCTCGCTTACCTCGTTATACCTTAGGCATTATCATCTTGCATTTGATTCTTTCAGGATTCAATGGTGTCAGTTCGTGGGTAATGCTTCAAGCTTCACTTCAAGGCGAATTTGATCGGGTTTGGCTTTTGGCTTGGGGCTTAATTTTATTCACAACGATTCCCTTTCAAATCGGCATGGTGTGGACGCAGAGTTTGCTCACCATTGGCATGGGCAGCCTGTTTAAACAGCGATTGTTGTACGGCACTTTGCAATTGAAGCCTGAAGAAATTTCGCATCAAGGTATTGGCCAATTCTTAGGGCGCGTCATGGAATCAGAAGCGGTAGAATCGCTCTTCCTGAGCGGCGGCTTTGGTGCAATGATCGCACTGATTGAACTCGTCATGGCCCTAGTCGTATTAACAGTGGGTACAGGCGGTTGGTTACATGCTATTTTGCTACTACTCTGGATAATCTTAGCCCTCTTAATGATTTGGCGCTATTTCAAATTAAGTCGCGATTGGCTAATACATTACCGAAGCATGACGAATGATTTGGTTGAACGCATGGTAGGGCATCGCACACGCCTAGCTCAAGAAGATCATCAACACTGGCACGATGAAGAAGATCAGATGATTGCCCGTTATCTCATGCTTTCTGAAAAGCAAGATAAAGTGGGCATGCAAATACAGGCCTTGATCAACCGAGGTTGGTTACTGGTCGGGATATCGGGTTTAGCTTACTCATTTATTCTCAATCCCAGTTCGCCAGAACAATTAGCCGTCAGCTTAGCGGGCATTATGCTGGCATCTAAAGCATTGAGCAGTATCGTCAGCGGATTACAAAGTGTGATTAATCTCATGAATGCCTGGGGAGAAGTGTCACCGCTTTTTCATGCTGCCACTCGCGGCAAAGACAGCTCTACCTCAGTCATGTTACCTGAAACGAATAACCCAGATGAAACAGCTTCTAGCCCGCAATCAAAAGACGTTTATCAACAACCGATTATAGCAGCGCGTGATTTGTATTTTCGTTATCGTGATTATGGGCAACCGATTCTACGCGGATGCAGTCTACAAATTAACAAAGGTGATCGTATACTATTAGAAGGCCCATCAGGTGGAGGCAAATCCACTTTAGCGGCCATTTTGGTTGGCTTACGTTCTCCAGAATCAGGGCTACTGTTATTACATGGCTTAGATCAACACACATTAGGGCCTGAAGAATGGCGACGAAGAGTGGTTTCTGCCCCCCAATTCCATGAAAACCATGTCCTAACCGAAACGTTTTCTTTTAACTTATTGATGGGACGACAATGGCCTCCTTCACCTGAAGATATGGAAGAAGCAGAAAAAATTTGTCGAGAATTAGGACTAGGCGAATTGCTTGATCGCATGCCCGCAGGATTTCAACAAATGGTTGGCGAAAGTGGATGGCAACTGTCTCACGGAGAGCGCAGTCGCTTATTTATGGCCCGCGCCCTATTACAAAAAGCAGATATGATCGTACTAGATGAAAGTTTTGCAGCCCTTGATCCGGAAAATCTACAACGGGCTTTACAGTGTGTTCTCAATAGGGCCCCCACATTGCTAGTCATTGCACATCCGTGATCATTTGTAGGGTGGGGTAGCAAAAAAAGTTAAGCCTGGGCGAACACGCAGGTTCGCCCCTACGACCCCTTAATACGTGGGTTTTTGTAGGGGCAGACCTGCGTGTCTGCCCTTAACGAAGGTGGCATTGACCCTACAACAGCCCACCATTCCCCTAGGGCACTTTAACGTCTTCCTCAGAAGGCGGGATTTTATCCGACTCTAATAATCGCGGCAACGGTAAAATCAGAGGCGCATTATTGGGTAATAGCATCGCTTTGATATTAGGTGACAGTTTATCAATATAATTATAAGTCAAAATATCAGGACTGTTTTCGACCACTTCCTCAATTAAGCGTAATGCTTTCGCTTCCGCTTTCGCCTTGATAAGACGCGCTTGCGCTTCCGCTTTCGCTTTGATCAGAATCGCAGCCGCTTCCGCTTCCGCCATGATCTTGATTCGCGCCGCCTCACCTTTCGCTAAATTTTCAATTTGTTTCGCCTCATAGTCTTTCTGTACAATACCCTGTTCAGCCATTTGCTTTTTTTCGACTGATTCGGCATAGGCCGCTGTAAAGGCAATATTACGCAGAAAAAACTTTTGAAAGATGATACCGCTGTTTTTAGTCGCGTGAATCAAGGTTTGTTCAAGACCGACTTTAATTTCTCCTCTTTTATCACTATTCACCTCACCAACCGTATATTGAGAGATATAAGTTCTTGCAGTCGCCCTGATCAACGGACGAATAAAGTCCTCAATATAACGTTCCTGCCAATTAATATGCAGCTTAATTACGTTTTCAGGATCAACCACAAAAACGAATGAACAGTCTATGACCACTTCCTGTCCATCAGCAGTTCTTGTGATGATAGAATCATCTCCTAATTTTTCACCTTCCATGGGTCTACTGGACATGGTATAGGTTTGCCAATAAATCGGATAGATAACAACGGTCTCAAGCAAAGGCACAATCGCGTGCAATCCGGCATGAAAGGGTTCTTCCCGAACACCCTTTTTCGATATCATTGAAACCACGACACCGACTTCTTGAGGGTAAATAAAAACGAGGCTGACTTTTAGAATACTTAAGCCGAAAACCAGCAAAAAGGGCAATAAGATTTTGACGGATAACAATCTTTTAATCGCAACCCAAATACCATGTTGCCACGCTGTACGTACAAAATCGTAGAGAGTCGCGACAATAAAAAAGAACCAAATCCAAGGAATGAAAAAATCAAGTATTGTATGAACCATATCAGTTATCAGTCTGTAGGGGGCAGGTAACGTCTTTATGTTGCCCACCAATCAATGTAGGGGGCCGGTAACGTGTTTTTGTTGCCCACCAATCAATGTAGGGCCGGTAACGTCTTTATGTTGCCCACCAATCAATGTAGGGTGGGTAACGTCTTTATGTTGCCCACCAATCAATATAAAATGGGTAATGTCTTTATGTTGCCCACCAATCGGTTCACTCATCTCCCAGTATGCGTTTAGCTTCCGCTTCGGCTTTCGCCTTGATAATAATCGCTTGTGCTTCCGCTTCAGCCTGTGCTTTTGCAGTTTGCTGTTTTTTCAGTGCTGCCATGTATTCAGATGAAAAGCCAATATTACGCAAGAAAAACTGATCAAATACCAAGCCATTTTGGGTTATCACTTTTTCCAAGTGTCTTTTGAAATTATTTTCAAGCGTCCGCCGTTTGTTACTGTTAACGGCCTCAAGCGTATATTGTGAAACATCGGTTCGGATCATAGAGCGTAGGATCGGACGAATAAACACGTCAACGTAGCGATCTTGCCATAATTTATGTAATTCAATCACCTTATCGGGATCAATCCTAAAAGTGAGAGAACAATCAATATGAACCTCTTTTCCATCTCTAGTTCGTGCTGTGATTGAGTCATCACCTATTTTATGCCCTTCCAACGTCTTGCTTGACATGGTATAACTTTGTACGCCAATGGGATAAACAAGCACGGTTTCAAACAAAGGCACAATCCAATGTCTGCCTGCTGTAATGGGTTTTTTTTGCACCCCCCCTTCTGAAAAGACTGAAATCACGACACCCACTTTATCTGGATTAATCAAAATCAAACTGGCATTAACAACGCTCAAGCCTCCCATTACCAGCAAACCAGGCAATAACACGAGATAGACAAATTTTTTAGGTGTCAGCCAGCCAAATCGCAACATCGCACTCACAAAAGAGTAGAGACTTATCAGGATAAAACAAAACCACATCCAAAAAAGAATAGGATCAAGTATATTCTCAGTCATAGTCAGTTATTAGTTATCAGTTATCAGTTAGGTAAGTCCCCAAAAATAAAATACCACAAATGTAGGTTGGAGTGAGCTTGCGAACTCCAACACTCAGTTATCAGTTAGGTAAGTCCCCAAAAATAAAATACCACAAATG
>QNEL01000352.1 GCA_003645185.1 Candidatus Parabeggiatoa sp. nov. 3
GACAATCAGTACATGAGGCGTTCTATCAAGTCGTTAAATAAAGTCGAACTCACGTTAATAACTGACAACTAATAACTGATAACGGATAATCAACATGACACACGCACAAAACCACCTTTACCCCCTCACTTCCCCCCAACGGGAAATCTGGTTTGACCAGATGTTGCATCCATCGCTGCCGCTGTATAACGTTGGCGGATATATGCAGATTGACGGTGCCGTCGATCCCAAATTATTTGAACAGGCCGTTAATTTGTTGGTACAACGCCATGATGCTTTGCGAACGGTGTTGGTGCCGACATCCGATATACCGATGCAGACTTTTCTTGAGGATTGCCCTGTTACCGTGCCTTTCCATGATTTTTCTGGGGAGAATGATCCGCGTCAAGCGGCATTGGTTTTCATGGAACAACAAGTTGTTCAGCCATTTGATTTGTATGAAAAACCGTTATGTCATTTTGCGTTATTAAAAATTGATGAAAATTGTTTTTTTTGTTTTGGGAAATATCATCATTTAATTGTAGATGGTTGGAGTATTGCTTTAATAACTCAATCATTGGCAGAAATTTACACGCAGTTAATAAGGGGGCAATTCTGTGATCGTGTTGCACCATCTTATTTAGCTTTTGTCCAAAATGATCGCGCTTACATTGAATCATCGCTATATGAAGTCCATCGGCAATATTGGTTAGAAAAATATCAAACCTTGCCAGAACCCTTGTTTACACCGCGTTATTTGAGCCAATTTGTTGAGCAAATAGCGCCCAGTGAGTGTCAGGTGTTATGGCTACCTCGCCCTTTTTATAATCGCCTTCTGGCTTTGGCTAAAAATACGCAATCGACACTTTTCCATGTCATGCTTGGGGCTTTGTATGTCTATTTTACCCGTACTACCCAAAGGGAAGAATTGGCGATTGGCTTGCCAGTACTGAATAGGAGTAATGCCTCTTTTAAGGAAACCATGGGATTGTTTATTGGGGTCAGTGCCGCCTGGTTTCAGTTTGGAACCCAGTTGAGTTTTAGGCAATTATTAAAGGCCATTGGGAAGGTGCTCAAATCGGATTATCGTCGTCAACGATTGCCCATCAGTGAATTAAACCGTGCGTTGGGTATCCACAAGATGGGGCGGAGGCAACTATTTGATCTTCAGTTAAACTATGCCAAACAGGAACATGTTACTGAATTTGAAGCGTTTAAAACCAAATCAACTACTCTCACAAACGACCACGAACAAACGCCACTGTCTATTTCCGTCTGGGAATTTCATGAAAATGAAAATGTGCAAGTCGATTTTGTGTATAACTTGGCTTATTTTGATGCCGCCGAAATTGAGCGTATTCAATCGCGTTTTATGCTGATTTTGGAATATGTATTAACCCATGTTGATGAATCCATTCGCACTATTCCACTACTGACAAAATCCGAGCAACAACAATTGGTTGCTTGGAACGACACGGCTGTCGATTATCCGCATGACAAAACGATAATTGATCTATTTGAAGAACAGGTTGACAAAACCCCAGATGCCATAGCTGTCGTTTTTGAAGATCAACAACTGACTTATAGAGAATTAAATAAAAAAGCCAATCAATTGGCCCATTATCTGCTTAACCTTAAAACCGGTACTGATAACTGTTCACTGATAACTGATAACTGTCTAGTGGGGATTTGCATTGAGCGTTCCTTTGAAATGGTGATTGGGCTATTGGGTATTCTCAAAGCCGGAGGTGCTTATGTGCCACTTGATCCGGCTTATCCAGCTGCGCGTTTGGCGTTTATGTTGGATGATGCACAGGTGCCAGTGTTGTTGACTCAATCTAGTTTAACAGAGAAATTGCCAGAAACTCAGGCGCTGGAGGTTTGTTTAGATGCCGAGACGGAAACACTTTCACAAAAGAGTTCTGAAAATATCGTCAATGGGGTTGGCCCTGAAAACTTAGCCTATGTGATTTATACGTCTGGTTCGACAGGAAATCCGAAAGGTGTCCTTATTGCTCATCAAGGATTGTGTAATCTCGCTCAAGCTCAAATTAAGCTCTTTCAGGTACAATCAGATAGCCGGATTCTTCAATTCGCTTCATTGGGTTTTGATGTAGCAATTTCCGATATCACTATGGCCTTATGTTCTGGTGCCACTCTAGGTTTGGTTACACAAAATTCTATTATGTCTCCTGAAGAATTAATTCGGATATTGGGCAAGCTGTCTATCACACACCTTGAAATTCCAGCGTCAGTTTTGGGAACGTTTCCCCTTGAAAAACTTCCCTCTTTACAAACCCTTATCGTTGGCGGTGAAACCTGTTCTCCCACTCTTGTAGAACAATGGTCAAAAGGCCGACGTTTTTTCAATGCCTACGGCCCAACCGAAGGAACCGTTTGTGCGACTGTTTTTGAAAACACGGCTGGTAGCACCTCAACACTTCCCATTGGCCATCCCATTGCTAATACCCAAACATACATTTTAGACCAGAATGCTCAACCACTCCCAGTCGGTGTCCCCGGTGAACTACACATTAGCGGTGCGGGTTTAGCTCGCGGCTACCTCAATCGCCCCGACTTGACAGCCGAAAAATTTATCAAAAATCCATTTAGTGATGCTCCCAATTGGCTTCGCCGATCTAAAGATTCACGCCTCTACAAAACTGGCGATTTAGCGCGCTATTTGCCCGACGGTAATATTGAATATTTGGGACGCATAGATAACCAAGTCAAGATGCGTGGTTTCCGTATTGAACTGGGAGAAATCGAAGCGATACTGGTACAACATCCGGCCGTGCAAGAGAATGCCGTTATTGTTCATGAGCTTGAATCGGGCGACAAACGTTTAGTGGCCTGTTTAGTACCCAATCAAGGGCAAACCATTGATAATACTGAATTACGTTCTTTTCTCAAAGACAGATTGCCCGATTACATGATACCAAAGGCCTTTGTCACGTTAGAAGCACTGCCACTCACGCCAAATGGAAAAATAGATCGCCGTGCATTATCTCAATTATCGGTCAGCCATGAAATATCAGAAGAACAGTTTGTCGCGCCTCGGACACCTGAGGAGGAACTCTTAGCTGGCATTTTTGCAGAAGTGTTGGGCATTGAAAGAGTTGGTCTTTTTGATAATTTCTTTGAATTAGGTGGACATTCTTTACTCGCCACGCAAGTTATCTCACGGATCCGTGATACTTTTTCTTGTGAACTCCCACTACGAGAACTATTTGAATCAGCCACTGTGTCGAATTTAGCGAACCAGATAGAAGCCAATCGCTTTGACAAGCCATCGGCCCCGCCTATTCAAATGATTGACCGAACGGGAAACATGCCGCTGTCTTTTGCACAACAGCGTTTATGGTTTTTAAACCAACTTTCGGGCGAAAGTGCTGCCTACAATATACCAGCGGCACTCCATATTGAAGGGCCACTTCAGCAAAACGCACTTGTGCAAAGTCTTGCCGCTTTGGTAGAGCGTCACGAAAGCTTGCGAACCGTTTTTCCAACGAAAAATGGTACCCCGGTAGTTCAATTGTCAGAAGGAAGTTTCAAGTTATCAGTTATCAGTTTGCTAGATTTACCGCAATCTGAAATTGAAGTTGAAGTACAAAAGTTAATCAATGAAGACGCACAGCGGCCT
This sequence comes from Candidatus Parabeggiatoa sp. nov. 3, assembly GCA_003645185.1. Taxonomy (GTDB): domain Bacteria; phylum Pseudomonadota; class Gammaproteobacteria; order Beggiatoales; family Beggiatoaceae; genus Parabeggiatoa. Next base: position 3,623 of record QNEL01000352.1, read on the forward strand.
TTTGATTTAGAAAAGGGGCCATTATTTCGTACCACGCTACTCCACACGGTGCGGAACGAATCATACGTTTTGCTGGTCAACATGCACCATATCATTTCGGATGGTTGGTCTCTCAGTGTTTTGATTCGTGAATTCAGTACCTTTTATGAAGCTTTCTTGCAAAATCAACCGTCGCCATTACCCCCGCTACCGATTCAATATGTGGATTTTGCTCACTGGCAACGGCAATGGTTAAGCGGAGAAGTGCTTGAAAAACAAGTTAATTATTGGAAACAACAACTTGCTGGCATCCCAGCGTTACTCGAATTGCCAACAGATCATCCACGCCCCCCAATACAAGGTTTTCAAGGGGCCAGTTTACCCATTTCCCTATCACTGGAATTGACAACACAACTCAAACAGATCAGTCAAAAAACGGGTACGACTCTCTTTATGACGCTTTGGTCAGCTTTTGCGACTTTATTATCTCGCTACACTGGGCAAAGCGATATTGTGATTGGCTCACCCATTGCTAATCGTACAATGAGTGTCACTGAGTCTCTGATTGGCTTTTTCGTCAATACACTGGTATTGCGCCTTGACTTGACCGATAATCCACCTTTTGAGGACATTCTGCTTAAGGCGCGACGGGTGGCCTTAGAGGCATACAGCCATCAAGATATTCCTTTTGAGCAGTTGGTGGAAGCATTACAACCAGAGCGTAACTTGAGTCACTCCCCATTATTTCAGGTGATGTTCGTATTGCAAAATGCACCCATAGCGGATTTGGAATTAGCCGGACTGAGTTTAACCCTCTTAGAACCGGAAAACCTGATCGCTAAATTTGATCTCACATTGGAACTCACGGAAACGGTTTCTGGACTGTCTGGTAGGCTGGAATACAACACGGACTTATTTGAACGTGCTACTATAGAACGTTTATCTGGGCATTTGCAAACCTTATTGACTGGTATTGTGGAAAATCCCAAAACGCCCATTCACGAATTACGGTTACTCACAAAAGCAGAACACCAACAACTTTTAGCGTGGAATGACACGGCAACCGATTATCCGCATGACAAGACGATAATTGATCTATTTGAAGAACAGGTTGACAAAACCCCAGATGCCATTGCTGTCGTTTTTGAAGAGCAACAGTTGACTTACAGAAAACTTAATCAAAAAGCCAACCAACTCGCGCATTACCTGATTAGCCTCAAAAGCGATGATAACGGTTCACTGATAACTGATAACTGTCTAGTGGGGATTTGCATTGAGCGTTCCCTTGAAATGGTGATTGGGCTATTAGGCATTCTCAAGGTGGGGGGCGCATACTTGCCACTTGATCCGGCTTATCCGACTGCGCGTTTGGCATTTATGTTGGAGGATGCACAGGTGCCTGTGTTATTGACTCAATCCAGTTTAAAAGAGAAATTGCCAGAAACTCAGGCGCAGGTGGTTTGTTTAGATGCCGAGGCGGAAACACTTTCACAGTTGAGTTCTGAAAATGTCGTCAGTGGGGTTGGCCCTGAAAACTTAGCCTATGTGATTTATACGTCGGGTTCGACGGGGCAACCAAAAGGGGTAGCCATTGAACACCGTAACGTTGTCGCTTTATTGGAATGGTCAAAAACCATTTTTACCCTCGAACAAATTTCTGGAACCTTACTTTCAACTTCTCTTAATTTTGATGTCTCCGTTTTTGAACTCTTTGTGCCACTTTGTCGGGGCGGAAAAATCATTTTAGTTGAAAATATCCTATCTCTTTCAACCCTATCTGAGAAGGCGGGGGTTGTCATGGTAAATACCGTTCCCTCTGCCATGAAAGAGTTAATTAAAATCAATGGTATCCCTGCTTCTGTGCGTGTACTCAATCTCGCAGGAGAGCCGTTTTCTCCTCAATTGGTGCAAGAACTCTATCAGATTAAAACTATACAACAAATCATTAATATCTATGGGCCAACTGAGGATACGGTTTACGCTACTTTCACACTGCTGAGTCAATCTCCTCATGAAAAGCTAACCATTGGTCGTCCAATAAGCAACGCTCAAACCTACATTTTAGCTCACAACCTTCAATCAGTACCTATTGGTGTTCTTGGAGAATTACATTTAGGTGGTGCGGGCGTTGCTCGCGGCTATCTCAATTGCCCTGAATTGACTGCCGAAAAATTCATTAAAAATCCCTTCAGCGATGATCCAAATTCACGCCTCTACAAAACCGGTGATTTAGCCCGCTATCTGCCTGATGGTAATATTGAATACTTGGGGCGCATAGATAACCAAGTCAAGATGCGTGGTTTTCGGATTGAATTGGGTGAAATCGAAGCGGTACTGGGACAACACCCCAATGTGCAACAAAGCGTGGTCATAACGCGAGAGGATCAACCCGGCAACCAACGCCTAGTCGCTTATATCGTATCTGATTTCATCCCAGAGCGGATACCTTATCAGACGGAATGCCTGGCTAAATGGGATGGGAACACATTGAAACTCCGCACTGAGGATATTTCTAAGCGTGGCGTTTTATTGGGGGGGGCTGTGACTTTTGATGAAAATCAAGAACTTAGCTTGCATCTCCGCCTACCGGGTGAGTTTGAGGCACGTTGGTTGAAGGGAAAAGTGGCCTGGTTACAACAAACATCATGGGCTGGCATTGAGTTCACGCTGACACCAAACGAGCAGACTCTTCTTAATCAGAGTATAAAGTATCTACTTGAGACTCAGGGCATCTTAAAAATTTTACAACGCCTCTTGACTGGAAACCTGCGCGACTACCTGAAAGAGAAGTTGCCCCACTATATGGTGCCCTCCCATTTTGAGTTACTCAATGCCTTGCCCCTGACACCTAACGGTAAAATAGATCGTAGCAAACTGTCAGCACCGCTTGATTCACCCAAACCGGAACGGGCTGCTATGCCCCAAACTGAGGTAGAACAACTGATTGCTACCGTTTGGCAAGAAGTCCTTCATGTTGATAAAGTGGGTATTTATGACAATTTCTTTGACTTGGGTGGGCATTCATTACTGATTATTCAAGTTCAAGCCAAATTACAGAAGGCTTTTGCCAAAGAAATTTCCGTGGTTGAACTGTTTGAACATCCAACCATACACGCTTTGGCCCAACATTTAGGGCAGACTCAATGTACGCCTGAGTTTATTCCGGAACCCCAGCCGAGCCGTTTTCGCCCTCGTCCAAGCTCTAATGATATCGCCATTATCGGCATGTCCGGTCGTTTTCCGGGGGCTACCGATATTGAAGCGTTCTGGCAGAATCTGCAACATGGGGTAGAATCCATTACCTTTTTCGCGGATGAAGAATTGCAGGCTTCTGGTATAGACACGACCACTTTAAATAAACCCAATTATGTCAAAGCCAGTGCCGTTCTGTCAGACATCGACGCGTTTGATGCTTTGTTCTTCGATATCAATCCCAAAGAAGCCGAAATGACTGATCCGCAACAGCGCCTGTTTTTGGAGTGTGCTTGGGAAGCGATTGAAAATGCGGGTTATGAAGCGGGCCCTGACGAACAGGCTATTGGTGTTTATGCTGGCGTGGGCATGAATACTTACCTACTCAACAACCTGTCGAAAAACAGTGAACTGAAAGACACGGTGGATGCTTACCAAGTTTTGATTAGCAATGGTAACGACTTTTTGCCAACGCGCGTGTCTTATAAACTCAATTTAACCGGGCCGAGTGTCAATGTTCAAACCGCCTGTTCCACTTCATTGGTGGCCGTTAGTTTAGCTTGCGACAGTTTGCTGAATGGGCATTGCGATATGGCCCTAGCCGGTGGCGTGTCAATCCGCGTCCCCCATAAAAGCGGTTATTTGTATCAAGAGGGCATGATTTTGTCACCTGATGGACATTGCCGGGCCTTTGATGCCAAGGCACAAGGTACCGTAGGTGGCAACGGAGTCGGTATCGTCGTCTTGAAAAGACTAGAAGAGGCGATAGCAGATGGCGACAGCATCCAGGCCATTATCAAAGGTTCCGCTACCAATAACGACGGTGCTTTGAAGGTGGGCTATACCGCCCCCAGTGTGAAAGGTCAAGCTTTAGTCATTTCAGAAGCGCAGGCTCTCGCCGGGATTGAACCTGAAACCATCAGCTATATAGAAACGCATGGCACCGGCACCGAGTTAGGCGATCCCATTGAAATCGCGGCATTGACCAAAGCTTTTCAGACTGAGAAAACCGGCTTTTGTGCAATAGGTTCGCTCAAATCTAATATTGGCCATACTGATGCTGCCGCCGGGGTAGCGGGTTTAATTAAAACCGTTCTCGCGCTGAAACACCAAGTACTACCACCGAGCTTGCACTTTGAACAACCCAATCCGCAAATTGATTTTGCCAATAGTCCTTTTTATGTCAATACCACATTGTCTGAATGGAAAACCAACGGGACTCCCCGCCGCGCTGGCGTGAGTTCTTTTGGCATTGGCGGTACCAATGCCCATGTTATCCTTGAAGAAGCCCCAACTCCTGAACCTTCTGGACAATCGCGCCCTTGGCAACTACTGGTGCTTTCAGCTAAAACCGCATCCGCACTGGAAAGCGCGACGGCCAATCTGGCAAAGTACTTAGCGCAACATCCCGATATCAACTTGGCTGATGTCGCTTATACACTCAGTAAAGGGCGCCAGGCTTTTAACCAGAGACGCATGTTGATTTGTCAGAACCTTGACGAAGCAACGACTGCACTGCGTACCCTCGAACCCACCAGCGTTTTGACGCATTCCCAAGCACTCAAAGAGCGGCCGGTAGTGTTTATGTTTTCCGGGCAAGGCGCACAGTATGTCA
>QNEL01000353.1 GCA_003645185.1 Candidatus Parabeggiatoa sp. nov. 3
AATCGCTACTCCCACTGGATGGGCCAGAAGAAAAACTTTAACAGACCCCGTCGCGGTAGTTAAAGCCTGCTGTGTCGTTGTTGCCATTGTATTTGCTGCAGTTTCAATTGCCATGATATATTACCTCTTGTTGTGAGTGAAAAAAATAAGAAAAATGCGTTTTAGGTTTTATCGCTAGGACGTGGATCAGATGCCAATACTAAAAGTATTCCGATTAATGGGCTTAACAACAGAGAACCAAAAAAATATCCCCAAAATCCCCATTTTCGATTCATACCCAATAGGGCAATAAAAAAACATAAACCAATATAAATACCTACGACGATTAGCTGATGCATAAAGTCACCCCAAGGAATTCAAGAAAATGGCGGTTTGAGAAACCCCGTATTTTCCTTAATACTGAGCTTCTCTTGATAAATAGATTCACCTTTTTTGCATTTGTGTGATTATGATTTCAACGCGACGATTTTTCGCTCGATCGGCCTCCGTTTTGTTAGAAAAGATTGGCTGGGTTTCGCCCACTCCCTGTATGCGTATTTTTTCACGGGGAATACCTTGAAGAATCAGGTATTCCGCCACTCGTGTTGCTCGTGCGAGAGACAATATGTTGTTCGCAGTGTGACTACCAATACTATCAGTATGGCCGATGACTTCTATCTTTCTCAAAAAGCGATTATCGATCCGTTTGATAAGCGTTTGAAGAAAGGCCTGCGCTTCTTCTGTCAAATTTTGCCCTTTGCTGGTGAAACTCGTTTTGCCACGCTGAACATTCTTCTCTCTTAACACTATAGCACATCCCTTTGGATCAACTGCGACATCTAACCGTGTTCCTTCACACCGATCTTTATAATCAGGAACACTATCCTTATCGGTATCAACCGGGCAACCGCGTAAATTAACGCCTTTTTTGAGTTCATGGCGACGGTTCTTGGGACAATCGTCACGATAATCCGGCACCTTGTCCTGATCATGATCGACGGGACACCCGCGTGAATTAACCCCTTTGCTGATTTCAAGGTGGGTATTTTGGGGACAATCATCACGATAATCCGATACATGATCTCCATCACTGTCTATTGGGCAACCAAGATGCCCCTCTTGCTGGGAAACCCCTTTGGACAGTTCCGCCAAACTATTATTAATACAAGCATCCTGATAATCAGGAATGTCATCTTTATCCGTGTCAATGGGACAACCTTGTGAATCAATCCCTTTACTGATTTCAAGGCTGCTGTTTTTGAGGCAACTGTCACGATAATCGGGTACACCGTCACTGTCACTGTCTATCGGGCAACCCAGATAAATGCCTTGTTGATAAATCCCTTTAGAAAGCGCCTCTGGGCTATTATTGAAGCACATATCCTGATAATCCAGCACACCATCTTGATCGGCATCAATGGGACAACCGCGTGAATCAACGTTTTTGCTGATTTCAAGTGGGCTGTTTTTTGGGCAATCGTCACGATAATCCGCTATGCTGTCACGATCACTGTCTATTGGGCAACCAAGTTGCCCTTTTTGTTGAGAAACCCCTTTAGCAATTTCTTCTAAGCTGTTTTTAAAACAGGCATCTTTATAGTCTGGGATACTATCTTTATCGCTATCCTGTGGGCAACCCTGCGAATCAACGCCTTGAATCATTTCCAGACGACGGTTTTTGGGGCACACATCACGATAATCCGGTACACCATCATTATCGCGGTCCATCGGGCAACCAAGATGAAGGCCTTTTTGATAAACGCCTTTGGAAATTTCTTCCTGACTATTACCGACGCAAACATCTTTATAATCGGGGATGGCATCTTTATCGCTATCTAGTGGACAACCGCTGTGTAAATCAATTCCATTTTTGAGTTCATGACGGCGATTCTTGGGACAATCATCACGGTAATCAGGGACGCCGTCTTGATCGCTATCTTTTGGACAGCCCAAATGAGTGCCGCGTTGAAAAACGCCTTTGGACTTTTCTTCTGAGCTATTGTTGATACAAATGTCTTTATAATCAGGCACACCATCTTTATCGATATCTTGTGGGCAACCGCGTGAATCAATCCCTTTTCCGATTTCTTTGGGGCTGTTATTGAGACAATTCTCACGATAATCAGGCACACCATCTTGATCACTATCTACTGGGCAACCCAAAAAAGTGCCTTTTTGATAAACGCCTTTAGAAATTTCTTTAGGGCTATTTTCAAAACAAACATCATTATAATCCGGTACACGATCTTGATCGGTATCGATGGGACAGCCGCGTGAATCAATCCCTTTTCCGAGTTCAAACTGGCTATTCTTTGGGCAATCGTCATGATAATCCGGCACACTGTCTTTATCCGTATCAATCGGACAACCTTGTGAATCAATCCCTTTTTTGATTTCTTTAGGTTGGTTTTTGGGACAGTTGTCACGATAATCGGGCAGACTATCATTATCGCTATCTATTGGGCAACCAATAGTCTCGCCTTGTTGATAAACCCCATTGGAAATTTCTTGCTGACTGTTATCAGAGCAAACATCTTCATAATCTTGGATGTCATCTTGATCGGTATCAATTGGACAACCGTGTAAATCAACCCCTTTTTTGATTTCCATGGGGCGATTCATGAAACACTGATCACGATAATCTGGCACATCGTCATTATCGCTATCTATAGGACAGCCTGCCTTTGCGCCTTGAAGATAAATCCCTTGAGAAAGTTCTTCTGGTTTGTTATTGGGGCAGATATCTTTATCATCAAAGACACGATCTTGATCGGCATCAGGCGCGCAACCTTGCTCATCAACCAAGGCACTCTCTCGTAAATTAGCTAAACACAAATCCTTATAATCAGGAACACCATCATTATCCGTGTCCTTTGGGCAACCGCGTGAATCAATGCCTTTTTCAAATTCCTGTTTCAGGGTATTGGGGCAAGCATCACGATAATCTTGATAACCGTCTTTGTCGCTATCAATGGGACAGCCTATGAAATCGCCCTCTTGATAAACGCCTTTAGCCATTTCTTCCTCAGTGTTATCAGGGCATACATCGACATCATTAAATATATCATCTTTATCGCGGTCAACATAACCACATTCCGATTGTGCTACTAACCTCGTTTGAGCATTCAAGCTGTGATCATCAATATCTTGATACTCAAATTGACCCTGACGGAAGTGCTTGAAATAGAGTTTTCGATTCACCACATGGCCGTTCACTCTAAAGCGGTATTGCCCTATGACACCCTGACAAGATGGCATAGCGTGCAGCTTCTCTGCGAACTGGCTTGGCACGCTTGAACGGGCACTTTTCATGCCATGTGCTAAAAGTTTGATGCTATCATACCCCAGTGCCGCTAGGTTGTCAGGTTTCGCTTGTTCACCATATTCTTTTTTAAAATGGTCAATAAATATTTCTTGTGTCAGGTGAGCGGATGTGTTGAATACGGTTAGCACTGCAGACTTATTTATAATGTCTTCAGACTTTTCCCATTCCTTAACAACCCGCCAAAACGGTTCATAGTTTAACGCATTACCCCCTACAAAGGGAACCCTAATGTTCATCTGACGACTGTCTTGATAAATTTTGGCCGCCACTTTGGCCTCAGTTGCAACAAAAATAGCCTCAACATCATTAAGGTCTTTGAGTTCAAGTATTATATCAGTAAAATCCGTTTGATGAGGTAAAAATGATCGCCGTATCACAATTTGGGCACCGTTATTTTCTACCGCGTTGTAAACAAACGCATTGGCTAATTCGTTGCCATAATTGTCTTGACTATGCAGCACCCCTATTTTTTTGTAGCCAGCTTTATGACAATAAGTGGCTATTTGCTTTCCCATTTGTTCGTTATTAGGCACCATCCGAAAAACAGAGTTAGATTTGTGTTCGGTTAAACTTAGGTTTGTCAGGGCAGGTGCGATAAAAACAATACGATGAGAATGGTAAATATCGGCCGCTGGCATCGCAGAATTGGAAAAACGATGTCCAATGACGGCAACCACAGCGGGGTTAGCCACCAATGAGTTGGCCACATCAAGCGTGATTTTTTTTGATTGTTTTGCTGTGAGCGATAAATCTAAAGCCGCTTTTTCTCCGTCATTTATAAGAAGTTGAAAGGACTTTTTTAACACGCCCCCGTTGCGATTGATTTCTTTTGTCGCCAATCGTGCCCCTTTTACAAAATTATCGTCATTATTTGGCCATGCGACACCAATCACTATCGTATTCTCATGGGCCGTTTTGACTTCTTTTGCCTCAGAATCTTCGTCTGAACCGCCGCATGCCGAAATGAGCAAAACGATCATGAGCGATATTATTTTTGTCATTTTTATCGTTATCATAATTCTTTTTTAATTAGCAATACCTTTGCCATTGTCGCAGTAGAGACGCGATGTTTCGCGTCTCAATGTTTCGCGTCTCAATGTTTCGCGTCTCAGTTTCGTATAGACGCGATGTTTCGCATCTCAGTTTCGTATAGACGCGAGGTTTCGCGTCTCAGTTTCGTATAGACGCGATGTTTCGCGTCTCAGTTTCGTATAGACGCGAGGTTTCGCGTCTCAGTTTCGTATAGACGCGAGGTTTCGCGTCTCAGTTTCGTATAGACGCGAGGTTTCGTCGCATAAGAGACGCGACATAAGAGACGCGACATAAGAGACGCGACATAAGAGACGCGACATAAGAGACGCGACATAAGAGACGCGACATAAGAGACGCGAAGCATCGCGTCTCTACGGGCAACCATCTGAATTAACCCCTTTTCTGATTTCAAAACGGCTGTTATTTGGACACACATCGCGATAATCTGGCACACCATCATTATCATTATCCATTGGACAACCCAGACGTACCCCTTGTTGATTAACCCCTTTGGCAATTTCTTCAGGGCTGTTATTAAAACAAACGTCTTTATAATCAGGCACCTCATCTTTATCGGTATCTCGTGGGCAACCGCGAGAATCAACGCCTTTTCCAATTTCAACAAAGCTGTTATTGAGACAATCATCACGATAATCAGGTACGCCATCTTGATCGCTCTCTATCGGGCAGCCCAAATGAGTGCCTTGTTGAAAAACCCCTTTAGAAATTTCATCAAAGCTATTTTGAAAACAAGCATCTTTATAATCCGGTACACTATCTTGATCCGTATCAACAGAACAACCCTGTGAATCAACTCCTTTTATGATTTCAAAGTGTTTGTTCAAAGGACAAGCGTCGCGATAATCAGGCACGTCATCTTTATCCCGATCAAACGGACAACCTCGTAAATCAAGCCCTTTTTCCATTTCAGTGGGCAAGTTCTGTGGACAATCATCCCGATAATCCGGTACCTTGTCATTATCGCTATCTATTGGACAACCAATCTTATCCCCTTGCTGATAAATGCCTTTGGAAAGCTCTTTCAAGCTATTCTTGGGACAAACATCCTGATAATCAGGTATCTCATCTTTATCCGCATCAATCATACAACCCTGAGAATCAACCCCTTTTCTGGTTTCAAAACGGCTATCTTTTGGACAATCGTCACGATAATCTGGCACACCATCTTTATCCTGATCTACCGGACAACCATAAGAGTCAATGCCCTTTTTCAATTCGTTAGGACGTGTGTTTGGACAATGATCACGATAATCTTCATAAGTGTCTTCGTCACTATCAATTGGACAGCCCCTTGAAGTACCCTTTTGATACACGCCTTTAGAAATCGCATCGCTTTTGTTATCAGGGCAAGCGTCTCTGTCATTAGGAATACCGTCTTTATCCCTGTCAACATCACCACAGTTCTCATGAGCTAAAATCAAGTCTTTAAAATCAATCTCTTCATACTCAAATTGGCCCTGACGAAACAGTTTGAAATGAAATTTTCGAGTTCTAACATCGCCATCCATGTGAAACTGGTATTGACCCGTCACAGCCTGACAAGGTGGCATATACCGTATTGTCTCTGCAATCTTGAAGGGTTGGGTTGAATTGCCCTTTTTGATACCATGTACCAATATTTTTATACTATCATATCCTAATGCTGCGTAGTGATCAGCTTCAAAATCATATTCTTTTTTAAAATTTTCAATAAAGATTTGTGAAATAGAATCTTTTGTGGTTGTATTCAACAAAGTGGGTACAACAGATTTTTCTGTGAAGACTTCTTCAGCAATTTCCCATTCTTTGACGGCCTTCCAAAACGTTGAATTGTCCAACCCCTCTCCCCCAATAAAAGGTACCTTAAAACCCATATCACGACTGTCTTGATAGATATGAGCCGCCATTTTGGCACCGGTTACGATAAAAATGGCATCAAAATCGTCTTCCTTTTTAGCACGTTTTAACTCAACCATCAAATAACTGAAATCCGTTTGATTTGAAAAAAATGAACGACGCAAGACAATTTCCGTTTTAGGTTCTGTGTTGTCCTTTTTAACAAAATTTGAAACAAACGAATCAGCCAATTGGTTACCATAGTCACTTTTACTGTGTAGTATCACTATTTTTTGGTAGCCCTTTTGATGGCAATAATTTGCTAACTGTTTTGCTATTTCTTCATTATTAGGGGTCATCCGAAAAACATAGTTAAAATTGTGATCGGTTAAATTGATATTGGTCGAAGTGGGTGCGAGAAAAGCAATACCATGAAATTGATAAACAATGGAGGCAGGAACTGCTTGGTTAGACGAACGATGCCCCGTAACGGCGACCACTCTTGGGTTTGCTGCAAATGATCTTGCCACTTCAACTGTGATGTCTTGTTTTTGTCTCAGTGTGAGTTTTTTCAGTGTGAGCTTGTTTGAAATTTTTTTTTCGCCTTCATTTATGATAAGTTCAAGGGATTTGCCGAGTACCCCCCCATCATCATTGAATTCTTTGACTGCCAATTGAACCCCTTTCACAAAATGAGCCTCTTTATCTGCCCATGCGACACCAATGATTATCGTATCTTGACTTTCAACTGCCGTTTTTATCCTTTTCTTTTTAGAAGCCTCGTATGGATTGCTGCATGCACAAATGAGCAAGACGGTTATTAACCCTATCATTTTGATAATTTTTTCTGTTGTCATTAGTTTATACCAATATTTAGGCAAGCAAGGGCGAACACGCAGGTTCGCCCCTACGCAAAATCCGTTATAATCAGACTTTTTTAATCCTTTAACGACTTCGGTTTAATCCTTTCAGAAAGAATCCTTGTCGTTATTAACGGTTTAAGGCATATCAAAAAAATAAATTATCCGTGAAAAGTGAAACAGTCTTTATTGTAGGGGGCCGGTAACGGGTTTTTGTTGCCCACCATTCCTGTTTAAAAACACCAAGTATCAAGATTTTTTATTTATTTGGCAGCGGTGGTGGTTCATTAGATTCAAATGGAATATTGCCAATAATAGGTAATCCGTTTTTGCCAGCACCAATGACAATGACTTTCGCATTTTCAGATTCTGACAATTTGAGACTGGCATCAATACCATGCCACTTTAACATTTTTTCATCAAGGGTTTCGGAGATAATTTGTTGATAGTCTCTAATACCGGCAGCCTCAATGCGCCGTTTGTTCGCGATACCGGTTGCCTCAATGACCCGTCGTTCCGCTTCCTTTTCCTCTTTTTTCAGTTTAAAATCATAAGTCTGATAACGTTGTTCTTCTACTAATTTTTCTTCAATCGCTTGTTTGATGGGTTCAGGTAAGACGACTTTTCGAATAACAATGCTATGCATATTCACATATTTTTGCCCCAGTTCGTTCAAAGCATTCACAATAATTTTCGTGAGAATATTTTCTTTGTTAACATAAATATCTTCCGGATTCTGATGGCCAAGATTCTACGCAAAACAGAATCGATGTCGGGAACAATAATGGTATTAATATAATCAGGCCCCACTTCTTGGTGGAGGACACCCAAGGTTTCGTATTCGGGTTGAAAACGAATCGCTAATTTTAGCTGAATAGGCAAACCCCGATTGGTTAACACCTCTAAATCATGCAACACTGTCTGAACTCTGACATTATAAATATACATTTTATCCCAAGGTGCTATGACGTAAAAACCCTCGGAATACACATGATCAGTCTCTGTTCCACCTAAGAAAAGCCAGTATAAAACACCTGCTTCACCAGAATGAATGGTGATGATAATACGTGGCCAAAAGAAAAAAAGTGCCCAAAATAGGAAAAGCGTAAGAATAATTAAGTAGGGTATTTTTCGTTTTAGCCATGCTCTAATTTTTTGTCTCATATCATTTGATGATGCCCGTTTTTTATTTTAATTTGATTTTCTCGATAAAAACCTGACAGGTTTTCAAAACCTGTCAGGTTTGGGCCTAGGTTATTTGTTGCGAGTTACCTTAGACGCGAAGCATCGCGTCTCTACTTTTAGTCATTGGCAATATTAATAACCACATAAAATTTATAAT
>QNEL01000354.1 GCA_003645185.1 Candidatus Parabeggiatoa sp. nov. 3
ATAAGAGTGATGAAGCGTAAGTAATTGGGTGATGGTGGGCAGCAAAAAGACGCTACCCACCCTACAAGGAATGGTACTTTCATTAAATGTTACCAACAAAACGATTAGGGATAACTATTTTCGCGATTACGCTTTCATGATGAGACAAAATTTATTTTGCTTGAATTGGAGTGCAAAATTTATTTTGCTTGAATTGGAGTGCAAAATTTATTTTGCAGCCTGATTTTCAGTGATTACTCAGTGTTCATTGTTAGAATAAGGTTTCAACTTGAGTTTGCATCTTGACAAGGCGCATTCCCAAAAAAGCAAAATAACATGCACTCCAATAACACGCAAAATAAATTTTGCACTCCAACGCAAAATAAATTTTGCACTCCAACAACACGCAAATTTTGAACGAAAAGCCGGCCGCAAAATAAATTTGGAACGAAAACATTGAACGAAAAGGGAAGCATCAATAAAGGTAAAAAAAATGTCTGAACAAAAACGCTACCATGCCTTCATTTCCTACAGCCGCCCCTATAGCATTGATTTTGCTATAAAACTCGAAAAACACTTGACGGCGCAAGGCTTTGATATTTGGCTAGATTTACACGATATCAACGCGGGTGATGATTTTCTAAAGCGTATTGACACGGCCATCGAAAACGCACAGCGTTTGATTTATATCATTTCACCGGGCGCGGTTAATTCAGAATATTGTGCTAAAGAATTAGCCTTAGCCGTTGAACTCAATAAGCCCGTTATTCCCCTCATCCATCGCCCCCTGAAAGACAAAGCGGATCGGGCATTGCTCTGTTCACACATCCATAAACACAATCAATTAAATTTCCGTGAGGATAAAGTCGATTTTGATCACGCTTGTGAGCATGTCGTCGCTGCCTTAAAACTGGAAAGCGATTATCTGGCACAACAGACGCGCATTTTAACCCGCGCTTTGGATTGGCAAAGACAGGGCAAAAGTTTCCGATATTTGTTAGTCGGGGAGGAACGTCAACAGGCGGTTGAGTGGTTAAAAACGGCGTTTGATCAGTCAGCCTTGTCAGGGCCGACGGATTTACACTGTGAATATATCTCGATGAGCAGTCAATATGCGGATAATCAGCAAACGCAAGTGTTTTTTGATTACTGCTATCAAGAGGCCGACTTTGTCAGTCAACTGACGCAAACTTTGAGGCGAAAAGGGATTGTGGTTTGGACGAATAAGTCTATCGATCCTAAAAACTTGATGCAAACGGATCAAGAATTTTTGCTGGAAATGCTTGAATGTGCTGATAATGTGGTTTATGTCTTATCGCCTGATACCGTGCAATCGCAATACTGTGAACAACAATTAGATCATGCGCTTGAACTGAATAAACGTGTTATTGTTTTAAAACGGGGCGATACGGTTTCAGTGCCGCACGCCTTGCAGGCTTTACCCCAAATTGATTTTAGCCGCGCAGCGGATTATCAAAACAGCGTGACGCAATTCGTGGAGGCGCTACAAGAAGACGCTTATTATCATGAACAACATAAACGCTTGTTAGTCAAAACCTTAAAATGGGCACGCCAAAAAAATAATCGCAATTTATTATTACGCGGTTATAACTTAGAACATTTTGAAGCTTGGCTGAAAACTGCTGAGGATCGCACAAGCTATCCGGCTTTGGGCCAACAAATTGATTTGATTCAAAGCAGTCGGCTGCATTTACCCGAAAGCGTTTTAGATGTTTTTATTTCCTATTCGCAAAAGGATTCATTAGAGTTTGCCAGAAGACTCAATGATCATCTGCAAAAGCTGGGTAAAACGACTTGGTTTGATCAAGAAAGCATTGCCGTGGGTGTCGATTTTAATGCGGAAATCGAACGGGGTATTGAAAGCAGCGATAATGTCTTGTTTATCATTTCACCTCAAGCGATTCGTTCGCCACATTGCGAAAAGGAAGTGCGTTATGCGCATGATTTGCAAAAACGCCTGATCACGGTTTTATATCTTGATGTGTCACCTGAAGAACTGCACGCCTACCCCACTTTGGAAACGATTCAATGGATTGATTTCAAAGAAGAAAAGCGCGATTATGGCAAATTTATGAGCAGTTTCAATGAATTAATCAGCAAGCTGGAGATCGATAGAGAACATGTCCATCAGCACACCAAATGGTTGCAACGGGCGCTAGATTGGAGTGGTGCGGGTAAAAGTGATGATTCACTGTTGCGGGGCAGTGAATTTGCGATAGCGTATGACTGGTTACAAAAGGCCAAAGAGAAGAAATACACGGTTCATCCGTTACCGGAAAACTTTATTGAGGAGAGTCGAATAGCCGGCTTTTATGCGAAACAGGAAAACGAAGATGAATTGAAAAAGCGGGTTATAGAACGGACTACCGAGATCACCGTTCAATTATCGAACGCAAATCGCAGGATTGCGATACAGCAAAAGCTATTAGGGTTTGGCGCGACTGTAGCCTTATTGATCATAATAGGGGTAGCTTGGTATGGCAGTCGTCAACAGCATTTAGCGGAACAAGCTCAAGAATCGGTTCAAAAACAAGAGGCCCTGGTACAACAAACTCAAAAGCAAGCCAAAGATTTTGAAAGAGAGGTTTCGCAAACTCAAAAGCAATTGATGGATTGTCAGCAAGATGTTAAAGATGCCAAAACGCAGACTGAAAGTTGTCAACAAGAACTGGCTCAAGTTCAAAAAGGCAGCACTCGGAAAATACAAAGGCTACCCGTTATCTCTGATGAGAGCAATTGGGAAATCTTTCAAGATACCTTAGCTGATGGCAGTTTAGGCCCTGAAATGGTCGTGATTCCGGCTGGTACGTTTCGCATGGGTGATATTCAGGGTGGTGGTTTCAGTCGTGAACAGCCCGTGCATGAGGTTTCGGTGGCGCGTTTTGCTATGGGGCGATATGAGGTAACTTTTGCCGAATATGATCGGTTTGTTGAAGCGACAGGTAGAGAAAGGCCAAGTGATGTAGGTTGGGGGCGCGGTGATCGTCCGGTGATTAATGTGTCATGGAACGATGTCACAGCCTACGCCGAATGGTTAAGTGAACAAACCGGACAGCAATATCGTTTACCGACTGAAGCGGAGTGGGAGTATGCCGCTAGGGCGGGAACAGAAACAAAGTATTGGTGGGGGGATGATATTGGTTCTAACAACGCTAATTGTTGGAAGGAATCTTGTGATGATAGCTTTGAATATACAGCCCCTGTTGGTTCTTTTGAACCGAACCCTTTTGGCCTATTTGATGTGTTAGGCAATGTGTGGGAATGGACGTGTTCGGAATATGAGAATAAATACAGCGGAAAAGAGCAATATTGTCTTAGTAAAAGTGAGGTTAATGACGGTGGCCTTTTCGTTTTGCGCGGCGGCTCGTGGATCATCGTTGCCATGGGGATGCGCTCGACGGACCGCAGCAGGAGTCAGCGGTCTATCCGTATCAGGTACTGCGGTGCGCGGCTCTCCAGGAAATTGTAACTCTTTTTTCTTTTTCCTTTTTCCCTTTTTTCCTTTTTTTTCTTTTTTATGGAAATGTTGAGGTTCTTGGGGAAAGCTGAGGTTTTTGGGGGGTTTTCGGGCCGCGCCCAGCGCGGGCCGCGATTTTTTTTGAGTGTATTTATATATTAATAGTGTGGTTATTTAGTGAGATAATGATCTGCAATTGAGTACAGCGGATGACGTGGATAAACGGATTAATTTGCTCAGTTTATTTAGCTTTTTGGGTAGAATAAACCGATTCAACCGTGTACAGCTTTAATACAACTGATTGATTGAATAATACGATTGAAAAAATCCGTTTATCCACGTCATCCGTTGTACTCACTTAACGGATTGTTTTTTTACCCAGTAATTGGAAACCGCCCACTCACCAATCCGTTCAATCCCCGGAGCCAAAGTACTAATCTATCCGGTAATTGGAAACGGCCGACTCACCAATCCGTTCAATCCGTCAATCCGTTGTACTCAGATGGTGGGCAAGCGGGCAATGCTTTCAGAGGTAGATTTTAAATTCAGAGTGCCCGCTTACCCACCCTACATTTTTTGTGTGAATAGAACAGGGCAAAAATATCTACAGAAATTGAGCATGAAGCGGTTTGTCAACATCTCTGCGTGATGACTCCTAAAGAAATCAAAGCGATGCGTGAAGGCTATCCACTTTCACAAACCGAATTGTCTCAAATCACGCGCATTGATGAAGAATCATTAAGTCGTTGGGAAAAGGGTGAAGTTATTCAAAATGGTGCCCTTGATAATTTGTTATATCTTTTAACGTTTCATGAGAATTTGGAAAGATTGAAAACGAGATAGGCTGATAATCCTCATATGCTCAAGCAGCCTGCTTTGGGTTAGTTTGAAGCAAAGGGCCGCAAAATAAATTTGGCACTCCAATATGAACGAAAAGGGCCGCAAAATAAATTTGGCACTCCAATATGAAAAGGGCCGCAAAATAAATTTGGTTTGAAAAGGGCCGCAAAATAACAGGCACTCCAGTTTTTGCTTCAAGATAACTCATAAATCACAGCGTCTTGTAAAGAAGTGAGTACAAATGGCGAATGTGTGCTAACAATAAATTGAATATTTGGGAAAAAATGGGTTAAAAATGGGAGTATCTGTTTTTGAAGTTCAACATGTAAGTGCGTTTCAATTTCATCAATCAACACAATACAGGGCATATCATAACCCTCTTGTTCAGCCATTCTGATCATTAAATCGCTGATAATATTGACGATTGCCGAATAACCATCGGCTAAGGTATTAAAATCAAAACGTTCCCGATTTTGGGTGATCAAGTCAAAATTATAATTTTTTCGATCAAATTGTAATGTCAAGCTATTATCTGCAAAAAGAGTCTGAAGCATAGTCTCAAAGGTTTCAAACCAGGTTTTTATTTGCTCGACAGTCTCCAAATCATCATCATCACGCGCAAAAGACTGTTCAACTTTAAGATTGACAAGATATTGTAAAAAGGTATGGCTGGGTTCGGTGTCGATTTGATAGCGTTTTTCTAAACGCATTTTTTTCGGCCCTTCGGGTATATCCATTGAAGTAGCGCGTTTGGCCGCAAAAAAAGACAAGATGAAGTCATTTTCTTGTAATAATGTCAACTCATTCAATGAGTTAAATTCAATTGTTAGACTATGATTGCTGATGACAGGGATTTGAGGCGTATTATTATCGTTGCCCAATAAATTTCTGATGGCTTCAAGCACAGAGGTTTTGCCACTGCCGTTTTTACCCGTCAAAATGAGGTGTTTTTTTTCTGCTTTAGAAAGGGCAATGTCAATCTCTTTCAGATGTCTAAGTTTATGAAGGGTTATATGGGTAATGAAAAATGGGTTGTTCATATTAGCCTCGATATCAAACATTATTATTATTTTTGAACATTTATAGCCAGGCTGATTGTCATGACGATCATGACAATCAGCATTCTATCTAAAACCAATTTCACGCTAAGACGCAAAGACGCTATTTCTTAGCACCTTTGCGCCTTTGCGCCTTTGCGTGAGTAAATAACTTCAGGAGGTTTCGCTTTGAAAGCATTGATTATAACTGATATTCAAAATGATTTTTGCCCCAGAGGCGCATTGGCTGTCAACGAAGGGGATCAGATTATACCAGTGGTTAATAACTTAATACCCCACTTTAATTTGATCGTTGCCGTTCAAGATTGGCATCCTGCTAATCATGGCAGTTTTGCGGCCAATCACCCCAATCAACAACCGGGCAATATCATTGATCTAAATGGACTTCAACAAGTGTTGTGGCCGATTCATTGTGTTCAAGGTTCGCAGGGTGCAGAGTATGTCGCGACACTCAACAAGGATAAAATTGAACGGGTTTTTCAAAAAGGGCAGGATCCGAGTATTGACAGTTACAGTGGTTTTTTTGATAATGGCCGCCGTAATTCGACAGGCATGGGTGAGTATTTGAAAGAAAAAGGAGTCACTGAGACTTATGTCGTGGGTTTAGCAACAGATTATTGTGTGAAATACACGGCCTTAGATTCTCAGGATATCGGCTTTTCCACCACTGTGATAGAAGATGCTTGTCGTGGTGTTGAACAGAATCCAGGTGATATTGAACGCGCATTGGAAGAAATGCGTGGTAAGGGGATAAATGTCATTCAGAGTCCTGAACTGTTGAACACTGGTTTGTAGAAAGCCCTGCAAAATGACATGCATTCCAATTTTTACGAAAACCTGGCAAAATGAATTTTGCACTCCAATTAGGAAAACCTGGCAAAATGAATTTTGCACTCCAACAAGCCGCAAAATAAATTTTGCACTCCAATTTTTGACGAAAACCCTGCAAAATAAATTTTGCGGCTATTGGAGTGCATGTTATTTTGCTTCTTTGCACATAATATGACAACTCAACAACATAAAATTCCAATTACACTTGGTGTCACGGGGCATCAAGATTTACGCGAAGCGGAACAGGATAGATTATGTCAATCTGTTCGTCAGATTTTCCAATTTCTTAAAAAACATTATCCGCATACGCCATTACAATTGTTTTCAGCTTTGGCTGAAGGGGCGGATCGATTAGTGGCTAAAGTCGCTTTGGAACAACAAATCGATGTGATCGTGCCGCTGGCTATTCCGTTGGATTTATATTTGCAAGACTTTCAAACGCCTGAATCAAAAGATGAATTTATGGATTTGTTTAATCAGGCGAAAGAAAACCAACAGGTGTTTAAACTGAATTTATTGGAAGGCATAACAGAGGAAAGCCTTGAAACGGATGTTGAAGCGCGTCGTCAACAAGCGGCTTTAGCGGGTGCTTATATCGCTCACCATAGTCATATTTTGATTGCTTTATGGGATGGGAAGCATTTGAATGAAAGCGGGGAAACGGCTCAAGTGCTTGATTTTAAATTGACGGGCGATATGAAGATGTTACCAAAACGATACAAACATCAGCATGGCCCTTTAGATGTGCCCGATACGGGGCCCGTGTGTCATGTGATGACAAGCCGAAAAAGTAGTCTTCATGCTTTAGCATGTGTAGGCGAAATGGAAGTCTTATTGCCTAACCAAACTAACAAAAATAAGTTAAATGATTTAAAACCGCTATTGTCAAACGATTTAAAAGCGTTGAATTGTTTTAACCAAGATGTGGGCAGGTATGCGACGCGCCCTAAATTGCAACGCCGTATTCAAAAAGGCCAGAAATATTTACTATCAGATACGCAATTATGGGCTGACTTATTGACACTTTCTCCCGCGTTTCAAACGATGTTAGGGGTGTATAGTACAGCAAATACTTTAGCCCGACATTTTCAATCGCGCCTTCGATTGTTTACTGGGCTTGTACTTGGGATAGCGTTTGGCATGGTAGGCTGTTATGGTTGGTATACGAGTATTGCTACCGATTTACCTGCCTTGATAGGCTATTTTATTTTGTTTTTGGGCGGTTGGGGTATAGTGTGGGTAAATCAATGGCGAGCTTATCACAGTAAAAACTTAGATTATCGCGCTTTAGCAGAAGGTTTGCGTGTGCAAATATTCTGGCATTTAAGCGGTTTAACGGATTCCGTAGCTGATCATTATTTACGCAAACAACGCGGTGAATTGACATGGATTCGACAAGCTATCCGAGCAATTAATATTTATGATTGGGTAGAAAATCAGGAAAATATTGAAGTCGTGTATTGGCATTGGATAAGAAATCAATCGCCATGGTTTTCAGAAAGGGCTTTGAAAAATCAGCAGATAGCGAAAAAGCTGAGCGGTTGGATTAAAAAGCTTTTCACACTCGGCTTGATTTTGATTATCGCCCTGTTAGTCGGGCATGTCATAGCAGTCATCTCGCCCACCTCATTATTACATAACCTATTGATTTTATTAATCGCATTCTTCCCAGCGACAGGTGCTTTATTGCATCATTATGTTGAAAAAATGGCATTTGAGGAGCAAGCGAAACAATATGAACGGATGGCGGCTTTATTTGCGAAAGCAGATGAGGAAGTGAAAAAGCTGCTCAATGCGCCCGATCAAAACGATGCAACGCAACAAAAGGCAGAAGAAGTGTTATTTGAATTAGGCAAAGAAGCATTAGAAGAAAATGGGGATTGGGTATTATTACATCGTAAGCGGCAATTGGAATTACCCAAGGGTGGATGACTGTTTTGTAGGGGGCCGGTAACGTATTTTTGTTGCCAGCCCCATTTTGATCAATGTAGGGGGCCGGTAACGTATTTTTGTTGCCCACCATTAAAATTAAAATCAATGTAGGGGGCCGGTAACGTATTTTTGTTGCCGGCCCCATTAAAATTAAAATCAATATTTCACGCTAAAGTTTCGCTCCGCGAAACTTTAGCGTGAAATGGGTGGGTAACGTGTTTTTGTTGCCGGCCCCATTAAAATTAAAAT
>QNEL01000355.1 GCA_003645185.1 Candidatus Parabeggiatoa sp. nov. 3
GTGACTTGAGCTTTTAGACAACTGCTTTCACGCTTTCACGCTAAAGTTTCGCTCCGCGAAACTTTAGCGTGAAAAAGATTTTGCGCGCAAAATCTTTGGCGTGAAAAGCTGTTGGCTGGTTGGTCTTGGGATTGGAGCGATCCTGCACTAGTTAATCTACCCATTGTGTAAAGTTCTCCTGGCGTAAAACGTTCCGCCCAAATTTCCAATTCTTTTTGGGAGGCTGGACGTGTGAATGTCGGTTGTCCACTGTCGTCACGTTCTACTAATACAATATGTTCTAAAAGCAGTAAATCCAAAAAAAAGGGCGAATGAGTTGTCGCAATAATCTGAGTTTTGCCAGATTCGACTACATTGCGTATTTCTTCTACTATCAAATGAATAGTACGTGGATCTAAACCATTTTCAATTTCTTCAATGACAATCAAGGGGGGTGGTTTGGGATGCCGCAATAATGCGAGAAGAGCAATAATTCGCAAAGTACCGGTGGACAACAACCAACCCGCAATTTGGCATTCGCCTTCAGTCAATTCCAGATACACAGCGCGTTCTAGTTCTGAAATCAAAACCGCTTGTAAATCTTTAGCATACGGCAGTACATATTGTAATGTTTCTAATATCCCATCAAATGCAGATTGGCTTAAATGACGGATACTTGATAAGTATTCCGCAATGTTGGAACCCTCTTTATTAAGCTGTATTTCACCATAAATCCTTTGTTGTTGTATGGGTTTACCCATATTGTCTGGACTTAATGTAATAAATTGCCAAGAA
The DNA here is from genome assembly GCA_003645185.1 of Candidatus Parabeggiatoa sp. nov. 3. Taxonomy (GTDB): domain Bacteria; phylum Pseudomonadota; class Gammaproteobacteria; order Beggiatoales; family Beggiatoaceae; genus Parabeggiatoa. The sequence goes on from QNEL01000355.1 coordinate 775, forward strand.
AGATTCTGCCAAAACTGATCATTACTAGTGATAATTTCTAACCACTTTGTCAGCATGACAGGTTTCTTCGCGACATCTGGTAAATGCTGTGGTAATGCGGCCCATGCGGCAGCCAGTGTGTCTGACAAGACTGAAATACCATTTTTAGTGGTTGAGGAGTGCGTATTAAATTCGGGGAAATCAATTAAATTTTTGTCATTACGTTCTATTATCAATTTTTTGCCAAAAAACAGTTTTTCATTCTGAATAAAGAGTTCACTTTCTTTTCCAAGTGTGACAGACATAGTGGAACGAAATGTCGTTGTTCCGATTTGCCGGCGCATTTCAAATGCCATCGGATTCGTCTCAAAGAGAGTACTACCCAATGTTTTTAACTCGTGTCGATTCATCCGATTGCGAACATGTTCAAATCCCCGCCAACGATTCATAGCAACATCCAAACCGTGTTTAATAATGGTTTGATAAGTTTCTAAACCTTCAATAAAGCTACTTTTGCCAGAACCGTTATTGCCGATAAAAACCGTTAAGGGCGTCAGTTCAACTGTGCCACTCTCCCGAATGGCTTTGAAATTGTTGACTTGAAAACTTTTGATGGCTAAATGATTCATGGAATTCGTTTTCCTTCTTAGTTATGTATTGATAATGCCTGAACAAAAACCTTTTGCTTACTGATCATTGAAACACCTTTGTATTATAACATTGAATGAGATGGTTTTCATTCAGTTATCAGTTCCACGCAAAAGTTTTTGCGCGCAAAAACTGGGGCAAAGAAATCAGTTAAAGTGTAATTCGAGAAATCTACCTTTGGGCGCATTTCTAAAAAAAGGGTCATTGATCAATCTGCGTCTCGGCGACTGGAGTGCAAAATTTATTTTGCGTCTCGGCGACTGGAGTGCAAAATTTATTTTGCGTCTCGGCGACTGGAGTGCAAAATTTATTTTGCGTCTCGGCGACTGGAGTGCAAAATTTATTTTGCGTTTCGGCGACTGGAGTGCAAAATTTATTTTGCGTAGGCGAGATTGAAGTGTACTCGGCCAAAGTACTCAACCGAAATTGATAATGACCTTTTTTTGGGAATGCGCCCTCTACCTTTTGCTTGTGCCACGCCAGTGTTGCGGGCTGCTGCTGGGCCGACATTTTGTTGTGTGAGCAGGGTAATGTCAAGTTGACTGTGAAAATTATCAACACACAGTGGCGTTTGGCTACCCTCATCCACAACAATGACTTCAAAATGCGGATAATGCTGACGCGCTAATAAAGCTTGTAAGCACTGTGCTAATTCCTACGGACGATTGTATGTTGGGATAATGATTGAGAAGGATTGTATTTGAGACATATGCGAATACATTTTAATTATAAAATAATCCAATCATTTCGGCTTTGCGCCAGAATGCTTTTGAGACTTTCTCTAAAATAGATTTGAGTGGTCAACAGGAGTTAAACGAAAAATGAGTACTTTTTCAAATCTAAAAACAAATAGAACGCTGATTGCGCTGATTATCATGATTTGCGCTGATTAAAAAAAAATCATCGCTCACTCTGCGGGGCAATCATTTCAGCCATATACAAGGAACCGGTTGCGTAATCTTCCAGCAAATCTTGGACATCTTCAATTTCACTCACTCTTTTCATAACAGTTTGCCCACTGTCATCAAGTTCTACCGCTAAAAGATATTCTGGTTCAAATTGGCTCATAAGCACTGGAGAATGAGTGGCAATAACAACTTGCTTATGAAATTCCTTGGTTGCCGTTTCTATCGCTTTAGCGAGTACCGACAATGCCCAAGGGTGTAAGGATAAATCGGGTTCATCCAATAAAATCAAGCTATTGTCTTGTTCAGAAAACAAGGCTGTGAGTTGAATGAGCATTTGTAATTGACCATCAGAAATACCAGACGCTTGTATTGGTTTGCGTCGATATTTGTCTATAAAACTGGCATAAACACTATTCAGCCCGGTTTGTTCAGTGATCAGTGTCTTAAAAGAAGGAAAACTTTCTTTCATAAAACCCATAATTGTATCATAACGTGTATCAAGTACTTGCTTATCACGAAGATTGACCAGAGATTTTCACAACGTCCATAAAGCCTTGTTTCATAATGACTTTCCGAACCTAATGTGCGTAATTTATAAAAGTTGGCGGATCGTGCATGATAATAACGGATACCACGTAAGAGTTTATCCAAACCGGCAACTTCGTGTGTACCAGCACCCATCAGATTTAAAAAATCAATATATCGAGTTAAGCTAGGTTTTTCTGGCTCGATCCTTTTTCCGCTTGGTTTGATTTCTTGAAAATCTTGAGGCGAAGTAACGGAGCTTGCGATGTTCAATATGGCCTTATCGCTGCCTACTTTTCTGTCAATCAAGACTTTTTCTAGTGTTTTTGAAAATAATTTTTCTCCAACAAAAGTTTCTATCCGGCCAGATGAATATCCAAAGAGAATTTCATAGCGTGTCGCTGGTGTTTCAATAGCAATGGAGATCAGATCGCCATCTTCTGCACCTTCCCAAAGTAAACCAATGCCATGCCCTCTATCAGAAGAAGCAATATCGACTCCCCGAATGCTACAATCTCGCACAAACCACAGTGCCTCTAAGAAAGCAGATTTGCCCGCACCGTTAGGCCCAAATAGTACTGTCAAGCACTCTGTATTAATTGATACATTGGCTAATGAGCGAAAGTTTTTGACGGTTAAGCTCATTAATTTGTCTTGTAACATAATTATTTTTTGCTCCTAAGCTTTCTGAATCTCTTTGGAACGCCATTTAAAGACTTTATGAATGGGTAGTCGAATGTCCATAACATCATCAATGACTTCTATATCATTGATATTAAAATCCTTATAGCGCAAGGGTTGAGAAAAAACGCGAACCACCTCTAAAGAGGGCATTGCCAACCAACACGATTTAACCCCAAGCGCAAAGAAAGCTTCCATTTTATTAAGCAGCTCATTCAGTGTTTGGCTAGGTGACAACACTTCGACTGCCAAGTCAGGAATTTGGGTGACGCGCACTTCATCACTGCCCAGCTTATCATCAGTGGGTGGTGGTTCAAAATAGGCACATATATCGGGTATCAACTCGTCTTTAGCCTTAAGGGCAAATTGACTCAAATTGATTGAGGTGGCATCTAAACTCAATTCAACAAAGGTTGTGAACCTATCATCATTGCCAAATAGCACGGTTAAACTGGTTTGTGTCATGCTATGTTTCTTTGAAGGCATCTTTCTCCTCTCCTCATCAAGAATGCCATCTTCCAAGTCGATTACTTCGTTCATGGGATTCAGTTATTTTCTGCATTCATTATTTATCAATTTGTCAGTATATCAGAATTAAAAAGAAAAATTATTTTTCCATGTCTTCATAGTAAGCTTGATCCGTATTTTCCCGCCACAAGTCGTTTTTTTCGCCCATGATATTTCTAGCGGCCAACAGCCCCATCAGCATTGAATGATCCATATTATTGTAGCGGTGCATCCCATTGCGACCAATCGTTTGGAGATTGTCAAACGGTGTTAAGAAATCTTGGATGATTTGTAGATGTTTTTGGTACTGGGCATCGTAAACGGGATAAGCCTTGGGCTGCCTAATGACATAACCCGCTTCTATTTTGTCTGTGCAGATAAAACCCAGTTGACAGACTTCTTGCATTGCCAAAGCAATCAGTTTTTCGTCTGATTGCGTCCAAATTTCATCGCCTTCATCACAAAAATATTCCATTCCCAAACTGGTTTTATTGGGATCCGCTACCATATCCGCGCTCCAATTTTTAAAGTTCTGAATCCGCCCCACTTTGACAGACGGTTCGTGAATGTAAATCCAGTTGTCAGGAAAAATATCGGCTTTGTCAAGAATTAATCCAACTAGAACAAATGCCCTGTATTTAAGTCCATGAGCGGCTTGCAAGACTTCAAAGGGTGGTGCGGGATCAAGTTGTTTTATTAATTCACTGATTGGTAAAGTGGAAATGAGTTGTTCTACCGGCAATTCAATCGTTTCTGTACCATTATGGGCGATAACGTGCTTGATTCTATGAGCTTCATGTCGTATGCGTTTTGCTCGCGTACCAAGCTGTACTTGGCCTCCCGCTTGCTGAATTTGAGTTTGAAAAGCTTCCCACATCATGCCCGGCCCCAATATCGGATAATGAAATTCATCAATCAGCGTATGCGCGTTCTGTGTACCATTACCCAACGCATTCATTATAACTGATTTAAACGATAATCCTTTGATGCGTTGTGCGGCCCATTCTGCCTGAATTTGATCACATGGAATACCCCACACTTTTTCAGTGTATACTTTAAAAAAAGTGTCATAAAGGCGATGCCCAAAGCGATTGATCACCCAGTGTTCAAATGTGGTTTCTTCATGGCAAGGCCATAATTTGACCAAAAGATAGCTGATCAGTATCCGCGCACTTTCAACAAAACCCAAGTTTTTCAGTGTATTACCCAGCTTGAGTGGATAGTGAAAGTAGTGCTGATTATAGTAAATACGCGATAATCGTTTCACAGTGCCAAACGCGGGGCCTAGCATATCGTGCCACAACTTATTGATTTCTTGATTTTTGGTATAAAAACGATGGCCCCCAATATCAAAGCGGTAGCCCTTGTAAATTTCTGTACGAGAAATTCCGCCAACGTGCTGACATTGCTCTAGCACGATGGGCTTTTTATTGTATTTGAGTAATTCGTGTGCGGCCGTTAGTCCAGCCGGGCCGGCACCAATGATTAAAAACGATTTTTGCATATAAAAACGATTGTAGTTCACTGTTCAAGAATATGGTAGTCTCTCCAAACCAATGGATGTGTTCAAACAATGGGAATTGGGTAATTGAGAATTTTGAATTGGGATATTAGCCACGGAATGACACAGAAAGCACGGAATATTGAAGTGTTTTTCCGTGTTTTTCCGTGGCAAAATTTATTGGCCAATTCGTTGTACTATATCGTTTCTATAAAAAAAATTGTATTGGGATATCTAAAAGTATTTCAGACTATGCTAATATATCTAGGTTAGATGTCTTAAAAATTGTGGAGGAATCGCATGACTGATGTCGTTGCAACCAACCAGACTATTTTAGTCGTGGGCGGGGGAATTAGCGGGATGACCGCTGCGTTGGAGGCCGCTGAATGTGGCAAGGATGTGATTTTAATTGAAAAAAATCCGTCTCTTGGGGGGCGTGTGTCTCAATTGTATAAATATTTTCCTAAAATGTGCTACCCCACTTGTGGCATGGAAATTAATTTGCGTCGCATTAAGGCGAATAAAAGAGTGCGCGTTATGACGCTGGCCGAAGTCACCAGTGTGACGGGCGATACCGGTAATTATAGTGTGGATATTAAGCACGCGCCGCGTTATGTTAATGACAATTGTACCGCTTGTGGGGCCTGTACTGCGGCCGTCGAAACGGAATTTGATGATGAATATCATTACGGCTTGAAAAAACGTAAGGGAGCTTATTTACCCTTTTTTATGGCCTATCCACAACGTTATATCATCGATCCGCGTCTCATCGGCACGGCCGATGTGGATAAGGCGAAAGCCGCTTGTCAATATGAAGCCATTGATATGGATATGGCTGAGGAAAACCTGACGCTTAATGTGGGTGCTATCATTTGGGCTACGGGCTGGAAGCCTTATGATGCGAACAAAATTCAGCCCTACGCTTATGATCGGATTCCCAATGTCATTACCAGCGTTGAATTTGAACGTCTGTTGGATCCCATGGGGCCGACGGGGGGTAAAATCTTGCGCCCGTCTGATGGCAAAGAGGCTAAAGATATTGCCTTTATCCAATGCGCAGGTTCGCGTGATCACAATTACTTGAAACACTGTTCTCGGATTTGCTGCACGGCTTCGTTGAAACAAACTACTTATGTGCGTGAACAATACGGCGATGATGGCAAGTCTACTATTTATTATATAGACATTCGTGCCATTGACCGTTTTGAGGATCTGTACCATAAAGCTAAGGCCGATAGTACGGTCAATTTCATCAAATCCAAGGTGGCCAATGTTACCTTAGACAAAGCCACGGGTAATCCGATTTTGAATGGTGTGGATACGGAGGGCTATAACCGTTATAGCACGCCGCATGAATTAGTGGTTTTGGCGATTGGGATGGAGCCGAGTGTGGATTTCAATCAGTTGGGCGTGAAAATGGCCGTCAATGAACATGGGTTTATTGAAAATGATCCCAGTAATGGGGGCATGTTTGGTGCCGGTGTCGCGACTGATGCTTTGGATGTGAACCGTGCTGTGCAAAGTGCAACGGCCAGTGCATTACGGGCTATTCAAGTCGTTAATCAAGTTGCCACAACGGAGGGAGGTTAAACAAAATGGCAGATAAAAAATTAGGGGCTTATATTTGCAAAGGCTGTGGCATCGGTGAACGCCTCGATATCGCTCAATTGGAAAAGGTGGCGAAACGCGAGGGTAAAGTCGGTTTTGCTAAACAACACGATTTTCTGTGCAACAGTGACGGCGTGAAGATGATTCAGGCTGATATTGATGCGGGTGAAGTCAATCACGTCGTCATTGCGGCCTGTTCCAGACGGGCTAAAACGGATGCCTTTAACTTTGATGACATTGCGCTGTCTCGTGCTAATTTGCGTGAAGGCGTGATTTGGGTGCGGCCTGACAATGATGACGCGCAAGAAACGACGCAAGAAATGGCCGATGACTATATCCGTATGGCTTGCGCCGAAGTCAAATTTATGAATGTGCCGGCCGAAAGCGCAGAACAGGGGCGAACAGCTCATGTACTTGTCGTTGGTGGGGGCTTTACAGGTTTAACTGCTGCACTTGAAGTCGCTAAAGCGGGTTATTCGGCTACGATTGTCGAAAAATCGTCTGCATTAGGGGGTATGGCTGCACAATTGTATAAACGTATTCCTAATCGTGCCCCGTTTGTCTCACCACAAGATAGTGGTATTGCGGATCTGATTAAGCAAGTCGAAGGCAATGATAAAATCACGACGCATCTCAATGCTTTAGTGAGTCAAACCAGTGGTGCCCCTGGGCGCTTTAGTGCTGAGATTACCACTGAGGGGGGTGCCAATGTTACTGAAAACTTTGGCTCAATCATTCAAGCCAGTGGTTTTAAACCTTACGATGCGACGAAATTACCCGAATTGGCCTACGGCAAAACGCCCGATGTGGTAGATCAACTTGGCTTAGAAGCGTTAGCCAAGCAAGCCAATGGCGGTGCGATCAAACGGCCTTCGGATGGTAAAGAAGTCAAAAGCGTGGTGTTTATTCAATGCGCTGGACAACGCAGTGAAAAAGAAGGCCATTTGTCCTATTGTTCAGGCCATTGCTGCATGACGAGCGTCAAACAAGCGATGTATTTTAAAGACGCTAATGCTGATGTCGATGCTATGGTACTGTACACAGAAATGCGTATGCCAGGTGCTGGCGGTGAGGATTTTTATCGCAATGGTCAAGATAAAGGGATCACCTTCACCAAAGGTGTTGCCAGCGAAGTCGTGTCTAATGGCGGTAATTTAAGCGTTAAAATTAAAGACCTTATTTTAAATGA
>QNEL01000356.1 GCA_003645185.1 Candidatus Parabeggiatoa sp. nov. 3
GAATAGGCTTTCATCCTAATGTTTTTGCGCGCAAAAACATTAGGATGAAAAGGTGGCAACCTGGGGTTGCCAAAAGTTTTTCAGGCAAAAGTTCGCTGCGCGAACTTTTGCCTGAAAGTTTATGCCCGCGCCGAGTATAATTAAAATGGCGATAATTTCTTAAAAAAAAAGCATGAATTTTGGGTAGTGATGCCATTTGGGTGAGCTGATAGAAAACTGATTTTCACTTAAGAAGTTTTTGCGCGCAAAAACTTTAGCTAAAGTTTAGCGAAGCGCAACGTAGCGCGTGAACCGAAGCTCGGCTACGCTAAATGTGAAACGCTGATTTATGTTCATCCGTTTATACTGTCCACCGTTATATACTGTCCACCGTTATAATTTGAGTGTTGGGTTAGTCACCACCACCTGACTTAAGCTTTTAGACAACTGCTTTAGCTGTTGGCTGTTGGCTGTTGGCTGTTGGCTGTTGGCTGTTGGCTGTTGGCCGTTGGCTATCAAATTTTAAAATAGCGACCTTATGACGATGTTAAGTGTAATCAACGTTCTATAGTTTTTCAAACCCTTATTTTATGACGATGTTAAGTGTAATCAACGTTCTATAGTTTTTCAAACCCTTATTTTCAAAAGGGCGAACGCCCTAAAATTTTTAGCAAAAACTTCTTAAGTGGAACTGATAACTCAATAGCGTTTTTGTGATATAATTACGCCCTTTTTTTAGACTACCATTGACCTCAGGAAACAGAAAATTAAATGGTTCAATTTGCCAAAGAAATCCAGCCTATTAGTATCGAAAATGAGATGAAAAAATCCTACCTAGATTACGCAATGAGCGTGATTGTCGGTAGGGCGTTGCCGGATGTGCGCGATGGACTGAAACCCGTACATCGACGTTCATTATACGCCATGAATGAACTCAGTAATGCTTGGAATAAGCCTTATAAAAAATCCGCAAGAATTGTCGGTGAAGTGCTTGGGCGTTTCCACCCTCACGGTGACACGGCCGTGTATGACACTATCGTGCGCATGGCCCAACCCTTTTCTTTGCGTTATATGTTGGTTGATGGGCAGGGCAATTTTGGCTCAATTGATGCGGATCGACCCGCCGCCATGCGTTACACTGAAATTCGCATGGCTAAAATTGCCCATGAAATGCTGCATGATATTGACAAGGAAACAGTCGATTTTGTTCCAAATTATGATGAATCAGAATCTGAACCAACCGTTTTTCCAACGCGCATTCCTAATTTATTGATCAATGGTTCTAGCGGCATTGCGGTTGGTATGGCAACCAATATTCCGCCTCATAATCTGCGTGAAGTGATCAATGCCTGTCTTGCCTTGATTGATGATCCCAATTTAAGCCTTGAAGAGTTGATCAAACTGATTCCCGGCCCTGATTTTCCCACCGCAGGCGTGATTTACGGAGCGAAAGGGATTTTGGAGGCTTATCGGACTGGACGGGGGCGTGTTCATATCCGCGCTCGTACAGAAATTGAACAGGAAGAAAACGGCAAACAAAAAATTATTGCCACAGAACTCCCTTATCAGGTTAATAAAGCCCGTTTAATTGAGAAAATTGCTGAGTTAGTCAAAGAGAAAAAGATCGAAGGTATCACCGCGTTACGCGATGAATCGGATAAAGACGGGATTCGCGTCGTTGTTGAATTGCGGCGCGGAGAAATCGCTGATGTCGTCTTGAATAATCTCTTTCAACATACGCAAATGCAATCCGTATTTGGTATCAATACGGTGGCCTTAGTCGATGGGCAACCCCGTTTACTGAATCTGAAGGAGTTGATTGAATTTTTTATTCGGCACAGGCGAGAAGTCGTGACGCGGCGCACCGTTTTTGAGTTACGCAAAGCCAGAAATAAGGCACATGTTTTAGAAGGTTTAGCGGTTGCATTAACGAACATTGATGTTATCATTACCTTGATTAAAGCGGCTAAAACGCCACAAGAGGCACGACAGAGTTTATCTGAACAAGTTTGGAAACCGGGAATGGTCGTGGAACTGTTACAAGAGGCAGAAATCTCACGGCCTGATGATCTGTCTCCTGAAATGGGTTTAACTGAAACCGGCTATGCTTTATCTGAAGCTCAAGTGCAAGCGATTTTAGAATTACGTTTGCACCGTTTAACGGGCTTGGAACAAGACAAAATTTTGGCAGAATTTAAAACATTATTAGTCCAAATTCATGAATTGTTAGACATTCTCAATGATAGCAATCGCTTGATGGAAGTCATACGCGCTGAATTGTTAGTTGTGCTTGAGGAATATGGCGATGAACGACGGACTGAAATTATCCAAGCAGCGGGCGAATTGAGTGTAATCGATTTAATTACGGAAGAAGATGTGGTGGTGACGCTGTCTCATGAAGGCTATGTGAAAGCGCAGGTGGCGAGCGGTTACGAGGCTCAAAAACGGGGTGGCAAAGGTAAATCGGCCACACAAATGAAAGAGGAAGACTTTATTGACAAACTCTTTATCGCCAGCACCCATGATACCATTTTATGTTTTACCAGCTTAGGTAAAGTTTATTGGTTAAAGGTATACCAATTACCCCAAGCCAGTCGCATTTCACGGGGTAAACCCATTGTCAATTTGTTGCGACTAGAAGAAAAAGAACGGATAAATGCCGTCTTACCAGTACGTGAATTTAGCGAAACGCAATTTGTTTTCATGGCAACAGCGAAAGGGACAGTGAAAAAAACGCCGCTGGTCGAATTTTCTCGTCCTCGCTCGAATGGTATTATTGCGATTAATTTAGATGACGATGATCAATTAATCGGGGTAGAGATTACAGAAGGCGAACCTGATGTCATGCTGTTTAGCAAAAATGGTAAAGCGATGCGCTTCAATGAAAGCCTTGTTCGTGCTATCAGTCGAACCGCTCGTGGTGTACGTGGCATCACACTCGTCGATGACGAAGTCATTTCTCTGATTATCACTCGTATTGGTGGTACAATACTTACAGCGACCGTTAATGGTTTTGGCAAACGGACTCCCATTGATGATTACCCCGCAAAAGGACGAGGCGGCAAGGGGGTTATCGCCATAAAAACCTCGGAACGTAATGGTAAAGTGGTTGGTGCAGTACAAGTTGAAGATGATGATGATATTATGTTAATCAGTAATCGGGGCACGCTAGTCCGCACCCCAGTCACGGGTATTTCTGTTGTCAGCCGCAATACGCAAGGTGTCAACTTGATTCGTTTAAAAGGAGATGAACAATTGGTAGGCCTAGATCGAATTGTGGACTTAGGAACCGAAGAGGAAGAAGAAACAGAAGAGGAAGCAGAATAGTGGATTTTGATGATTTAAACACAATTAGCTGGATTTACCTGATTATCGCGATCATACTAGAAGCGTCAGGCACGATTTCCATGAAATTGTCAGACGGCTTCACCAAAATCGGGCCGATAATCGCCATGCTGAGTTTTTACATGGTCGGTCTCAGTTTATTAGCACTGGCACTGAAAACAATAGATGTCAGTATAGCTTACGCAGTGTGGTCGGGATTAGGCACCGCATTTATCGCAATTGTGGGTATCCTTTGGTTTAAAGAACCAGCCACCTTGATCAAAGTCATTTCGTTGAGTTTAATTATTATGGGCGTGGTTGGATTGAATTTGGAAGGCGGGCATTAAGGAATATTGTAGGGGGCCGGTAATGGGTTTTTGTTGCCCACCATTCCCCTGTTTTTGTCGCCAAAAACCGCTACCTACAAATTTTCGATCCAACTGTAGGGTGGGTAACGGGTTTTTGTTGCCCACCATTCCCCTGTTTTTGTCGCCAAAAACCGCTACCTACAAATTTTCGTTCCAACTGGTGGGTAACGGTTTTTTATTGCCCACCATTCCCCTGTTTTTGTCGCCAAAAACCGCTACCTACAAATTTTCGTTCCAACTGTAGGGTAACGGTTTTTTATTGCCCACCATTCCCCTGTTTTTGTCGCCAAAAACCGCTACCTACAAATTTTCGATCCAACTGGTGGGTAACAGTTTTTTATTGCCCACCATTCCCCTGTTTTTGTCGCCAAAAACCGCTACCTACAAATTTTCGTTCCAACTTGAGTTTGCGAATTACCCATTAATCAAATGAATAATTTAAAAGCCATTATCGTCATTCCGGCCCGTCTCGCCTCCTCACGCTTACCTAACAAAGTACTGGCTGATATAGGTGGTTCTCCCATGCTTTGGCATGTTTATCACCGTTGTCTACAAGCTCGCAGGGCAAGTGAAGTGCATATTGCCACCGATTCAGAAAAAGTGGCCGAAGTCGTGCAAAGTTGGGGAGGCAAAGTGTGGATGACAGACTCAAGCTGTGCATCTGGAACAGAACGCATTGTCGCGATTTTAGAACAATTAGACGGTGATATTATCGTCAATGTACAAGGCGATCTGCCGCTGATCGAACCGGCCATTATCGATCAATTAATTGACGGTTTTCAAAACACAACCCTCTTACCCGATATCATTACCCCAGTTTGTCCTATCGAAGATGACTTGATTTTTGATCCCAACCTAGTAAAAGTTACACGACGACATGATGGCTACGCGCTCTATTTTTCGCGTAACCCGATACCGTACCTGCGCGATGAAAAGCGAGAAAATGGGTCAAAATCGACCCCATTTTTTGGACATATTGGTATTTATGCCTATCGACGGGAAGTGCTTGAAGCCTATCACTCGTTTCCGACAAGCCCTTTAGAGGAAGCTGAAAAGTTAGAACAATTACGCTTCCTGCAAGCAGGTAAACGTATTTTGACTTTGATGACTGCCCATTATCCTATTTCCGTGGATACGCAAGTCGATTTAGAACGAGTTTGTGCTATAATAGCCCATTAAAATTTTAGGTATCAGCAATATTTAAATTTATCCTGATTGTAACGGATGAATGGGGATGACCTTTTCAAGCAGATGAAACGTCGGCACTGAGGTAGTTGAGTGGGAAAGCTTCAATTTCAAGGGCAATCACATTTCCATACAAAAAAATGGTAGATAGGGCAATCCCACGCGCAAGCCCCTATTTGTCGAGATCATTGAAAATCCGAAATGTTGACTATTTCTGTATTTTTTGCGTCAAAATTGATTTTAATCAATCCCATTCAATGACCCCAGTGCCTTGAAGGGTATTTTTCGTTTAATTGCATAAGTAAATATATATCGAAACTCAATCTGTTTATTCCGCAAAGCCAATGTCAATTACTAAAAAATCACCATTAATCAGCACAGTTGTGTTAAATTGGAACCGAGCTGACTTGCTTTTTCATACACTTGAAAGTTACATAAAAACTATATCGGTACCTTATGAAATTTTCATTATTGATAACGCCTCATCTGACAATTCTAAATCCGTTATCAATGAATTTTGCCAAAACAACCCGGATGCTAACGCTATCTTTTTAGCTAAAAATATGGGTGGAGAAGCAATTAACCTTGGCTTAGAACAAGCGCAAGGAAAATTTCTCCATATCAGTGAAAATGATTTAGAATACCTTCCCAATTGGGCAGATAAATGTATTGATTTATTTGAATATTTTCCATCACTGGGTCAACTTTCATTATTTGGTCCTCTACCGGCTGATGATTTACTAGGAGGAGTGGGGGCCATTCCTGCATCCCAATTAAGACATTCTCATGGACGTATTGTTTATGAATTGAAAAATAATAGTGGTACTTCTTGTGTTATGCGGCGAGAAATTTATGATCGAGGTATACGAGTTCATTCTCTGCCAAAAATAGAGGAATTTATTTTTCCAAACGATGGTCAGCTTTCTTTGGAAATAAAAACAGCGGGTTATATGGTGGCACGTTCTGATCACTACATTGTTAAAAATATAGGTCATACCGTAGAAGAGATAAAAAAACGCTCTGAATACTATGTCAAAAACTACCGCGCTAAACCTAGTATTGGAGAAGCTAAGTTAAAAGAAAAAATGGCAAAGTGGGAAAAAAGCAATAAACCACTAGCCAGAGCATCTTTTTTGTTTTCCGAAGAAAATATACTCCGCGAAAAATCTTGTTCGACAAACCAATGTTTGGAACCTAATTTGTGGTCTATGCTTGACGAATGGACACCAGAGATAGAAACGCTGGAATTTCTTTACACAATGACGCGACTGATTAAACCAACTTTCTGTGTTGAAACAGGTACTTGGAGAGGTTTTTTAGCTGAAGCTATAGGTCGTGCTCTACAGCAAAACGGGCGAGGTAAGTTAATTTCTTTGGAGAAAGATGCTAATATCCATACAGTTGCCAGTGAACGAATAGCAAAACAGAACTTGACAGTTCAAGTAGAAATAATCTTAATTAATAGTCTTGCTTTCACTACCAACGAAAAAATTGATTTACTGATTTTAGGCTCGGATGTCAACATTAGATTATCCGAGTTTTGGCATTTTAAGCCTTATTTGAATAATAAAGCCATTATTGTTTTCCAAGATGCCAATCATACACAGGTGAACAATGGATTAAAAGAAATAAAAGTTCATTCAGGGATGCTAAGTATCTTGTCTTTTCCCACGCCAAGAGGACTGGTATTGTGTCAGTACAATAATATGACTCATTATCAATAAAGATACTTATTTATTACCATTCTAATATCGACCACTACATAAGAATGGTCTGTAAACCAGTTATCCTATCTCAGTTGATACGCAAGTCGATTTAGAACGAGTCTGTGCTATACCCGCAAAAATTTTAGGCTCTCCAATATTTAAATCAGAAAGCTATGAAAATCAGTAAGATAACGATTCCAGATTACCATCAATTTAAAGAAAGACTTTACACTTGACTTGACTTATCCGAAAGGCCATCAAAAAGAGGGCATGCCACTGAATAAGATTTGTTTTATTGGGCAAAGTGGCACTGGAAAAACAAGTTTATTGAATCTTGTTAAGACTATTTTAAAAGCCAATTTGACTGTCAAATTATATTTTGAAAAGTCCCCAAAAATACATTGACATGGCCGGCATTGTTATGAATGCTCACTTTGAGGAGATCAAAAGCTTGGCAGAAATCAAAGAAAATGGGCTGTTCGTCTGGGATTTGAGTTTTCTCAAAAAATGGGATGATGTGACACCAACAGAATTTCTCGAATATTTTTATCTTGATAAGAATATTCTGATTTCGTATCCGGCGGAAATCATCAACCATGTCAACCAACAAATAGTAGAAACATTGGGCAACCCAAATTCTCCGTTAAAGACTACGGAAAAGAAAACCTATCAACGTTTTGACGAACGGGATAAACAGGTTTTTGATTTTGAAACCGATACTTTTTTTGATGTCTGGCTTCATATCTTAGAAGGGCTGAATGCTTACAAAATGGAAGAGATGAAACATAGTCAGCAAATTACTAAAGCCTTTGAAGCCAATGCTAAAGAAGGCGAGCTGGCGTTTGAAAATTTATAAAAAGTGGAAACAAAAAACCCCGACATCGATTGAAAAATTGGCGCTACAATTAAATCCGATTTTGAAGAAATTTTCTGTTCTCCTCAAAACATCATTGAATTTCAAAGTCTATGAAGATTTGAAATTTCCTAAAATTTTGTCGTTGGAGAATAGCATTGAAATTCCGTACACAGCTTGGAGTACGGGTACCAAAAAAGTCATTTTCACGATAATGCCACTGTTTGAACTCAACACGGAAAGAACCATTATTCTGATTGATGAGCCTGAAAGATCATTACAAGCTGATATTCAAACTGAGATGATTGATCAATAGTGGCCTCAAACTGGCTCCAAAGGCACAGTTCTTGTTTGCAACCCATTCGCCGATTATTGCCGCCACTTTTGAAGCTTGGGAAATTGTGGAATTGAAATTTAATCAGCAAGGGCTGCTTTATCAGGAAAAATACTACCGAAATGAAAGGCAGAACAATAATTATTTATTTTTTCGTTGATTTGTTTCCTGTTTCGCCCTTCGACAAGCTCAGGACAAGCTGTTGACTGATCGCTGTTTTTTTAATGTATGTTTTAGGCAAAAGTTTTTCAAGCAAAAAATTTGCCTGAAAAGGTGTTTGTCAAATCACCCATACCTCTAATTTTCAAAGGGTGGCGGTTTTCAGGCAAAAGTTTCGCCTGTAAACCCCGGGTTGGCGGGTTGATAAGCTATAGCGTTTCCCGATTGCATGAAGTACAAAGGCAAATCAATAAAAATATTAAAACGCTAAGGCCCCCAAGGGGTTGAATGTGAATAGCCCTAGGTGAAACCTCACTGCCATTAAGTTAAGGAAATTTTGTGCCCGATTATTTTCATAACTGATTGAAATATTTATATATTTTTATTTTAAAACGGCTAAAAATCTCTTA
>QNEL01000357.1 GCA_003645185.1 Candidatus Parabeggiatoa sp. nov. 3
CAATATGAAGTCAGTCATCGTAGCAGTTTAATGGTGCAATTAGTGCCACTGACAGAACGTCCCATCAGTACCCAGAATTGGGTAAGAAATATGAATAAGGCTTTGAAAACATTGAAGTTAGTGGGCATCAAAATCCGTATGCGGCCGGCGGGTATTCGGGGCATCCGTTTAGGGCGAAGTGATGAAGAATTTAGTTTACGCATACAAGGGCATGATTTAAACACTTTAACGCAATTAGCCAATCAAATATTAGAAAGGTTAGTTGATGTACCGGGTTTACAGAATCTGAAACATTCGGCTGAAGAAATCCGTCAAGAATTTGCGATAGTTGTGGATAGGCAACGAGCTGAAGCTTTCGGATTTAGCCTTGAAGATATCGGGCGCGATTTAAACACGCTAATGAATGGGCGCATCGTGACGGATTTTATTGATGGCGATGAAAGTATTGATGTGCGTCTGCGTTTGGCTTACAGCGCGTTACAAAATCCACTGGATTTACAATCGGTATTATTATATAACAGCGAACACGAAGCGGTTCGCTTAGACGACATCGCCACTATACAATGGATACCGGTACCGGCTGAGATCATACGGGATCAACAACAACGGATTATAGAAATCAGTGGCAATGTGAACACGGATACGAGTTTACTGGCCATCATGGCGAAGGTAGAACAGCGTTTAACGGAGATTGAATTACCCCAAGGGTATAGTTTATATGAAGGGGGGGGCGCGAAAGCTTTACAAGAAAGCCAACGACTGACACAAGCTTTACTGATACTGGCGATATTTTTAGTGTTTGTGGTGATGGCGGTACAATATGAATCACTACGCAACCCAATAGTGATATTAATCAGCATACCGTTTGTGACGATTGGGGTAGCGATAGGCATGAGATGGTTATCCATGCCGTTATCCATGCCCGTATGGTTAGGGATGATCATGTTATCGGGGATGGTGGTGAAGAATGCGATAGTGCTAGTAGAAACGATAGAATTACAACGCGCCACGGGCTTAGGGGTGCAATCGGCCATCATCAAGGCAGGCGAATTACGACTGAGGCCGATCTTAATGACAACCTTAACTACTGTAATGGGATTACTGCCCTTAGCCCTGAGTTGGGGAGAAGGGGCGAAAATGTTGCAACCGTTAGCGGTGACGATAGTGTTTGGGTTGAGTTTTTCGTTATTAGTCAGTCTATTATTAGTACCGGCCTGTTATAAGTTAATGGTTAAGGGTTAATTTGACAATGTCACATTGTAGGGTGGGTATTCGCTGTGCGGAAACCCACTGCTTCGCTTTTAATTCCGCTTGCCCACCATCGCCCTTGTCAGTTATTAGTTATCTTGTTTGACGTGATTTCAAACTTTAGCGTCTTTAGCGTTTATTTTTTTTAACGCAAGCGGCGCAAAAGGCGCAAAAAGAATCTCCCTGTGGTATTGACAACTCCTTGGCTTGATGCGGTTTACGTGAAATGCAGCAATTGATAATTGGTAATTAATTAATAACGATAATTGTTCTTTTATTGATAGTTTTATTAACGTGTGTCATAATGCGCGCTCGCTATTTATTGGCTTAAGGGAATTGGTGTGTTTTTGCCACGTTCATACCTCAACTGAAAAGGTTTATGCCCAAATAGAGTGATCCCAAAAAATCCAATTTTTTGGACTTGATTCAAATTTTTAAGAGGCCAAAACTTTTTTGGACAACTATAGCACTGTGTTTTATTTAAATGATTGATTTATCGAACCTTTTAAAAAATAACGTCCCATGGGCCCACAATGCCCCAAAATAGGTGTCAATCCCTTATAACTAATAAGAAAATCAAGAGTCAATTTGTGTATACTCGGCGCGGGAATAAACTGAACTTTTGGCAACACCAGGTTGCCACCTGGGGCTATTCACATTCAACCCCTTCGGGGTTGTGCATTTTAAGCTTTTACTGTTGGAGCGAAAAAGCGCAATTTATGACGGCGCTAAGTATAGATAAAAATAACACTTAAATAAATGTTTGAATTATGACAAGGCATTAATCTAATGAAAAAAACATTAATAATAATTGGTTCTCTCATCGTAGCTATCATTTGCTTTTATATCTACTCTATTTCACAACCCCCTGAAGGGCTTGAAATCAAAGGTGATTTAGATAATGTGGTTGCTTGGGTTTCATTGACAGCAGCAATACTTAGCCTATTAACAGCAATTATCACACTTATTCTCCAAGCTAGGGGATTTAAAGATTAATAAAGAATTTTGGGGCGAATGGATCGCTTTGCCCTGGGATGTTCAGGGATTTTGATGAGTTTTTTTCACCCCAGATTTGTAGGGTGGGTAAACGGGCGGCCATGAACTCAATATCAACCCAGATTTCACCGCCCGTTTGCCCACCATTGTTCCTTAATATAAAAAATGTTTTTAAAAGTCATAATTAAACAAAGGATAGATTAATGCAACATATAGATCACTCAAAAAAATTAAGAGATCAAGAAAATACTGCGTCTGTGCTAGGGTGGAAATCTTGGCGTCTTGTATTGGCAATAGTGATTGTTGCTGCTGTGATAAGCTTATTTTTTATTAATAAAAATGTTGTTATAGAAGAAAGTGCTGATAAAACTCAGGTATATCAAAAACCCGAAGATGATATGGCATGGGGGGAGTGGTTTAAGAGCTTATTTGGAAAAGAGCAAGAGCACTTTAACAAAAGTTATGCAGTCGTTATCGGCATTGGTGACTATAATTCAGATTGGCCAGATTTAAGTGCCCCTCCTAAAGATGTCCAACGTGTATATGACTATCTTACAAAAGAAGCTGGCTTTGATTACGTTGTAAAACTAATGGATAAAAAAGCGACAAAACAACGAATCGAAAAGCTTATGGTAGAAGATTTTCCGAATCAAGTTGGAAAAGATGACCGGTTTATTTTTTATTTTTCAGGGCATGGTACTCAAAGAAAAATTGGTAATGATTTATTACAAGGTTATCTCGTGCTTCAATCATCAAAAGATACCGCTTATGCTGATATGATTAGTATGAAAGAGATTAAGAGTTGGGATAGTTTGCTGGTATCAAAACAAACCTTGTTTATTCTTGATGCGTGTTTCAGTGGTGCAGCAGGTATTCAACTAAAATCACCACTGACAGATAAAAAATTAGAGCGTCTCTCCCAAGATGGACACCATCTGATCACAGCCGGAACCGAAGATGAACAATCAATAGCCAGCCTCGAAAAGTGGAATGGGAGTTTATTTACTGATGCCTTTCTTAAGGGTATTCGGGGAAATGCAGATTCAGCAACAAGAGATCATCCAGTTGATGGGATAATCTCTCTGAAAGAGTTAATGATATATATTGAAGATACGATTGATAGAGAGATAGTTCATTCAGGCTATAAGAATAAAATATCTCCTCAGATGTTTGAATTAAGAAATAGTCCAGGAGAATTTTTCTTTATCAGCGAGAAATTTAAAGATGGGGTAACTCAAAATCATTTAAATGAACCAGATGCTACCAATCCAAAAACAGATATGTTGATTAAAGGAAATATCTACTACACCGTAACTTTAATCATACCCTCAAAAATGGTAGGCGCAAATATCATGGTTGATGGCAAACCTGCTAACATTCTTGAGGAGTCTCTTACTGTCGTCAAAATTCGTGTGAGGAAAAAAGATACAAACCATCAAATCACGGTACAAAAAGATGAAGTTTCCTGTTCTAAAGATTTGTTTATCCGGCAAGATATTGATGATTTGACACCATGTAGCGAATTATAGTCTTAATAATCCAATGAACATGTTTGAAATAACCAAACACAAGTATCTGTTTTTCAGTGTCTTTATCATTCTCTTTGGAGAATGTCTTGCTGTTCGTGCTACGACTGATAACAATACTGTTTATGTATGGGATTTTAGCAAAGAAAATTTGAGCAACAAGCAAAAAGACGAAAAGACGAAAAAGACGAGTTTAACAACAAAATTGACTTTATCATTTGAACAAGAACTTATTTCAGCAGGGTGTTTTACTGTGTTACAGAGGCGTGAGTATAGTAAAATTCTTGTGCATGCTAAACAAGAAAAAGCCATATCACGTATTGCTGATCTTCCAGATACCAATAGAGAAGTGTTAGCAAATGAAGCTAATATGGTAGTATTTGGACAATTGTATGATGAAGAGACTTATTTTAGAGTGAGTGTTACTTTTGAGGCTTTTAATGGAAAAATACATTATACTGGAAAGGTTTATCTTGATACAAATAGTTTGGATATAAAAAGTATAGATAAAAAAATGGTAGAATTAGTAATACAAATATGTAACAATAAAAATGTAGAATCAAAAGATGGTTATAATTGGGAATCAACAATTCATGATCCAACTAAAACAAAACCAACATATCATCCAATGCCTGAGCCCCCTGTTTCACCACCAATTTACTTGGATGATGCAGCACAAAAAGAATTAGACGAGTTGGGCATGTGGTAATTGAGTCGGTATTTTTTGTTTAGATATTTATAGGTAAGTTTTTATTCTTTTAAAATTGTAACAAAGGAATTAACTATGTTCAAGAAATTTAAATTTTTTTTGAGTCTATTTTTACTTTTTTCTTTTTCTTTTTGTTTAGCCGAACAAAAGGAGAGTGTTAAATATTGTGAGGAAATTAGAGATTTCCGAAAGTACCCGGGTGGGCCTAGCCAAGCTATAGAGGAGCTGACTATAAAGGCCCAAAGAAAGGCAATAAAAAGATTATTTGCGGTTGAGTTTGACAACTTTGTGTCCAGCTTAAATGAGCAGGATATTGTAGATTCCTTGCGGAATTTACTGCAACATGACAAACCAAAAATTGAAAATGGTGGATTATTTAAACCTTGCATCGTATTGAAAAATGTTTATGTTAAGAGGAAAGACATATTTGAACCAATTGTTATTGGTAAGGTTTGTCATTTCAATTCCCACTTGCTGGAAAAACATGTTAACCAGTTGCAGCAACATTTTATCTTGACTTTAAAGGTTCAGTACAAAGGCAAAGAAGACATCAGTTCAATTATTTCTATGCTGTATGATCCTGAAAGTATGAAAAATCGGTCAGATAAACGACTCTCTCGATATGTGCATCAAGACAAACATCAATCTAATTCTTCTGCAATAGAAGAATTACAATGTATTGCTTTATATGTATATCCTGTAGAGTTATATACAGAATCAACTTATTAGAGGAAAAATTGTGATGTTGAAAAAATTGTTTATGTTTGTGTTTTTGTTGTTTGTGTCAGGCTATGTTTATTCTGATTCACAAAAAGGTGAATCCATTACCTATTGTGAAGATATTGCTAGCAGTGGGTGGCGCTATAGGCATGGAAAAGATGCTCTTCGAGCTTTGACGATGAAAGCACAACGAAAAGCGGTAGAATATCTATTTCAAAATGAACTTAAGCATTTTGATTCCAAATTGGATAAACAAGAAATAGTAAATGCCTTAAGAAATCTGATAGAACACGATGATCAAATAGACACAGCTAGTAAGGGCAATCCTTTCAATGCTTGTGTCGGCATCAACAACGTGCGTCTTAAAGACGCACAAGATCAATTAAGGTTTCAACCGAAACAAATAGGTGAGGTATGTCATTTTAGCGAACAAGTTCGTGAGGAACAAAGTGATGAGATAGCACGTTCTTTTGTGTCTGCTTTACAAGATAAAAACACTCCAAAGTCTATTACTTCTATGCTGAATCAACCTGATAATATTAGTCCTCAGTCGGAAAAACAACTGTCTCGCTATATACATAAACAAGTATCTCAACCTAACCTACAGAAAAAAATACAGGAAGGTACAAAATGTATATCTTTATTTGTATATCCTGTGGAATTATATACGGCTTCATCACCAATAGAAATTTCTCCTGAAATTACAGTACAACCACCAGTTGAGTCTGTTGGCAAAAAAGGCAATAAGGGAGAATTCCAAATTGTAGTTATTCATAAAGATTACCATTGGAAAATAGGTCATCAAGATACTATTATGAAGACTGGTTTGGGTCAAGTCGATGATTTTGAGGATAAACTTCTTAATCCGAACTTTCAAAAATATGTTAACAAGCGTTTAATAGGAATTGTCAATATTGGTATGGCTTCTTGTGGAGGCTCATTAAAAATTGAAAATGAAAGAGGAAATGCTCGTGCTAGAAAACTTACAGAATGGATAAGCCATTCTTTTAGTAGGAACAGTAATTTGAAAGTTTATGGGCTCAATTTAGGAAAACATAAATATTCAGGCACTAAATGTAAGCAACTTTCTACTAAAATGAGAGATTCTCAAAGAAGAATCTTATTGATTGGAATTACAAAAAATTCTGATTCCGAGGTAGACATTCAATCTGCTTTACAAAGGGCTATGAAAAGTATAGCAGTTTCTCAACCTGAAAAGTTACCTATTAAGCCAAGCGATTATCACCTTTTTGATCTCATTGAAAATTGATTGTGGCAAATAAATAGACTTTTTGCCACAGTTAAAATGGCTACCCCTCTTCCTCATCATCACCCTAGCTGTAGCGAGCGTAGACAACGTTCTACGCACGCACCACCCACCCTCAATCCATACACCTTAGTCTTATGTAAAATATGCGCGGGAACACTACGCTTGCGTTTTACCAAAGATGATCAAGCCTATCGTCAAGTAGTCGGTGCTGACGTAAGCCTTTTCTTATGGTGGAACGTAGCCTAGATGCGCCAAGCTTTGCAAAGCATTTATTGCCGTTTTAAAAAAACGGCAAAGGCTAACACACCTTGGGTGTTAAATATAAACACATTTCTTGGTTTATTTTTCACCCAATTTTTATTCTGAAAAGGAGGGATGGTGGGCAAGCGGGCGGTGAGTTTTCTAGCTTATGTCGAGTTTATTGCCGCCCGCTTACCCACCCTACAAATCTTGGGTGAAAATAAAGTAATTAAAATACCTGAAATTTAATACCCTAATTCTGCACCCCTCTCCACACGGGTTTATGCCTTTCAACGCACTCTACACTTGCTGCCTCCTCACAAAATCTTCATTTTCTCGTTTTATCTACGGATGCGAAAAAACGAGAAAATTTCAAATCCTTTCACTGAGTCAATCGTTGTGATTTTAAAATCCGCTATGAAATCTTTGCTGTTCTCACAAAAGCTTGAGCCTATCATTTAAACGCTTATGACTTATAATGGTTGTTATGCTAACCATAACCGGATGATAAACAACAAGCTTTTCATAAGTCGTTATAAATACCACAGTATGATGTTTGGTGAAACATCGGCTATTCTATTTCAAGCGTTTTTCAAGTGATACAAATATCAAGTGTTTCATTTTATCAGCGATTTTTAAACTTTGTTTCCAAAGGCCCAATAACAAATTAAAAGAGGCATCGTATGATTTGGGAAATTGAATATACGGATGAATTTGGTGAATGGTGGAATAGTTTGAATGAGAGTGAGCAAGAAGAGGTTGATGCTCGCGTGAGATTATTAGAACAGCATGGCCTACAATTGCCATATCCCTATAGCTCTAGCGTTTATGGTTCAAAGTATAGTCATCTCCGTGAATTGAGAATTCAACATAAAGGTGACCCTTATAGGATTTTATATGCGTTTGATCCGAGACAAATTGCTATACTATTAATTGGAGGAAACAAAACGGGTAATGATGACTGGTATGAGACTTACATACCCATAGCGGATAAATTATACCATAAGCATTTAGAAATTTTGAAAAAAGAGCAAGGTTCTAAGTAGTCGTATTATCAACAACAACATTTCTTTCTGCGTTGTACTCTGTAACATCAAAACCGTCGTTGATCCATCAGAACCTTTTTCAGGTAACACTAAAAATTTAGGGAATTGATTATGGCTAGATCATTCAAACAATTGCGCGATAAAATGTCTCCTGAATCTCAGAAACGTGCTGAAGCAAAAGCTCAACAAATGCTGGCTCAAATGCCTCTGTCTGAACTTCAGAGGGCCCGTGCTTTATCTCAAGAGCATAAGGCTGAAACTTTACTGATGAAACAAGCTAGTATCTCTAAAATGGAACGGCGTACTGATATATAGATATGGGATAGTATGAAAAGGCATTGACTGACTATGAACACACTCAATAGACAGTCAATTGCTTTTCACGCCTACTACAATTCTCAAATCCTCCACCATTGCTGATCGCGCCCAATATTTGCGAGTGCAATTGGCAAAGCCCCCATCTTCGCTGCTGTTACGCCATCCAGAACGGGATGATAAACAGGGGCCCTATTAAGTTGTCATAAAAAGAATACATTTACCAATTTC
>QNEL01000358.1 GCA_003645185.1 Candidatus Parabeggiatoa sp. nov. 3
TCGCTAAGAAATAAAGTTGCGCGCAACTTCTCCGTGTGAAATAGTGGACAGTATATATGAATCAATACGTGAGGTTTCGTGCGTTTGTATAACCTTGATAAGAATATGGATGCGTAACATCAGTTATTAACAATGCCATTTTTCGTTCCAAATTTATTTTGCAGCTATTTTCGTTCCAAATTTATTTTGCATTCATAATTCATCATTCTAAATTTTTAGAGTGGCCAAACTTCGTACCCCCATAAACAATCACCAAGGATAAATAACGATGAAAACGATTCAACAACGACTAATTTTAATAATCACTCTGCTGACTGGGCAATGTGTTGTTGCACAACAGGAGTATTCAGTCTATTACAGATATCTCGAAAGTCATGGAAAAGTCTGTAGCCCTTACCATGAGAATCTCAAGAAGTTTATGGCTCCCTGGAGTCAGATGAGATCAGAGCGAAAGATTGCGCCTGGCATGAAGGCTTTTGATAAGCCGACTTGGAAGCGCCTTGATAAACGGCAATACACTCAAATCAGCCAACAACTGATTAAGCAGTTTGATAACCATAACCTTCAACAGGCCACTGATAATCAATTAGAAGCCTGGTTGAACCAATCCCGATATCTTTATTCAACGCATATCGATATCGACAACGATGGAACGGTTGAAACGGTATTGCGTTACGAATATCAACTGTCCGGCGCTTCTCAGTTTTATGCCAATGCCCTTGTCGTTGTCGATGACAAGATACAGCACCTTGATTTAGAAGCCACCCAGCATCTCTTGCAAAACCCGTTAACGGATCATCAGAATCCTGCCGGCCGTTGGATATATGCCATGTACGACCTATTTTTGTATCAAGGTGAAGTCTACTTTGATAAATGGCATGATGAGATTAACAAACAAAACACGCTCTCTGTTTTTAAAACAGAAGGAGGCACAACCAAAAAGGTTTGTACCATAGAATACGAACTTTCAAAGAGTCTCGACTACTCGATAGAAAACACGCCCATAGACGAAACAATCCTGATCAAATTAGACGGCTGGCATCAGCTTTCCAAACAACAGTACGACAACAAAAGGTATCAATTTTTCCAGCGACTTGACGGCAGTTCACTACAAGCACAGCTTGATATGATCGGCAAACCCATCATTGGCCTTGGATTTGATTTACAGCGGGATTTTGATACCGTGTTAACTGATTTGGGTTTTGACTTAACGCATCCACTCGAACAACCCTACCTAAAAGAGATTAAGAAAGTCATTCATGGCACCTTTCACTCAAGTCACGCACTCCAAAGCGCCTTAAATGCCATCATGAGGCAGCGGGCAAATCACCTCAATAAACAAGGCATTAAGAGTGCCAAAAGCACATTTGCCTACCAGAATGATCAAGAAATACAAACCACGTTTGACAAGCTTATCGCGCCAGTCTATGAAAACCAACTTGATAATTGGCTAGCGGTAGCCGTCAATGACAGTCATCAAGACAATGCCGAGATGAGCCCTCTTCCCTTATCAAACGAAAGGATCGCCCTGCTTTCTCTCTTATCTCCTCATCAAGATATCCAACCCATTGTCTTAAGCTTGGATTTACGGAGGCTCTTAAAGGATAATAGACACCTAAAATCTTGCTACGAAATTCCCCAGCTTTATTTCATCTTCCCTTATCAAAAAGAACCCCCCTTGTTATCGACAGAATTAGTTGAGGCCTTAAAAAAGAATCATCGCGCACAGGCTTGGTACCTCATCCGTTATCATACCAACCGATTCTTCAAAGAAGCGGGGATTACCAAACGACGTTTAGCCACCGCCGCCTTGTTCGGATTGTACGATGACGTACTCGAAGACTCCCCTCATTTTCAGGAACAAGCACGAGAAATATGGGGAATGCTTGAAAATAAACCCCACAAATTTTTGCGTTATGGGAGAATCATTGACAAAGCAAAAGACAAGGAAAAGTGGGCAGAATTTGAAGATGAAATCGACAAGAACCGAGTCAAAATTCAGCCCTATGAATACCACTTAATGGCAGAAATCATGAAGGCCAAAAAAGACTTTGCAGGTTTAGTGAACATTGAGCCATTTGAACAAGACATCAAGGCCACCAAAACTGTTTTACAACAGCGGTATACTCAAGGCATTGAATTTGAACGTGTTTTTACAGATTTATACCCTGAAAACACCATAGATGCCCGAGAACCCACCGTGATCAAACTCAGCGACACAGATCGCATTCATACCCCTTCATATAAACACGATCGCTATGGTGTTGAAGAGAATGAAGTGATCGAAATTGATTATCTAACCACAATTTATCTGGTTTATAAAAAGGATTTGATTCTCGGCGGCGACGGTGACGACACCCTGTGGGCAGGCGAAGGCAACGATTATCTTTATGGTGAAAACGACAACGATGTCTTACATGGCGGCCAAGGCGATGACATTTATTTCGGAGGCCAAGGCGATGATCTGATGATCGACACCGATGGTAAGCATGATGTTTACCATTATAAAACAGGGGAAGGGCATGACATCATCTCTGATGCCGACGCACAAGGCAAAGTGATTTTCGATGACACTCAACTCACAGAAGCGATTGAAACGAAACCCGGAAGCGGGATTTACCAAAACGGCCACTTTCGCTATAGCCGTCAAGACAGCGATCTGGT
Organism: Candidatus Parabeggiatoa sp. nov. 3; assembly: GCA_003645185.1. GTDB lineage: Bacteria > Pseudomonadota > Gammaproteobacteria > Beggiatoales > Beggiatoaceae > Parabeggiatoa. The sequence continues at coordinate 2,665 of QNEL01000358.1, forward strand.
TATCAACGACACCTTGACGATCAAGAACTTCAATTTTAATGAAGATGGCTACTTAGGAATCACCCTAATTGAAGCCGAAAAACTTTAGTTTGCTGGGGGCGCATTCCCAAAAAAAGGATCATTTCGCAAAATTTAACGGCCCGTTTTTCGTTCCAAATTTATTTTGCGTGTTTTTTTACGTTCCAAATTTATTTTGCAGGTTTTTTTACGTTCCAAATTTATTTTGCGTGTTTTTTTACGTTCCAAATTTATTTTGCAGGTTTTTTTACGTTTCAAATTTATTTTGCGTGTTTTTTTACGTTCCAAATTTATTTTGCAGGTTTTTTTACGTTCCAAATTTATTTTGCGTGTTTTTTTACGTTCCAAATTTATTTTGCAGGTTTTTTTACGTTCCAAATTTATTTTCTAAACTCAAGGTTAAAACCTTCACCTTTAGGTGAACAGATTTATCTCACAATGCTTTCAGTGTAGAAGAATTGCCTCATTAAATTGAAGGAATATATATGGAATACCGCGTTGAAAGTCCCACTGTTTATAATATCGAATACCCTGAAAGTCTGGGGAACGTTATATCGATATTAAGTTTGTTAAGGAGATGTTGCTTTGCGTTTTGAACCTAATATTGCTGAAAACTTTAAGATGGATTCTTTCGTCGTCCCCTAACTCGGCTATTCACCCAGTATCCTGGCTTAACAAAACCAAAATATCTAACGCACCACACCTGTTTTAGTTGTTGTAACTGTTTGGATTTCACTTAGCGAAGCTCAGTATCCGTGCTTTCAGCACCCAAACTCTCTAACCCACCCGCTTTAGCGGGTGGTTGTTGAGTTTGCGTGTTTTTTTACGTTCCAAATTTATTTTGCTTTTGTGCAAATCGATAATGACCCTTTTTTTGGGAATGCGCCCTTTGCTGGCGGGGTGTGTTTGTTCAGGTATAGCATTTTTCGATTGGGTTAAATACAAAAGATTCCCTTCGGTTCACTCAAGAACTGTAGGGTGGGTAAACGGGCGGCAATGAACTCAATATAAACCGATATTTCACCACCCGTTTGCCCACCATTCCTCTTTGAAACGAGAATACCTATGTTTAATTTTAATTTTATCTTTTATGGTTTGGGGATTTTGATACTTTTACCAGTATTGAAGTTCGTGAAAATATTATCTAGAAAAGACGTGTCTACTTGGGAAAAAATTGCGCTCCTTTTAGCTATAATCTTAGCTATTTTGACTTACTTTGAACTGGATAAAATCAGTATTTTAGCCGCCATTTGGTTTGCCTTTGTCACCATGATTATCAGCAGTATTTTTTTACCGCTAACCGATATCAAAATCGCTCTACCTTTTGTCATTTTTCTCATTTTGGTTATTTTTTTAGCGCCATTTTATGACGATATGGGCCCCTATTTTTATTTGAAACAATTAGATAAAACAGAAGCTGGTGAAAAAATATTTTCGACAATAGAGCATGTTGAAGGTTATCAGGCTAAAAATTGGCTAGGTTGTCATGAAATCTGTCAACAACAGTTATTGGCCCAAAAGTATCAATACATAGAGGTGAATGTAGCTTCTCCTAATCGGAATGAGTTAACTTTGGAAAGCGGCTATTACCGCTTTTATCTTGAAAAAAAGGCTTCAAAAAAATGTGAGCTATTTAAGGCATCTCAAAAAAAACTGCCCTTGACTTTACAATACAAGGGTAAATATTGTATTGCCTCAGAGAAGGTAGAACAATTAAAAAGCCAGTATGCCCTTATGGAAAATATATATACCAAAGAAGTTGATTACTTGAATGCTCATTTTGTGGTCAAAAGTAGAGAAACCGTCGTTATTAACCGTCAAGATAAAACGGTTTTAGGTCAAGTCAAAAGCTTTTCAAAGTGGCGACAACCTATATTGCCCTTAGTTCCTGATGAATCGTTTAATAGACCCTTAGTTCCTTATGAATTGTTTAATAGACCCTTATTTTCTTATGAATTGTTTGACAGACCCTTATTTCCTCCTGAATTGTTTAAGACATCTGGAAGTCATGAAGAGCATGAGAATCTAGTTTATAAGGTGTTAAAGAACGGAGGACAATAATGTCTGCAATTAAAGAGTATTATGAACATGTACTACTCGCTAGTGTTGTGTGGCGTGATGAGAAGAAAATCCTGCATAAGATTTAAATTTTACCCTGGCAAAGAAGAACCTTATTAACTTGATAAAAAGAGGAGAACGACTGATGAACTTAACTCGCTTTCCCAACTCTCTCTTACAAAAGGAGAAAAAACAATGAAATCAATTTTGTAATAACCGCGTTGATGCTCTTACTACTATAGTACAACAAATTGACTTTAGATAAACGAATTAAAAATATTCGAGATGAAAATCCATGCTGATTTAGTGGGAACTTTGAGTTAATAATAATTAGTGTATGCTTCAAGTTGACCAAAAGGTGTCAATTCGTTTATCCCAGTAATTAAATTAGTTGTACTATGATGAGGCCCTGAATAATTGATGAACTTAACTCGCTTTACCAACCCTCTCTTACAAAAGGAGAAAAAACGATGAAACCCATTTTTGGGGCAATCATGCTGCTGCTCTGCCTACTGACAGAAACGTCCTTTGGTTTTGACCCTCTCGGCTATTTCACACTAACCAAAGGGACCTCTTCAGAAATGTGCGTGGCTTATGTTCGTAATCTCAATTCTTTTTTTGAAATAAGGCGTTACATGAGTTGTGATCGGCGTCTTAATCCAAAATTCACTGATTTTAGTGAGCCGACTTGGCAAATGATTGATAAATGGGAATATATTAAGTTAGTCAAGCATATTATTCTGTTTTTTGATAACTCTAATGACCCTAAATTTGCAAGCCCTTCTGAACTGGAAGACTGGTTAAATACTTCCATATCTCTTGATTTGATTCGTGTGGACATTGACAATGATAAGTCTGTTGATTTGATTATACGTTACAATCTTCATTCTTGTGGTGCTTCTCAGGTGTATGCCTCGCCTATTATGGTTGTGGATGACCAGATGGAATCCATTGATGTAGAAGCTACCCGGCATTTATTGCAAAACCCTTCTTGGAATAAGAGCAAAGATCCCGCAGGAGGTTGGTTTGATGCCATGTATGACGTGTTTTTGTATAAAGGCCAAGCATACTTTGATAAATGGAGTGATAATTTTCATCAAAAAGGTTATCTCCATGTTTTTACAACAGAGCAGGGTGCGACTCAAGAAGTGTGTACCTTAAAATTTGAATTTTACCCAGGCGAAGAAGAACCTTATTAACTTATAAAAAAAAGGAAAATGACTGATGAACTTAACTCGCGTAACCAACCCTCTCTTACAAAAGGAGAAAGAACAATGAAACCCATTTTTGGGGCAATCATGCTGTTCTGCCTACTGACAGAAACATCCTTTGGTCTTGATATCGGCTATTACACCATAATCAAAGGAACTTCTTCAGAAATGTGTGTGGCTTATGTTCGTAATCTCAATTCGTTGATTGAAGAATGGTCTTACATGAGTTGTGATCGACGTATTAATCCAAAATTTCGTGATTTTAGTAAGCCGACTTGGCAAAGGATTGATAAATGGGAATATATTAAGTTAGTCAAGCAGATTATCAGGCTTTTTGATAACTTTAATTCTAGAAATGCTACAGAAAATAAATTGGAATGGTGGTTAAGAAGTGCCAGAACTCTTTATTCTATTCGTGTGGACATCGACAATGATGAGTCTATTGAGCGGGTTATACGTTACGAATTTCTTTTTTGTGGTGGTTCTCGAAGGTATGCCTCGCCCATTATGGTTGTGGATGACCAGATGAAATACCTTGATGTAGAAGCCACCCGGCATTTACTGCAAAACCCTTTTGGGGATCACAAAAATTTTGCCGGAAATTGGTTGTATGCTATGTATGACGTGTTTTTGTATAAAGGCAAAGTTTATTTTGATAAATGGAGTGATGATTTTAATCAAAAAGGTTATATCCATGTTTTTAAAACAGAACAGGGTATAACTCAAGAAGTGTGTACCTTAAAATTTGAACTTTACCCAGGTGTTAATGCAGAAGTATTTGATTATTAAAAAGAGGAGGACAACTTATGGCTTTAACTCGCTTTCATCTACTGTCTGATGAAGAGTATAATAATGCTCGGCTTCTGTTCCTCAGTATTGCTGAAGGTACTAGGGAATACCCCTACCTTGATACTGATATTGCTCGTGCAAACCCGACTATTGGTATAGGATTTAATTTAGCGGTAGAAACTGTTCTGACTGCGGTTTTAAAAGATTTTGGTTTTGATTTTGATCAACCTGATCCGAATAATCAAAACGAGAAATTCCAACATGCTATTGATGTGAAGTCTCAAAAAGATATTCACAAGATTGTCACAAAATACTATTCACCTTCTTCCCTGCATGATCATCCTCAAAATGGTACACTCCGCACGAATTTAGATAAGATTATGACGGATCGTGTGACAGAAATGGGAAAGAAATCTCTAGGAACTGAGGGTGCCAAAACGTCATTTGCTTACGACAGTCTTGAGGAAATGCAAGGCGCTTTTAATAGTATTGTCAAGACATACGAAACAAAGCTTGATATTTGGCTTTCAGGCCAAAAAAAGGGCGGTTTTCCAGGAAACCTATCAAAAACCAATATTGGCCCAGTTCCATTTTCTCGTGAGAGAATTGCCCTATTTTCCCTCGCTTTCAATACCAAAGATGGCAAAACCAGCTTGTTAGGCAAAAACTTAGCAACTGCCTTGGATAACAATAACCGTGCTGAGGCATGGTACGAAATCCGTTATAACTCCAATGGTAATAAAAGTGGAGGTATTGCAAAACGACGCTTTGCTGAATCCTCCCTGTTCGGACTGTATGAGCCCGAATCAATATGGGATGATGCAGATCATGCTTGGTATGAAGAAGCCAAATGGATCTTTGCCATGGTAGAAGACCACCGAGAAAAAATTCTACAGTCTGAACACAAGTATCAGGTCAATCGAATTGCTGCGGATGAAGAATTTGCGGAGTTAGTGACGGTTAAGACATTTGAAGAAGAGATTGAGGATGCCAAAGACCGTTTGGTGCCTTCTGGTGTTGCCGAATCGGATGTCCAAAGAATTTTTTCCGATGTTTCTTCCAAAGCCTCTTTTAACCAAAAGACGCAAATCACAACAATTGATGTCAAAAAGAACACAACCGTTACTATTGCGGGAAAGAAAACAGTATACCAGGATGACTTGATTCTCGGTAGTGATGGCAAGGATATCATCAAGGCCCGTGACGGTAACGACTATCTTTATGGTCATGATGGTGATGATACCTTGGAGGGTGGCAAGGGTGATGATGTTTATGTGGGTGGCGAAGGAAAGGATATTCTGAAGGACGAGTTGGGCGGTTATGACACCTACCTTTATGATTCTTTCAGTGAGGGCCATGACACCATTATTGATTCAGATGGTAAAGGGCAAATTATTTTGTATGATGAGTATGATACTCGATCGTCAAGTTGATTTTAATATGATATTATTAACCGCTCAAATTTTCATTTGAAAATAACAAGACTATCCTTATAATATTCCAATTTTCCACAAAATATTGTGGTTTTATAGAAGAGA
>QNEL01000359.1 GCA_003645185.1 Candidatus Parabeggiatoa sp. nov. 3
TAATTTATCTTTGCCCGTTAATTCTTGCGTTTCAATCAAATGTTGGTACAACAGGCCGACATAAACCATGATGCGAACGGCCATGAAGTCATCTATGGTTGATTGAAATTCGATTAATAAGTAAACATAAAGCCACTTGTTTTGTAGGCGAACTCGCCAGATAATATCATCATGGCGTTCGCGTAATGTATTGGTTACAAAGCTACTGTTCACCGTTTCTAATGTGTCAAAATTTAATTGTTTTACCCAAGGTTCATCTATAAAACGGAGTAAATCTATCACCATTTCGCGGTGAGAAAATAGCTTTTTATAACTTTGATCGTGTTCTGCCATTGTTGATAAATTAATTTAAAAGTGGAATAGAACGCTAAATTTGAGTTTTTTCAACATTCGAGTTTCAAGTTTTTGCGCGCAAAAACTTGAACCTCGAATAGAGTTCACAGAGTATCACAGAGTACCACAGAGTTTAAGATGAGAGGAAAGCTCGAAACAGCGTGGATAAAACGACGATAAACAAATAATCTCTCTGTGTAACTCTGTGTTCCTCTGTGATCTCTGTGTTGAAAAAGTGATCAGTTATCAGTTATCATGTTTATCGTGCAAAATTAAAATTAGATGGTGGGCAACAAAAACACGTTACCACCCTACATTTAATTGGGGCCGGCAACAATCTTTACCCACCCTACATAAAAATACTTAATATGCTTAATTCAGACATTATTCAACGTGATTTATCGGTGCTTTGGCATCCTTGCACGCAAATGAAGGATCATGAAACGATTCCTTTGTTGCCTATTCGGCGTGGGGAGGGGGTGTGGTTGGAGGATTTTGAGGGTAAACGTTATATTGATGCGGTGAGTTCTTGGTGGGTGAATTTATTTGGTCATGCTCATCCGCGTATTAATGCGGCGATTCGTGAGCAGTTGGAGAGTTTGGAACATTTGATTTTGGCCGGTTGTACTCATGAGCCGGTGGTGGCGTTGTCGGAACGTTTGGTTGATATCACGCCTTCTGGGCTAAGTCGTTGTTTTTACGCGGATAATGGTTCGGCTGCGGTGGAAGTGGCGCTGAAAATGAGTTTCCATTATTGGCATAATCAAGGGCTGTCGCGAAAGAAGCGGTTTGTGGCTTTGCAAAAGGGGTATCATGGTGAAACGTTGGGGGCCTTGGCGGTTGGTGATGTGGCTTTGTATAAAAACGTTTATGCGCCTTTGTTGATCGATACTTTGATGGCACCCTCTCCGGCGGGTTGCTATGCGGCGGATGGGGAGTCTTATGAGGCTTTTGCGCGGCGGCAGTTTGAGGAGATGGCGGCTTTGTTGGCACAACATGCTGATGAGTTGGCGGCGGTGATTGTGGAACCTTTGGTGCAAGGGGCTGGGGGGATGCGAATGTATCATCCGGTGTATTTGAGTTTGTTGCGTGAGGCGTGTGATCATTATAATGTTCATTTGATTGCGGATGAAATCGCGGTGGGTTTTGGGCGCACGGGTACTTTGTTTGCTTGTGAGCAGGCGCAGATTACGCCGGATTTTTTATGTTTGTCGAAGGGGATAACGAGTGGGTATTTGCCTTTATCGGTGGTGTTGACGAATGAGGAGATTTATCAGGCGTTTTATGATGATTATTTGAATTTGAGCGGGTTTTTCCATTCTCATAGTTATACGGGTAATCCGTTAGCTTGTCGTGCGGCTTTGGCGACTTTGGATATTTTTGCAGAGGAGAATGTGATTGAAAAGAATCGTGAGTTGGCTCAGGTGATGGATGAGGCGACTCGTGGTTTACGCGATCATCCTCATGTTGGTGAAGTGCGGCAACAGGGTATGATTTTGGCGATAGAAATGGTGAAAAATAAGGGAAGTCGAGAGGCTTATCCTTGGCAAGAGCGGCGTGGTTTGCGGTTTTATCAACATGCTTTAAAAAGAGGGGCTTTGTTACGGCCCTTGGGGGATGTGATTTATTTTATGCCGCCTTATGTGATTACACCGGAGGAGATTCATCAATTGGCTGAAATTGCGTTGGAGGGGATTGATATCGCGACGGGTTAATGGTTAATGGTTAATTGTTAATTATTTGGTGGGCAACAAAAATACGTTACCGGCCCCCTACATAAGATGGTGGGCAACAAAAACACGTTACCGGCCCCCTACATAAGATGGTGGGCAACAAAAACACGTTACCGGCCCCCTACATAAGATGGTGGGCAACAAAAACACGTTACCCACCCTACATAAGATGGTGGGCAACAAAAACACGTTACCCACCCTACATAAGATGGTGGGCAACAAAAACACGTTACCGGCCCCCTACGATTCCCTTATGCGTTTATCACGTTTATTTGTAAACCAAGCTTTAGCGGTTGAACTTGAGGTTGTTTTATCTAAAGAATCAACCCATTATCTTTTAAATGTGCTACGGTTGCGGGTTGGCACTGATGTTATTGTGTTTAATGGGGGCGGAGGGGAATATACGGCTCGTTTGGTATCGGCGACTAAAAAATCGGCATTATTACAAGTTATTGATTTTAATGCGATTGAACGCGAATCGGCTTTGCCGCTTACCTTAGTACAAGCGATTTCTCGCTCTGATCGTATGGATTATACGATTCAAAAGGCGGTTGAATTGGGGGTACATCAGATTGTACCGGTGTTCACGGAACGCCGTTTGCCCCTTGATAACAGCAAAATCAGTAAGCGTGAGCAACATTGGCATAAAATTATCATCAGTAGTTGTGAACAATGTGGCAGAAATCGTTTACCCGTATTACATCCTATTTTGCCTTTATCGGCTTGGTTAATGAAAGCGGATAGGGGAGATAGGGGTGTGGTATTGTCGCCCAAGGGCACAATTCATTTCCAATCCCTTGAACAATCTCAGGGCCCGATGACGGTATTAATTGGGGCTGAAGGCGGTTTGAGTGAAACGGAAATCGAGCAAGCCAGACAGGCTGGTTATTTAGAAATCAGCTTAGGTTCGCGCATTTTACGCACCGAAACCGCAGCCGTTGCTGTATTGGCAATTTGCCAAGCATTGTGGGGAGATTTGGGGTAAGGTAACTCCAAAAAATTAATATACCACCGATGGGGCAACCACAAGGGATTGCCCCTACAAGAACTACCTTTATCACCTTTTTATGGTACAACACAGAGTTCATATAGATAACTATAAGCTTTCCCTAGGTTGTACCTCAATGCCATTAAAATAAGGGCAGACACGCAGGTATGCCCCTACAAACACCAACGTATTTTGGGGTTGTAGGGGCGAACCTGCGTGTTCGCCCTCGCTTATTATATACAAATCCTTGTAGTTATTGATGAACTCCTAAACCCTAGGGGCAAACCCTAATGAATCAAGAACCAGATGATTTAGAAAGTATTCAGACTGCTTTACAAGACTTTTTGTTTCAAGCGCCAACGCCTGAAGACGGGTTGAGCGTTTTAATCGACAATCCTCAATTGTTATCAGACTTTGTTGATAGTTTATTTGAGTTGCTCATTGCCGATGCGCGTGAGCAAGAGAATGAAGAATTGCTTCAATTTTTTACGGGTCGTCATTTATTGTTGCAAGCGGTTAAAGATGCCCTTTCTCAAAAGGATATTGCCTTGTTAGTTGCCATTCGGCAACTGCTATTGTTAAAAAATGGCTTGGCTACCAATACGCTTGAAGCGGATGAGGGTAAAGAATTGCTCGACTTTCAAGATATTATGGTGAAAGTACTGGCTTGGTTAAAAAAGCCTACTATAGAGATGGGTATTAGCCTTTTAGAACAGTATCCAGAATTGTTGACGGATCGCCCAGTCAGATTGTTTGGTTGGCTGATAGAAGAGGCGGGCAAACATGGCGATAAAGTCTTTGTCGATATCATCAAAACGCTGCGCGAATTTTTACAGACGTTAAGGATTGCATTGATAGACAAAAATAGGACAAGCGTTTCCAAAAACGATCTGAGTCAAGCGATTAAAGAAGCACTGGAGTATACCGATTTTTCAGCTTTTAGCATTCAACCAGAACCTGCCATTTTTTTGGCGTGATTCCTGATCAAGAAGCAAGCACAAGAAATTGGCCCTTAAAGATAATTAGGTTTTTGTAGGGGCAATCCCTTGTGGTTGCCCTTGTCTGAAGCGTTCCCATTTTCTGTGACTCCAGTCCCGTCAATCCTTACGACAAGAAAATCTCACTCCAAACAGGAATTTGAAGCGGCACTTAGAAGAAAAAAATGGAGCTAAACAAATTCGCCGTGTGATTGATAATTGTACAAATCACTATAAGAATGCTTCTATTGAAGACAACGATTGAACAATGAACGAGATGATGCTTTGGTGGGTATAGGGCAAAGTGGTAGAATTGCTCTCAATTTTACGCGAAAGTCCTCATCTGCACAGTTATAATTGATTGATTTATCAAACTATTTTAAAATCCGTTTTTGATAAGAGGATATACAGAACAGACTTAAAAAGGGTGAAAATTAACAAAGGATTGTCATGATATTTCAATGATTCAATGAGTTTTTCTATTGACTATCAATCTTTTATTTAGCCGTTTTTCTTAAGGGATGAACAAGAACCAAAGTAATTTGAGTCGAGTTCAACATTTTCTCTAACATTTTCAGAAATTAAAATGTATTTTGTAAGGGCAAACCACTGCTCTTCAAATTTCTATTCTCTCATTAACTATTTTCGAGGTTTTTAGATGGCCGAAGCCTATAAAAAATATAAATGTGTTATTTGTGGTTTGGTTTACGATGAAGCGAAAGGTTTACCTGATGAAGGGATACTAGCCGGAACGCGCTGGGAGGATATACCAGATGATTGGGTATGTCCTGATTGTGGTGTGGAAAAATCGGATTTTGAAAAAGTAATAGAATAAGTAAAAGCAGACACCCGATATCTGCCCTTATTTAATAGACATTATACCGATTTAATATTAAGTGCTTGATTTTATGAGTTTTCTCAAAATGAAAATTTAAAATAAATCAATGAGTTATGTTAAGTCGGTATAAACTCTAATATGTAGGGGCAGACTTTTGTGTCTGCCCTTGGCGAGAACTTTGGGAAGCCCTTATCGAATCACGGCCCCCAATAACTGACGCACATTTTCAATACCCTGTTTTAAAGTCGCTTCAATCTCTGCCATCGTAATTGGTGTCAAACCATGCCCTGCGGCCGGATTAGCCACAACGGCACAAGTGGCATAACACAGTTCCAATTCACGCGCTAAAGCGGCTTCAGGCATACCCGTCATACCGACAATATCACAGCCATCTCTTTCCATACGATTAATTTCGGCCGCCGTTTCCAAACGAGGGCCTTGTGTCGCGCCATACACACCTTGAGAATGGACTTTAAAATCGAATGGCGCTGCCGCTTTCAATAATTGCTCACGCAATTCTTGACAATAAGGCTGAGTAAAATCAATATGCGTAACCTGATTAAAATCGTCTGCAAAAAAAGTGTGTTCGCGTGAATAAGTATAATCAATCACTTGATCCGGAATCACCAACTCCTTGGGCCGCATCTCAGGATGAATCCCTCCAACCGCCGCCACTGCAATCACCGTTTGAATCCCTAAGGCTTTGATACTCCAAATATTAGCCCGATAATTCACTTTATGTGGTGGAATGCTATGCCGCACCCCATGCCGTGCTAAAAACACAACCGATTTCCCATAATAAGTCCCATGAAAAAGTGGGCTAGACGGATCTCCATAAGGTGTATTCAACATTTCCCTATCTGTGATTTCCAAGCCTTCCAACTCAGTCAATCCTGTACCACCAATAATGGCTAATTTGCTCATAAATATTTTCCTTATGGCGCTATTCCAAAAAAAAGTTCATTATCTGTCTTGGCCTTCGCAAAAGAAATTTGGTTTGAAAATCAATCGCTGCAAAAGAAATTTGGTTTGAAAATCAATCGCTGCAAAAGAAATTTGGTTTGAAAATCCAATCGCTGCAAAATAAATTTGGTTTGAAAATCCAATCGCTGCAAAATAAATTTGGTTTGAAAATCCAATCGCTGCAAAATAAATTTGGTTTGAAAATCGGGCCTTTAAGATTTATCTTGATGACTTTTTTTAGAAATGCGCCCCTTTCATAAGTGTTTGTATGTTGAAGGGCGATAACAATGGTTCGCCCCTACATTTTATCCGTTTTGATTTATTGCCTACAAACCATGCACCGCATAAATCCCGGGAACATAACGCAATTGCCCTTGATAATCCATACCATAACCAAAAACATAACGATTGGGCACTGTCAATCCCGTAAAATCTGCTTGTTGTAAACCCGGACGATTATTAAGCTCTTTTTCAACCAAAACCGCAGTCAACACTTGATGCGCCCCCGCTTCTTCACAAAATTTAACAATCGCTTGCAAAGTCAGCCCTTCATCTAAAATATCATCTATCACCAAAACCGTACGGTTTTCTAAACTAATATTGGGGTATTTCATCCAATGTAAATCACTACCACTCGTTGTGCCCCGATAACGGGTGGCATGAATATAATCAATTTCCAAGGGAAAATTCAAAAGCGGCAACAATTGTCCGCTAAAAATTAACCCCCCAATCATCACACTCAAACACACAGGATATTGATCAGACAAGCGTTGCTGGATATCAACGGCCATGTTATCCAATGCTACTGATACCTCGTTAGAAGTGTATAACTGATCCGCCTTCGCCAATACGTTTTGAATTTCTTCGATAGTGAATTGATTTGCCATGTTTTTTATTCCTGTTTTTTGAGTTAATTAGCCTGACTCATATTGTTGAATAGACAGCTCATATTTTTATTCAAATCAATCTCACGCAAAGACGCAAAGGCGCTAAGCATTGCTTTGTGTCTTCACTCGAAGCGTGATATGAAAAATAGGAGATATACAAGATTTAATGATCATATTGTTGAGCATAAGCTAACAAGATCAAATTAATCATTCACGGCAAACTTAGGAATGGAATAATTTCCTCCAAATGCCTTAAAGAGGTTGTTAATTCCCTCATAATCTGAGGCGTAAATATCCGCACGGGCATTGACATAGCTTAGCACATCTTTTCTGAAACCACCTGTAGAAACCAGCCACAAGTGTATTAAAGGCATAGCTGTGCCCTCTTCCTCATGCGACGATATCAACACCTGCGCGGCACTCTCAAGCTTTTTGACTTGCTGAATATCCATGGGCGTTTTGGTATATTTGCACTCACAAAGCCAGACTTTATTGCGTCTTTGTTCTTTACCAAACACATCAATCTGATAAGAGGGGGTTTTGGCCCCTTTTACCGTCATTGTTCTAACAAATTGGAATAAGGGCACTTCTACCTCACTTGTTTTACCAAACCAGAGGCCTGGCAAAGACTCATGATTAAACTTCATCATAGAGACTTCTACTACCATCTCTAAAAATTTACCTTTCAGGGTATTCATCAAATTCTGTTGACTCAGGTCAATTTTGTCAATCCCTTCCAAGTCTTGTTCATACACAAACTTAATAAACCGCATGAGAGTTATGTCGTTGAAAGTATAAAATTTTTCGGCACTCCTATACACCAAGTCAGCCTGATACAGTCGTTCAATTTTATCCTCTACGGCTTGTTTGGGCACATTGAGCTTATCAGCAATACCCTTAACGTCTACAGGTTGATTGTTATATTGGGTAAAATAATAGATGATTTTCTTTCCTAATTCTAAATCATCATCGGCATTGAGATATTTTCGGTTGTCTCTAAAATGAGTCAGCCAGAAACCATAGATTTTACCGTTTTCAATCTCATAACGGATGAGTTGGTCAATGGCCTTTTCATCCCCAAAGCCCTTGCCTTCATACTTAGATGTTGCTAGGCAATACAGGTAATAAGGGTGTCCGCCCACTTGAGCACTTGCATAGAGGGCATGTTCTGGAGTAATCGCGTTGTCGGGGGCATAATATTTCAGCGTCTGGTGTAAGAGCATTGCGCCATCTGGAATGGACATGGGTTTCATATACATAAAGTCAAAGCGTCCGCCCAAAGGGCCGCCCATGACGGTCTTGAAAATAAGCGTCACCGCTGATCCGGATACCAGCATGGGTGCCTTACGGCTCTGGGCCTGTCGGTCGTATGTGGCTGGGAGATTGATTGCGCCCGGACCATTCAGGCGGCCTTTAGAATCCAAGTCTGAAAAAATTTCTTGTGACATGTCGTAGATATAGAATTTCATATCCTGAAATTCATCAATAATCACAGCCACTCTTGTACCTGAATGTGATGCCAGTCGTTCCGGCTCACA
>QNEL01000360.1 GCA_003645185.1 Candidatus Parabeggiatoa sp. nov. 3
CTGTGTAGATTTGCTCTGCAGAGCAAATCTGGCATTGAGACGCGAGGCAGAGCAAATCTGGCAGATTAACTTTTGGGCCAGTTTTTTATCAAAAAAAAGAATCTGGGTGCGTAACATCAGTTATTGATTTAAGCAACTTTAACTCAGAAACAGAATCAATTTTAAGCTAAACAACATGATAGGAAATTGATATGTCTTATGGAAAATTTGAAACGATAGAACAGGTTTCAGATACATTTGATATTGAGATAACAAGAAGCGCATTCATAAACCAAGAAAAAATAGAGGTTGATGATATCGTACTGACAATGATGGGTAGGAGATTGTTAGAAGATGCAAACTTTGTTAATGAACAGGCTAGATGCCAACATATCATCACCCCTATATTGGATATAGTGTCCGATAACCATGAATCATTAAAAGTATGGTGTCAGGTGACCTACACTGTAGATAAAGATAGGGGCTTAGATGGAGAACCTGATTACATGATAGCCCCTTACGCAAAAAATGGTGGTATGTCAACACCACCTCTCTGTATAATGGAAGCCAAACAAGACGATTGGAAAAAAGGTTGGGCGCAAGCGTTAGCTGAAATGTACGCGGCTTCTACTCAAGGTGCAAGCATTTGTTATGGTGTTGTCACTACGGGGGATTTTTGGCAGTTTAGTCGATTGGAGGCGGGTAAAATATTTACCAGAGATCCAATCAAACTCTCTGCCATAGAGAACTTACAAAAAGTTCTCAATACCTTAAATTGGCTGTTTAAGAAAGCAAGCGAGCAAGTTCAAGCTCTAAATAAGTTAAAAACCTGATAGAACGCTGATTAGACTGATTGTCATGATTTACACTGATTAATATTAATGATATTCAAGAATCACTACAAAATAGGAGAACGGCGATATGTCGTATGGTGATTTTAAAACAATTGATGAGGTTGTTGACAAATTTAGTATTCAGGTGATATCCAAACCCTTTATAGAAAGGTTAGCCATTGAAATAGAGGATTATCCGTTTTCAAAGATTGAAAGAAAGCTGCAAGATGAAATGAGTTTTGTTAATGAAGTGACAATATGTGAAGATATTATCAAACCTATTTTGGACTTAGTCGCAGAAAAATACAACAATCTGTTTGTCTGGTCGCATGTATCCTACAATGTAGAACCAAATGAAGGATTAAAAGGTGAACCTGATTATTTAATCGCACCGAAGATAAAATACAGAAGCATGGCATTGCCTCCTCTCTGTGTCATTGAAGCGAAACAAGATAAATTTGATGAAGGTTGGGCGCAAGCTCTAGCTGAAATGGTCGCTGCCTCTAAGCAAGGTGTCAAAGTTTGTTATGCTTCTGTGACTACAGGTGATATTTGGATGTTTGGTCAACTGGAAAGTGGTCAGTTTTTTACCAGAGACACTAGAAAAATATCAG
This sequence comes from Candidatus Parabeggiatoa sp. nov. 3, assembly GCA_003645185.1. Lineage (GTDB taxonomy): Bacteria > Pseudomonadota > Gammaproteobacteria > Beggiatoales > Beggiatoaceae > Parabeggiatoa. Next base: position 1,427 of record QNEL01000360.1, read on the forward strand.
CGACTACTGATTTGCAATGGGTGTTTGAGACCTTAAATTGGATGTTTAGTAAGGCGAATAAACAGGTATAGTTAAGTGGTACTGCCCTAAAAGCATTTTATACAAGAACATCCCGTTTTGCTATTCTTTGTACAGAATAAAAAATGTACTTTGCTGGTTGGAGTGCATGTTATACTGTCCATCGTCACAATTTGCGCTTTTGTATATACTCAACGAGGTAATAAACTTAACTTTTTTAAAAATGAGCCAGCGGGAATTGTAGGGTGGGTAACGTGTTTTTGTTGCCCACCAAATCGATATCAAAAAGTTTTTCACATTTCACTTAAGAAGTTGCGCGCAACTTCTTAAGTGAATCGAAGATCAGCGAAGCTAAATACAGTTTTGCGCGCAAAACTTTTGCGTGAAAAGCTATGCCCATGTGCAGTATATCTAAGCATAATCAACCTAAATGGTTGAAAGATGAAGCCTGGAAACAAGAATTTGAATTAGATTAACTCAAGCTTGCATTGTAATAGGAGAATGTATGAGTGTAGAAAGTGTGGAAGCCGCACAAGAATCGACGACTCACGCCCCCAGTCGAAAAGGCTTACTTTATTTTTTGATGTTTCTGATAACCCTAGTGCTATTATTCGTCACTGGGGAATTAGTGGCGCGTTTTTTCGTCAAACTACAACCGATACCCGATCCGCCACCGGCTCGCACGTTCGATCCATATAAAGAAAACATTTACATCGTTCAAGCGCGTCCTTATGTTTATTATCATATTCCTGGCTCAAAATATACACAGGCACGCTCATACTATCAAGTTGATTATGAAATCAACTCAATGGGTTTTCGTGGCCCGGAAATACAGCCAAAATCTGATGATGTAAAGCGATTGATTGTCATAAGCGATTCCATAGGCGAGGGGCATGGGAATCAGAGAGATGAAACCTATCCTTATCAACTGGGTGAAAACCTGCGCGAACAGGGTTGGGAAGTGGTTAATATGAGTATACAGGGGGCAAGCCCGATTTATTATGCGGCGAATGTCAAACGCTATTTGTCAGTGGAACCTGATGCTGTACTCATCATGACTTTTGAGAATGAACTCTCTGATGATCGCATTATAGAGCGAGTCTATTCTACCTTTCCTTTTCTTGATGATGAGGAAGCGTTATTGATGAGGACAACCACAAGGGCTTTGTTATCCAAATCGCGGCTTTATCTCTTATTACAAAAGGGGTGGCGCGACTTTGTTCATTCACCTGTTGATGACTTGATCCTGCACAATAGTCAAGTCGCTTATAGTCAGGCAGAACAAGACGCTATGGCGGCTTTTGAAAAGCTATCGCCCCTGACATATCTGGTTGCCCCCGAAGTGCTTGAGAAACAATGGCGTATGACGCAAACGTATTTGGATTATACGATATCCTCTTTTCAGCAGCAGGGGATTCCGGTTATGCTTACCAACTTGGCTTTGATTGGGCCACATTTCAGTCAAGTTCACCGTGACTACGTTTATTCTCTGGATGAGAAGATAGCCGGTTGGGCCTCTGCTGCGAAATTACCGTTCTTTTCATTACTTCCGGTGATTGATGATGCCTTTAAAGAACACCCACACTCAAAAATTTCGATTGAAGATGACGGCCATCCCACGCCCTATACACACGCATTGATTGAACGTACTTTGCGGCCTTGGGTGGTTAAAAATTTGAATATCGAATAGCTTTATATGGTGGGCAAAGCCCACCGACAACGGATAACTAATATGCACATTGAAATTCCTGATAAAAAAGGCTTGCGCGAATTTGGACTGATAATGGGCGGGTTTTTCGTAGGCCTGTTTGGGTTATTATTTCCGTGGTTGTTCGGTTTAGCTTTTCCAGTCTGGCCGTGGATTATTGCCGTGGCGCTCTGGATACCTGCTTTACTGATACCCAATAGTTTAAAACCAATCTATCGAGGCTGGATGTTTTTCGCTTTGATACTCGGTTGGATAAACACCCGAATTCTTCTGGCTCTTGTGTTTTACTTGATGATTACCCCTATGGGTTTAATCATGCGTCTGTTTGGAAAAAATGCGATGAAAAACAAGCACGATGTGTCTGAAAGCTACCGTAAATCAACGCCATCGCGTTCATCAAAACAGATGGAACAGCCTTTCTGAAAACGAATCAAGTGGGATTACCCTTGCAACCTATAATGGTTTTAAAAACATTTTTTTTGTGATTGCCCTTTATCCAGTAGAGACGCGATGCTTCGCGTCTCGTGTGATATGTTGCTATGCCTATAGATTTGCTTAGCTTCGCGTCTCTACAGATGTTGCTATGCCTATATATTTGCTATGCTTCGCAAATCGACATACAATTAGTTATACTGCCAACCGCCACAATTTGCGCTTTTTGTAAAAACATCGAAAATGCTATTTCACGCAAAAGTTTCGCGAAGCGAAACTGTATTTCACGCTTTCACGCTAAAGTTTAGCTTCGCTGACCTTCGGTTCGCTTCGCTATACTTTAGCGTGAAAAGTTGCGCGCAACTTTTGCGTGAGCCGAAGGCCAGCGAAGCTAAATGTGAATTTCACGCTAAAGTTCGCTCCGCGAACTTTAGCGTGAAATGGATATATTGAGTTAGTCACCACCACCTGACTTGAGCTTTTAGACAACTGCTGCAACCGATTTTGCGCGCAAAATCTTTTTCACGCAAAAGTTGAGCGAAGCTGTACTTTTGCGTGAAAGCGTGAAAAGCTGTTGGCTGTTATGTTAAAGTAATAGCGACCTTATGACGATGCTAAGTATAAACAAAACTGATAGGTGGTAAGCCCTTTATCCAGGGCCTCGTCAAAGTTGAGACTAACTGTTTGATTTGTAATGTTTTTATGTGAAATTGTGGGTGGTACAACCTCAAAATTCACAACGGACTGTTTTTTAAGATAATTTTTAAAATAATTTTCGTATATCTTGGTTAAATCAATAACTTATATCGGACTTTGACGAGGCCCAGCCCTTTATCGCTAATCCCTTCCTATAGGAATCTGACTATGTTAGAGTTATTGAAAGATCTGTGGGCTTTTATGAAAGTCCGCAAAAAATTTTGGTTGGCACCGATTATTCTCGTGTTGTTGTTATTAGGTGGGCTGATTGTTTTGACGCAAGGTTCAGCAGTTGCACCGTTTATTTATACACTTTTTTAAGAAATCAAGCATGAAGGTGGGCTGTTGCCCACCCAACTTATGATTTGAGTTCCTTGACTAAGTAAGTCACCATTTCTCCTTTACCCTTAACCTCAATCGGCCCACGTTGTTCAAAAACAAACTTATCTTTGATGCGTTCATAAGTCTTTTCAGAGACTTGTATATTGTTGGGAAGGCCTTGCGATTCCATGCGACTGGCAATATTGACGGTATCACCCCATAAATCATATATAAATTTTTTTTTGCCAATCACACCAGCGACAACCGGGCCGGTATGAATGCCAATGCGAATCTTGAAATTTTCGTGGTTTCTTTTATTCAAGGCATCAATTTCTTCAAGCATTTCTATACCCATCTTGGTAACCACTTCAGCATGATCAGCACGCGGGGTAGGTACCCCACCTACCAGCATATACGCATCCCCGATAGTTTTAATTTTTTCTAAATCATACTTTTCAGTTAATTTATCAAAGGCTAAAAAAATTTGATCCAGCTTCTCCACCAAATCTGATGCCGTAATACCCGTAGATAATTCCGTAAATCCGACTAAATCCGAAAATAACACGGTGACTTCAGGAAAACTGTCAGCAATCGTGTGTTCCCCTTTTTTCAAGCGATCTTCAATCGCCTTTGGCAAAATATTGAGCAATAATTTTTCCGATTTGTCTTGCTCAATTTGTAACCTTTCGAGAAATGCCCGTTCCCGATCTCTAAGTCGTTTGCGTTCCAGTGAAGCCGAAATTTTGGCATTTAAAATCACTTGATTAAACGGTTTTTGTAGATAATCTTCTGCCCCCATTTCTATACAACGCACTACACTGTCAATTTCATCTAAAGCCGAAATCATAATCACTGGAATATGACTGATTTCTGGATCCGCTTTGATTTCTGCTAAAACCTCATAACCGTTCATTTCAGGCATAATGATGTCAAGCAGGACTAAATCAAAATCTTGACTGCGAATCATTTGTAACGCTTGATGACCCTGTTCAGCCGCGTGAACTTGAAATCCTTGTCTATTTAAACGGCGTGACAATAAATCGCGATTACTTTCCTTGTCATCAACCACTAACAGCGATGCCGGTTTATTATCTAAATCGATCTCAGTAACCATCATATCATAAGGGTTATCGCTTGATGCTAACAGCGATGACTTAAGTTCAGGTAACTTAACAACTGATGGTGAGAGACTAGGCTTTGCGCGTACCCTCGAAGGTGTTTCATTTAAACGGGTTGGTTTAGGTGCCGGTTCAGGTTTTTTTGGGGGCGGTGATTCTGACTTTTTAGCATTTTTGGAAAAGTAAGACAGATCACCAATTAAAGTGAGTAACCGTCGCGCCGAAGTGAGAATTTTCTTGAGATCGACACTGGCCTCAGGGTGAACGTCTTCTTCGATATCTTCAAGCAGCATCTCACCATAGCCAATAATCGCATTGATTGGTGTGCGTAAATCATGACGGATGGTAGAAGTCAAGGCTTCAAAGTCAATTTCACCATGGCGAGAAGTATCCTTAGAAAACAACTGCGTGATTAAAGTTGACAGTTGTTCACCAGCGGTCAGCATTTTATTGAGATCAGGAATAAATTCATCAAAACTGTCTTCTTTTTCAGCATATTCTAAGAGCATCTCAGTATAAGCAATGATGGTGCTACTGGGGGTTAATAAATCATGCCCCATATCCACCAGTTCAAGGTTTCTACTGATATTGTTTCTTTCTCCTAGTGGGCCTGAACCGCCAGTTCCTAGAACACTCATAGTGAGTCTCTCAGCGTAGTATCTCTATTATCGTGCTAGCAAGGTTTCAATTTTGCTAAGCAAGCGAGGTAATTCTATGGGTTTAGTGTCATAATCATCACAGCCTGCGGCAAGTGCTTGTTCTCTATCTCCAGACATAGCATGAGCGGTCAAGGCAATGACGGGAATATTTTGAGTATCCTCGGCCCCCTTGATTTCTTTGGTTGCCGTCCAGCCGTCTTTGACCGGCAAGCTCATGTCCATTAGAATTAAATCTGGCAGAGGATTTTCATGCGCCTTGTCCACCCCTTCTCCTCCATCTTTAGCAATCTCGACATCAAAGCCTTTACGTTTTAAACGTCTGGAAAGCATGTCTCGATTCATTTCATTGTCTTCTACCAGTAAAATTTTTGCCATTCTTATGCTCCTTCAGAACAAATCAATACATACACACTGTATAATGAACAAGATTTCATGCTAAAGTTTCGCTGAGCGAAACTTTAGCATGAAATACTCTTTCAAGCCAAACACCAACTTAACTTTAATAGAAATGGCATAAATGAGGCCATTTATGTTAGTTTATTATGTTTATGGAGTGTAAACGCTTTTTTTGATTTAATGTAGTGGTTAGATTGATGTTGAACAAGTGATTTCCAAGCAAAATTTTTGCCTAAAAAACGTTTGCCTAGAAAAGTGATTTCTAAACCCCCGTTTTTGCACGCCAAAACTGGGGCAAAGAATCGTTGCAAGTGAACCTTAAAAGCGTTCTATTTTTTTTTAGATTAAAGGGCTCAGTCATTTTCCGTTTAACCTTTTACGTTTTCACGCGTTAAGGCTAAAGTTTAGCTTCGCTAAACAACGCGCTTCAAGTTGTTTTTTTGAGCCTCAACTTTTGTGTGAAATCTTGTTGACCACGCTTTTTTTGATTTAATGCTTTTTAACAAGGTTCGGCGTGTAGTATACAATCCAAAGAAAAAATTAAAATAAAAAAAGAAAGGCGCACAAAAAATGAAGGTATTTATATTACGATTTATATGAGATTTAAATTCACCTTTCAAATGTAATGCCGTTATAAAAAACGGATAGTTGGTAAGGGATAAAAACAAAACGGTTGAAAAAAATCATGAATGATGAGGCCCGAAAAATTCAAAAATGCCTAATTGATTCCGATATCCATAAGCTCATAACGCTAAAAATGCTGAAAAAAGTTCATGAGTTCATTATTTATGATATTCATCAGTTGAACCCTCGAAAACAATCCGCTTTCTATTTCTATCCATTTTATGGGGAAATAGAAGTGTGTATCAAGGAACACAGATCAATAAGATTTCTAAAAGACTGATAAAACAAAGAAAATACATATCCATCATAAATCGATTCGTCTATCAGTCTGCTTGAGTACACCAAAAATTAAAAATCGTAAAACTATAACATATATACAACGCCAATAGAGAGCAGAATAGTTTTTGCCGTGTTATTAGAATTGAGAATTATGAATTGTGAATTGTTTAACTTGGTTAAAATTTATTTTGCTCTACTTTATCGGTGTACTCAAGTCTGTTGTTTGAAATACCAATCGCCGCAAAAGTTTTTATCGCGAAATACTTTTGGCAATTTGTTTTGATGCCAAATATATCCAACATTCATCACACCCCTTTTAAGTTTTTGATAATTAAAGATATAAAATTTATCGACCTTTCTCAATTAACCGGGTGCGATTAAAAGTGCGGGGGTTATTAAGTTATTAAGCCAACAGCTTTTCACGCCAAAGATTTTGCGCGCAAAATCTTTTTCACGCTAAAGTTTCGCTCCGCGAAACTTTAGCGTGAAAGCGTGAAAGCAGTTGTCTAAAAGCTCAAGTCACCTAAAG
>QNEL01000361.1 GCA_003645185.1 Candidatus Parabeggiatoa sp. nov. 3
AACTTTTATGTATTTCACGCGCTTTGTTTAGCTTCGCTGACCTTCGGTTCGCTTCGCTATACTTCGCTGCGTGAAATGGTGGGTTCGCGCCAAAAGTTTTGCGCGCAAAACTTTTGGCGCGAAACGTGTTTTTAAAGCCCACCATTTAATTTAAATTAATGTAGGGGTTTGGTAACGTGTTTTTAAAGCCCACCCTCTTCATTAAAAAGTTTTTCAGGCAATAAGTATAGCTTCGCTCAACTTTTGCCTGAAAGTGTGTTACCGCGCTAAGTATAAAACGCGCATTTTATGATCCTAGTGGCGCTGTCGTCAATCAAGTTCAGGCGTTTATTTGTTCATTAATCATTTTACGTTCATTTGTTCATGCGTCAATCTAGGGCCTCTGGCCGGGTGCGATTAAAAGTGCGTGGGAGTGCATCCCAACTGTCCACCATCATACATTTGCTTAAAAAACTTTGTCGTGAAAGGTTAGTCACCTTTAGGTGACTTGAGCTTTAATAAGTATACCCCCGCACTTTTAATCGCACCCCCTCTGGCCACAAAACGCTTTCATTGGTGTCGGTAAAGCAAATCCCAGACACGATGTCCTAAACGTAGTCCGCGTTCTTCAAATTTGGTCAATGGACGTTCCGCTGATCGCTCCGCAAAACCGCCTGTGCAATTGATAAACTCAGGAGCGGCTTCTAACACTTGTAATTGATATTCGGCATACTCTTGCCAATCGGTGGCGAGATGTAGATAACTGCCTGATTTCATTCTATTAGCTAACAATTTAAGAAAATCGGGTTGTATTAATCGCCGTTTGTGATGACGCTTTTTATGCCACGGATCGGGAAAAAAGATGTAAACGGCATCTAAACTCTGTGAAGGTAGACAGTCTTGTAATACCTCTACCGCATCGGCACACATCACCCGAACATTCGTTAATTGAGCGGCCTCTATCTCCATCAACAAATGGCCGATGCCCGGACGATGGACATCAATGCCCAAATAATCATGCTCTGGATGGTTTGAAGCCATAGTCACCAAGGCCTCTCCTCTTCCAAAACCGATTTCTAAATGTTTTTCGGCTTGCCTACCAAATAAGGCCTCTAAATATAATACACTGTCAACACCGTAACGAGGCCATAATGTTGAAAGTGCGCGTTCTTGGGCCAAAGTAATGCGCCCTGCACGCCGGACAAAACTACGGATGGGTCGTCTCATTTCAATTGTCACATCAATTATTAGATCGAAATTTTGTAGCCTACATTCATCACACCTTAAGATCGTTTTTGGTAATTAAAAATAAAAAAACATCAATGCCTCGAACATTATTTTAATTTTATTAAATAATTCAATAACTTATATGAAAGATGTACTTCGAGGGTTCATAATGGCATGAGTTTTAAAAGGGCTATTGTGGCATGATGCTTATGTCAAATTGATAAAACTTTTTACAAAAACTCTTTTTTGCGACTTATTAGTATGAGGTATTGTGCCAACCCTCAAATCCGTTAACTGATATAAGTCTTTGATTTATTTTAATATTTTAGCTATTTTTTGTGAACTTGATAATTTGATTATTTTTAAATACCAAACTGCTGTGAAGGGTGTGATGAATGTGGGATAGAACGCAGATAATACTGACTATCATGATTGGCACTGATTTTTTTTAAATTAGTCCTTATGTTAATCAGTGTTAATCATGAGAATCATGAGAATCAGCGTTCTATCTAACTTAACGGATAACTAAAATGCTTTCACGTTTAATTTTAAAGCCTTACAATTGCATATTGCAAAACTGGGCGGTGTTGATGCCTTCTTACACTATGGGCGCAAAGAAACGGCCCTATTATCCGGCATATTGTCTTTTGGTTCAAATCGTTATGATTTTGACGAACGAACCGACTATTGATAATAAGTTGATTTTTGTGAAAGAATCATTGCAATTTTAATAAGATGTGCAAACTTGAAGGCCCGCTTTTAGTGCAAAATTTATTTTGCTTTCGTTCCAAATTTATTTTGCTTTGATTGGAAGACAATCTTGAGGAAGACAAATTGAAAAGTTGGCTATAAGAATATATAGCGTTTCCCGATTGAATGAAGTACAAATTTAGATTGTCGTTACAAAATTATTTTGTGAAGGCCTTTTTCGTTCCAAATTTATTTTGCGGCAAGCGGTAAACTAAAGTTGGAACGTAAAGGCGCAAACTAAAGACTTTATATTATTTGGGTGCGGCTATTTTAGGTTGAGTGATTTTTGCTTAATTTTATCTGTTTTCAAAAAAGGTATCAAATTTATAAGTATATATATATAAATCAATGAGTAAAGAAAAAGGAATTGTTATGCTCAAAGGTAGATTAATAATATTTCTTAATTGTAACTGCATAAGAGCGGTATTTTTGAATGAATAAATCAATAGCAAATCAATAGCGGTAAAGCCCGTTTTTACTTGAACTTTAACGGCACTGGGGTAGTTGAATGGGATTGATTCTGTTTTAAGTTAGATGAACCCTACCTTGATAAACCCTCACGGTTTGAATTTGAATTTAAACAAGCTGGGAAAAATTATGCTTATGGTTTTAGCCTCAATCATCACTGGATTCTGGAAGAATGGCTTTATGAAATCAATCAAGTCGAAAGTCATTATTTTTTAACACAGAGTTCACAGAGAACCACAGAGTTACACAGAGTTTTTAAGCCAATGGAAATCTCTGTGAAACTCTGTGGAACGAAGTGTCTCTGTGTTGAGGTTAAAAACTTAACCCATTCCAAAGCGGTTAAGATAAAAACCAATAGAACGCTGATATGTCACATTTCACGCGCAAAAACTTTTGCGTGACATACTGATTGAGCATGATTTGCGCTGATTAAATCTCTGATGATTTTAACCTCAATTTGAAGTTTGTGCGATTGTGGAGGGCGAAAACAATGGAAACGCTGAAAGGTTTTAAGTTGGATAAATTTCCACTGAAGTTAATATAACTGATGTTACGCACCCATATTCTTATTAAGGTTATACAAGCGCACAAAACATCACATATTGATGCTGTGACGTATAAAAAATGAGGGGCTATCGAATGATTGAAGTGAGCCGCTCAAATCCAGCACCAATTGTTGAAGTGAGCCGCTCAAATCCAGCACCAATTGTCGTTTGTATTCTTTCTTGAACAGAAGTTGAGTGCGTAACATCAGTTAATATAAGTAAAACTCAAAAATGAGTTCAGGAGTTCAGGAGTTTTTAATGTATCCTTTTGGGCAACTTAGGCAACTTAAACTGCCCTTCGCATGGCACGATTTTCAAAGCCGCCTTCATAAAAATCAATTATCGGCCCAAACCTGACAGGTTTTAAAAACCTGTCAGGTTTTAAAAAATCAAGTGGGCAGCGTTGTTGCCCCAACCTTTAAATGGTTTAGTGATATTGCCCCTATCCACATTCAACCGCCAATCATCGGATCAATTCTTGCATGGGCTTAATTCGATTCAAGCCCTTCCTTTTTCACCCTACCCTCTTGACATCTCCATACACTTACAAGGAAAATACGCCCGTCTTATTGCAACTAAAGGTTGATTTTTCTTGAGCGACATTCCAATAAGTGTGCTATTTGGCATACTGGTTTTTCTGATCCTATCCTCTGGCTTTTTTTCTGCCTCTGAAACTAGCATGATGGCTATTAATCGTTACCGTTTACGCCATCTTGCCGCAAAAAAGCACAAAGGTGCACTGCGCGTAAATCAATTATTGGCACGGCCTGATCGCCTGATTGGTGTCATTTTATTAGGCAATAATTTTGTCAATATCTTAGCCTCCTCAATTGCAACAGTTATTGCTATTAAATGGATGGGGGAGGCCGGTATTGCAGTCGCCGCCGCATTATTGACTGTGGTTATTCTCATTTTCAGTGAAGTCACCCCCAAAACCATAGCAGCACTCCATCCTGAAAAAGTGGCCTTTCCTGCCTCACTGATCATTAAACCTTTGCTGAAAATACTGTACCCATTAGTCTGGGCCTTAAATTACATGGGTAATAGCTTACTTAAACTTTTTGGTATTTCTGAGCCAAACAAAGATCAACATCACTTGAGTTCTGAAGAATTGCGTACTGTCGTTCATGAAGCTGGGGGTATTATTCCTAAACGCCATCAACAAATGTTATTAGGCATTTTAGATTTGGAAAAAGTCTCAGTGGAAGATATTATGATACCGCGTAATGAGATTATCGGTATTGATATCAATGCCCCACTGGATGTGATTAGCCAACAACTCGCTACGAGCCAACACACCCGTTTACCGCTGTACCGTGAAGACATAGATAATGCGATAGGCATGATTCACCTACGCAAATTGGTAAGCTTATTCAAACATAATGAATTAACTAAAGCCGCTTTAGAAAAAAGCGCCCATGAACTCTATTTTGTACCTGAAGGTACGCCTTTGCACACCCAATTGCTGAATTTTCAAAGACATAAGCAGCGAACAGGTTTAGTCGTCAATGAATATGGCGATATTCAAGGTTTAGTCACCCTTGAAGATATTCTCGAAGAAATCGTAGGCGAATTTACCACCAATCCTGATGCGTTGAATTTAGACATCCACCCTCAAGAAGATGGCAGTTGTCTCGTTGACGGCAGTATCACTGTGCGAGAACTCAACCGCTTTATGCAGTGGCACTTACCCACCGAAGGCCCCAAAACGCTTAACGGATTGATTTTAGAGTATTTAGAAATCATTCCCGAAGCAGATACCAGTTTACTTTTAGAAGGGCATCCGATGGAAATTATACAAATAGCGCATAAAGCGGTTAAAACTGTGCGGATTTTACCCGAATCAAAACGACTACAAACACGTAGACAATGATCAGTTATCAGTTCCACATTTCACGCTAAAGTTTCGCTCCGCGAAACAAAGCGCGTGAAATAAAGTTTTTGCGCGCAAAAACTTTTGCGTGGAAATCAGTTGACCACGCAAATGTGCAAAGTGACTAGTGCAGGATCGCTCCAGTTTCAATACCATTGGAAAACCAGGGCAACCTTTTGATGCTTGCTAAGTGGTCTCAAGATTGGAGCGATCCTGCACTAGGGCGAACTTCAAAAACACACATTGACACTGGATGTTTATAGACAGAATATCATTTAAAATCATAGACATCTTCTCTGTGGCCCTCTGTGGTACTCTGTGTTCTCTGTGTTGAAAAAAAAACATCTGTATCAATTGATCAAACTAATAGGTGGTAAGATTCCGAGGGCGAACACGCAGGTTCGCCCCTACAACATTCAAAAGTCATGAATTAATTATTCATTCACTATTCACAGAGGTTTATTTATGCTACCCCGTACCCGTTATACAGGATTGATTGACAAATACCGTGATTATCTGCCAGTGCATGATGACACGCGCATTATCAGTCTCGCTGAAGGCAATACACCGTTAATACGCTTACATAATATACCTAAACTTTTAAAGAAAAATGTCGATATTTACGTTAAATATGAAGGCCTTAACCCAACCGGTTCTTTTAAAGATCGGGGCATGACGATGGCCATTACGAAAGCGGTAGAAGCAGGTAGCAAAGCAACGGTTTGTGCTTCAACCGGTAATACGTCTGCCAGTGCCGCTGCCTATAGTGCGAGGGCCGGTATAACTGCATTTGTTCTCATTCCAGAAGGCAAAATCGCGCAAGGTAAACTCGCGCAAGCGATGATGCACGGCGCTGTTGTCATTCAAATTCAAGGCAACTTTGATGATGGCATGAGACTCGTCAAAGAAGTGGCTGAACACACGCCTATTACGATTGTTAATTCTATAAATCCTTATCGTTTACAAGGTCAAAAAACTGCCGCCTTTGAAATTATTGAGGCCTTAGGGAGAGCGCCAGATTATCACTGTTTGCCCGTTGGGAATGCGGGGAATATCAGCGCCTATTGGATGGGTTATACAGAATTTGCTAATATTGGTGTTGTGAACAGTAGGCCTAAGATGTGCGGTTATCAGGCCAGTGGCGCAGCCCCGTTTTTACGGGGCCATCCGGTTGAACAGCCTGAAACGGTAGCCACAGCGATTCGTATCGGGAATCCGCAAAGTTGGGATAAAGCCGTTAATGCTCAACAAGAATCCGGCGGTTGGTTTGATGAATTTCCAGATGACGATATTTTAGCCGCGCAAAAACTCTTAGCCGAAAAAGAGGGTATTTTTTGCGAACCCGCTTCTGCGATTTCAATCGCAGGTGCCATGAAGGATATTAAACAGGGTAAAATCCCTGAAGGCAGTACCGTGACATGCACTTTAACGGGGCATGGTTTGAAAGATCCCGATACCGCTATTCGCCAAAGCACTACCCCCGTTATCAAAGTCAAAGCAGAACTTCAAGAAGTTAAAGCGGTGATATTGCAGCATCAAAACTAAACAATAACGATTGTGCTTGTAGGGGCAATCCCTTGTGGTTGCCCTGTTTTGATTCCCTGATTAATTCATAATTTGAAAAGGAGACAACACTAAATGATTCATTTTAAAAGGCTTTTACTCATAGCCAGTTTCTTGTTCTTAAGTTTAACACCTGTTGTGCAAGGCGCGAACAACGTCATATGGCAAAGTCAAAACGATTACTTAGACATCCGCTGGACAGAAACGGATATTACCGCGACTAAAAACGGAAAACAGCTGTTTTCCGCACGGGCAGTCGCGCAAAAAGAGTTTGAAGCCGATTTTATAACGGATAACTCAAACGCCTCGCCTGACTGCCAATATGATCGCGAGTTTACCCTGTTGTCCCTAATTGGCAATATAGCCAGTCTCAAAGAGACAGAATCCGTCAAGTGTCAAAGACTGGCCGAACCCTCAACCGAAACGCGATTGACCGCCTATGATCTCGCTCTTGCCGACAGTAAGATGGAACTCACTCGATTCTTCACTGAATCTGATATCCTCAAAGCCTTGTTAGCCGAACCCTTGATTAAAAAGGCTCTTGCAGAGGCCAACACCACGCCGCCATCTACATTACAAACACTCTATGAAGCATTAGAGTGGTCAAGCATCACTTTCAAAGGCTGTGAATACCAACTCCCTCAAGATTTTTTGAACCAATTTGCGGTCCACCATATCCAAAAAAATCAAGTGGCTATTCGTCTCAATCTCCCCGCAGCCAGCTTCTCCGGTTGTGATTCGAGAAATATTCAACTCGGTTTTTATCTGCCTATTCCCCGCTCCGAGAAAAGGCTGTTCAATCAAGTCAGAAGAGGTTATAAAGGCTTTTTAAAGACACGCAACCGAAAAAGCGTCTACGGAAAAAGCACTCAAGTCTCTTTTTCAACGGCCAGCTATTCTCGCAAAAAGCCCAAGAAACTCAAGTTTCAACCTACCTTCTCGTTTTCAAAGGCAACCGCTTCTCGTCAACCGGCAAACAGCATCACAGTACAACGAGGTGATACCTTGTATGGTATTGCGAAAAAATCGGGTCACAGTATCGACGAGATTGCCGCTTGGAATCACTTGCAACGCCCTTATGATTTATCAATTGGGCAAACTTTGATCATCAGCAAACCCACAGATATCGCAGACAAAACAACGGTTAAGCCTGATTATCATACCGTTGATGCAGGAGAAACCTTATACCGTATTGCTAAACAGTATGGTCACCGTTTCGACGAACTCGCCGCTTGGAATCAGTTGCAAGCGCCTTATAACTTGTTAGTCGGGCAAAAATTGCAGGTATCCAAACCACTCGCCCCACAAACTATCCAGGAAACGACAACCGTACCGGAAACGGTTTTAAAAGAAACGGAACCCACTGAAACAGTGGTTGTTCAAACTGAAACGGAACCACAAGACAGTGAAACAGTAGTCGTTCAACTCGATCCACAATACTCTGAAACAACACCGGCCGTTCAAGTCGAAACGGAACCACAAGACATTGAAACAGTGGTTATTCAAGTCCAAACGGAACCACAAGATACTGAAACACCGGCCGTTCAACTGGAAACGGAACCGCAAAACACTGAAATAGTGGTAGTTCAACTCGAACCACAAGATACTGAAACACCGGCCGTTCAAGTCGAACCGGAACCACAAGATACTGAAACACCGGCCGTTCAAGTCGAAACCGATTCGCCAGACACTGAAACAACACCGGCCGTTCAAGTCGAAACCGATTCGCCAGACACTGAAACAACACCGGCCGTTCAAGTCGAAACCGATT
>QNEL01000362.1 GCA_003645185.1 Candidatus Parabeggiatoa sp. nov. 3
ATCACGCCGTTGATATTCAAAACACGCCTAATCCAGAAGTGTTAAAGCGTCTTGCGGAAATACATCAAGATGACATTGACGAACTCTTTTCGCTACGTCTTTCCGGTAAAGAACGTCTTTGGGGTATTTTAGATAATCACATTCTAAAAATACTCTGGTGGGATGCAAACCACGATGTTTGGCCTTCAAAAAAGAAACATACTTAATATTTTGTAGGGTGGGTAAGTTCGTTTCGACGGAGTCTCTACTCGCTTGCCCACCATCCATTCGCTTGCCCACTAAACCCAAAAGGATAAGATAATGAACTTCCCATTTTACACCGAGGCCCCTCCAAAAAGCCCTCGCAAAGAACCTGTCGAATTACCCTCATCGCACAAAAAGACTCAAACGCGCCCTGAAGCCTATTTGCCCGATGCGGGCTTGGTTAAGGCGGTGAATGTCGCTTTATTATTGGGGCAACCGTTGTTATTAACCGGCGAGCCGGGAACGGGAAAAACGCAATTAGCCCATAGTCTCGCCTATCAACTGGGTTTAGGGGAATTGCTGAAATTTGAAACCAAATCAACCTCTATCGCCCGTGATTTATTTTATATCTACGATGCACTGGGACGATTTCATGATGCACAGGCTGCTCAATTGGGTGAAAAAGGAACACCAAAACAGAGTGTCGATTACTTAACTTACAATGCTTTGGGTGAAGCGATTATACGCACAAATCCGCTTGAAACAGTGCAAAATTATTTACCCGATAGTTTTGAACACACTGAACCCCGTCGTTCGGTGGTGTTGATAGATGAAATTGATAAAGCGCCGCGTGATTTTCCGAATGATATTCTCAACGAAATCGAGAATCTCTATTTTCGTATTCCTGAATTGGGCAATGTGAAAATCGAAGCAACGGAACAGATGTCACCAATATTGGTGCTAACCAGTAATTCAGAAAAGTCATTACCCGAAGCGTTTTTGCGTCGTTGTATTTACTACAATATTCCTTTTCCAGATAAAACACGTTTGACGCAGATTATCGAAGCCCGTTTAGGCACGTTTAGCAGCAGTGATTTTCTTAACCAAGCCTTGGAAGTCTTTTTGCGATTGCGAGAAGGGCGCTTGCGTAAAAAACCTTCGACAGCCGAATTACTCAATTGGTTAATGGTTTTGCGTGAGATGTATCCAGAATCAGAGAATCCGATTGCCGCTCATCCTGAGAGTGTGTCAGATACGCTGAGTAGTTTGGTGAAAATGGCGGAAGATCAAGAAACAGCTCAACGAATTTTAAATTAATGTAGGGTGGGTAACGTGTTTTTGTTGCCGGCCCCATTTAATTTAAATTAATGTAGGGTGGGTTTTGTATTTTTGTTGCCGGCCCCATTTAAATGTAGGGGGCCGGTAAAGTGTTTTTGTTGCCCACCCTTTAAGTATAAAACCCTTGCATCAATCCGTTCACTCCCCTGATC
Organism: Candidatus Parabeggiatoa sp. nov. 3; assembly: GCA_003645185.1. Lineage (GTDB taxonomy): Bacteria > Pseudomonadota > Gammaproteobacteria > Beggiatoales > Beggiatoaceae > Parabeggiatoa. The sequence continues at coordinate 1,455 of QNEL01000362.1, forward strand.
CGCTGTACTAAGAGCGGGTATAAAAACAACCCATATAATATGACAACATTAAAGCGATGAACACAGACATCCTAACTAAAGAACTCATCAACTTCATAGAAAAATTACGCTTTGCCGGCTATAACATCGGCGAAACACAATACATTGCCGCCCAAGATTTGATCTTGATACTAGCCGCTCAAGGTAAACTGCCCACTGAACAGACTGAACTGCGACAGTTTTTAGCCCCCATACTGTGTCATTCGCCTAAAGAACAGGCAGAATTTGAAACGCATTTTAATCAATGGGTGAGGCAATTTCCTCAAACTAAAATCTTATTGAACCCTCAAACTAAAACATCGCCTAAAATTGAAAACACTCATGAAATTAAAAGCACTGCCAAAACTGAAAGCAACCCTTTAAGTGATCTTGAATCTGAATTACGCACTCTAAAAAAGGGCAATACCTTATGGAAATGGGCTTTTATTGCCTTCGTGATACTATTTCTTTCAAGTGTTTTTATTTATTGGTCAAATATAAGCGATTTATTTAAAAGTGATAAAATCGTACAGCCTATTGTACAACCAGATAGTGATGAAATCGCACAACCTATACAGCCAGACACTGGTGAAGTCGTCCAACCCAAATCCACGCTACCTTCAACAGAAACGGCTTCTGAAAAAAATTATCATACTGTACAGGCTGGAGAAACTTTATCTGGTATAGCTAAAAAATATGAACAAAATTATCAGGAAATAGCGGCTTGGAATAATATTGACAATCCGGATTCTATTTCTATAGGACAACGTTTATTAGTTTTTCCTCCTAATGAGAAGTCTTCACAAGATGAAATACAAGCTGTAAGTCCTTCTTTATTAGTTTCTCCTCCTAATGAGAAGTCTTCGTCAGAGGAAATACAAACCATAACGCCTTCTTTATGGGATAGATTAGCCTCATTGCAGCTATGGTTCACTTTGCTATCGCCGCTTTTTGTTTTATTGCTGTGGCAGTTATGGTGGCGGTATCGGGCGCAACTGTTCTTAGCAAGGCAAACCACAACAACGCTGCCTGATATAAGACAATTATTTCTTAAACCCACAGAGGATAAATTTTTTCAATCGAAGGGTTTGGCACGTACTGCACAACAGTTACGCCAACATATCTCTGTGCCGGCCAATGTGCTGGACATCACTGCCACCATTGAAAAAACCACCCAAGCGGGCGGTTGGTTTACACGAGTCACTGGTACGATTAAAACTCGTCCAGAATATTTAGCTTTGATAGATAGAACCACTTTCAATGATCATCAAACGCAATTAGTCAATTCACTGATTAATCAATTAGTTGCTGATGATGTCTCAGTCACACGCTATTATTTTGATACCGTGCCACGCCGTTGCTATCCAGAACAAAGTCAACAGGCACCGCTCACGCTGACAGAATTAGCACAACATTATCCCGAACATCGGTTGCTGGTTTTTTCTGATGGCAATGGACTCATCAATCCTATCACCTGTCAAGTGGTCAATTGGATTGAACAATTTTCGGTATGGTCACAGCGAGCATTGTTTACCTTAGAAACACCGGAACAATGGGGATACCGAGAGCAGCTATTAGATGGGGCCAATTTCCTGATTCTGCCAGCGAATGAGGCAGGATTCAAAGGACTGGTTGAACGCATTAACACTGGTACTTGGCAACCCTATCCCAGGCCATCCGATTCAGATTCCAATCCCTTTCCTGAATATATTCAAGAACGTCCCCGTCGTTGGCTAGAACACCATGCGCCGGATACACCCGTGCTGACCGCATTACTCAAACAAGTGCGAGATTATCTAGGAGATGAAGGCTATAATTGGTTCAGTGCCTGTGCGGTTTATCCAGAATTACGTTGGCAATTAACGCTTTATCTAGGCGAGAAACTGAAATCCTTGACTGAGGAACGCCTAGCGAAACTAGCGCGTTTACCTTGGTTTCGCTATGGGTATATGCCAGATTGGTTACGCGATCAATTGATAAAAGACTTGTCTTTGCAGCAAGAGCGTGAAATACGCACCGCATTGTACAACCGATTGTTGGAAACCTCAGAGAAACCATTATCCGATTTTGGTTTGGACATTGTGAAAACGCAACAAAACACCTTATATGCTTTAGCACAACGGCTATTGCCAAAGTGGGCAAAAAAAGCCCCTAAAAATAGTCCCTTACATGAACATGTCTTTATGACTTTCATGGGGGACAAATTAGCCGTTAAAATACCAAAAATATTGCGTCATTTATTTGCTCAATCACCTGAACCCACAGCACCACTTTCGGCTTTAAATAGGACTTTCATGGCAGATAAATTAGCCGTTAAGATACCCAAAATACTGCGTAATTTATTTGCTCAATCACCTGAATCCACAGCACCAAAAAAACTTTCTGCTTTAAATCCCCTAGACTATCTCCGTTTGTTATGGTGGGTTTTGGTTATGCCACAGCAGTTGATAGACTATCGGAAAAAATTTGGTGAAAAGGATGATAAGCGTGTAGGCAAGTGGCTGGTTAGTACCCTAGTGTGGTTGCCTTTGTTAATGCCTAGCTTGGCTTTGGGATTAGAATGGCTACCTCATTCAAATAATGCGTGGTTACCAGAGACTTATTTGTGGATTAGTGCTGGATTAGTAGGGTGTTTGTTATTGATGGGATGGTTGGGAGAATCGGATGCCGAGTGGGTGGGTGTCGTGGGGGACGTGGCGTTCGGCGTGGTGCTGCTCGTCGTGCCGTTCGTCGTGGCGTTCGTCGTGCCGTTCGGCGCGGCGATCTACGTGGCGATCGTCGTGGCGTTCGTTGTGGTGATCGTCGTGGGGGTCGGCGTGGGGGGCAGCGTGGTTGGCAGCCTAGCGATCAGCGTGGTTGGCATCGTGGCGATCGGCACGGCGATCGACGTAGCGGGCAACGTGGCGGGCATCGTGACGTTCTGCGTGGTGATCGGCGTGGCGTTATTAGTGAAAAAAAGTTTACAAACCGGCACCCCCTCTTGGTTCGCTCGCCTCTCTTTCCTACTGCTGATTGCTGCTCACCTCTTTTTGATTGTCTACTGCTTTTTGGGTGGCTGGCGGTTGTTTGTTTCAATAGAACAAGCGTAGGGCAGGTAGAATTTCCTTACATCCACCAAAACGGACTAAATAGAGAAATACAACAAATCTGAAAAAATCACAAGAAAGGGCGAACACGCAGGTTCGCCCCTACGAACGTCATGTAGGGGCGAACCTACGTGTTCGCCCTTGTTTTAAAAGGAGCATGATATGGTTCAAATGACAATGCAAGTTTCTGATAAGTTGGCAAAACAGATTCAGCCAATTGGCCCTTGGCTGCCGACGATTATAGAAATCAGTTTGATTGGCTTTAAAACATTAGCAACTATAACAGCAGCAGAAGTGATTTATTTTTTATCGACAAAGCCGTCTGCTCAAAATTTGCTTGAATATCACATTTCTGAACAATCACAACAGCGTTTGCAACGTTTGTTAGCACGGGGTGATGCGGGTATTTTATCTCAAACAGAGCAACTTGAATTAGATGAATTACAACAACTTGAGCATCTTATCATCATGCTCAAAGCGCAAGTGGCTAAAACATTAGGAAACTCATAAATCCTCTGATATATCCATTCATTTACCTTGATATTATTATGTTCAAAAGATTCAAACGCAACGACAATTTTTATTTATTGGGTTATCATATTCAAGAAAAAAGAGATACTGTGCTAATTCAACTCCAAGCAATTGCAAAATAAATTTTGCACTCCAAGCGAAAGCAAAATAAATTAATTGCAAAATAAATTTTGCACTCCAAGCGAAAGCAAAATAAATTCTCGTTCAAAAAGATCGCGTTTATTTATTCAGAAATCGGGCCTCTTTATTACGACAAAATCCCTTCATTTACGAAACTTTTTATGCGATTAAAAATAAACCCACTCCCATTCTGCAAAAAGGTGAAAAATGGAAAACTTCCTTAACGAAGACAAAGTAACCCCAACCCATCTATTACAATTATTTAAAAATGCGATGATGAAAGCTTCTCTTGATGAAGAGAATGATATCCGAGTCACAACCGTGCCCGGTAGTTTATTTTTGTTCCAAGTGTTATCAGAGCAGAAAATGCTCAAATATGTGGGTATGTTTGGATTTAAGAAGCGTGCGAATACGTCCAAAAAGTGGGTTCTTTTGAACCAATTAAACTCTGAGGTTATCTTGTCACGTTTTTCTATGCCCAGAGAAGATGTGCTATTATCTGAATATTTTCTACCTTATGAAGAAGGCATTTCTTCCTATCAGGTTATAAACTGCCTCAGATTATTTGAACGGGTGACAACGGGGGCGATTAGACAATTTGATGGCTCTGATTTGTTGGAATAAATTCAAATTTTAGGGTTCCCATGGGCCGTTGTTCCCACCTGCCCCGGCGTGCGGAAACAAAATTTTGGCGAACACGCAGGTTCGCCTTTACGGGCATAATGTAGGGGCGAACCTTTGTTATCGCCCTACCCGATCATCCGTTATAACGAGACAATGAATTATGATTAAACAGATAGAAGTCAAAAACTTTAAAACTTTCAGTTATCAAAAAATTGATCTTGGATCATTTAATGTTTTAATTGGGGCTAATGCTTCTGGTAAATCTAATTTTTTGCAGATATTTAAATTTATCAGTGATATAGCACATCATGGTTTGAATAACGCTATTTCTATGCAAGGCGGTTTGAAATATTTAAGGCATACCAACATCGCGAATCAAGAAAATTTAATGTTAAAAATAGTCATTGACTCAAACCACCCTTTAAGTTATGAATTTTCTCTTGAGTTCGATGAAACGGGATTTAAAATTGTGCGAGATAAACTGGCTTATGCGCCCAACATTGAAGGTAGCGTAGGTGAGTTTATGAGGAATCATATCAACGGTGAGCTTAAAACCACAAATACATTGGGTGAGTTAATGCCCGATATTTTTAAAAACAAACACTTACTGGGTACATTAAAGCCTAATAAGCTATTGCTTGAACAACCGCTTTTTAAGCTCATCATGGCAGAAATGAATGAGAATGATATTTTTAATACGCTTTCTATTTATGATTTTGATCCAAAACAACCCAAAAAAGCGGCACCGATTGCCGGAAAAATCGAATTGGAAGAGGATACCAGTAATTTAGCGATTGTTCTCAAAAACATTTTAGTCGATAAAGACAAAAGAAGACAATTTTTTAATTTATTGACTTATCTTTTGCCTTTTGTGGAAGATGTGCGAATCGAAGAATTTACGGAAAAACATTTAATTCTCAGCTTAAAAGAGAATCACTCTAATCTCTATTTACCAGCCACTTTTCTGTCTGAAGGCACTATCAATATCATTTCCCTTATTGTCGCGCTGTACTTTGATGAAAAACCCTTGTTTTTGATGGAGGAACCCGAAAAAAATATTTATCCCTGTCATTTCTCAAAAATTGTCGCTATGCTCAAAGAAGTCTCTGATGAGAAACAAATTATTGTCACAACACATCATTCTGAAATCGTCAAGTATACCGCTTACGAAAATATTTTGTTCATCTTGCGAGATAAAGAAGGGGCCTCGAAAATTATTCGGCCTTATGAAAAAGAAGAAGTAAAACTCTTTTTGCAAAGTGATGGCATTAGCATTGAGGATTTATACCTAGACGATTTATTAGGAATTTGAATCATGCAAGACAGACTCTTCATTTTTGTGGAAGGTGATGATGATGAATTGTTTTTTAGCAGGGTTGTTAAACCTATTCTCAAAACAAATTGCATTATTATCAAATATGCACAAAAGCGAAAAATTGCGGATTATGCCCTTAACATCAAAAAAATGAAGGCGGATTATTTATTTGTGGGAGACATTGACTTAAAAGTTTGTGTGACTGCTAAAAAACAAAACCTAAGTAACCTGTATAAACTTGACGAAGACAAAATTATTATTGTCATTAAAGAAATAGAAAGTTGGTATCTTGCTGGATTAGATGAAAGCCGTGCTAAACGATTTGGTATTCCAATAGTTAGAGACACGCAAAAAATTGATAAAGAAACGTTTGAACGTGAGTTTATACCCAAACAATTCAAGAACAAAATAGATTTTCTGAATGAAATTTTGAAAGTCTTCTCAATAGAAACGGCCAAACAAAAAAACTTATCTTTTCAATATTTTGCTGAAAAATACCAGCTAGAATAAAGGGTCATTATCAATCTGCGTAGACGCGATTTTTGTTCCAAATTTATTTTCGCGAAGCTTTTCGTTCCAAATTTATTTTCGCGAAGCTTTTCGTTCCAAATTTTCGGCCCAATTTTCGTTCCAAATTTATTTTGCTTTTCAAATTTATTTTGCAGTGCGATTTTCGTTCCAAATTTATTTTGCTGCCCAATTTTCGTTCCAAATTTATTTTGCTTTTCAAATTTATTTTGCAGTGCGATTTTCGTTTCAATTTATTTTGCTGCCCAATTTTCGTTCCAAATTTATTTTGCTTTTCAAATTTATTTTGCAGTGCGATTTTCGTTTCAATTTATTTTGCTTTATTTGTTTTCGATCTACTGATAATAGGTTTATGATATATGCCAAGATATTATCCATGATGCCGTTAAAAATGCCCTCATCAAAGAAATTGATTATTCAAAAATTTCAAATACCTTTGCTGATAGTGAACCTTGAAACAGAGGAGATTATAAAATGGACAAAAT
>QNEL01000363.1 GCA_003645185.1 Candidatus Parabeggiatoa sp. nov. 3
CCACCTAGCCTGCCTAAAAAGGGGCAACCACAAGGGTTGCCCCTACGAACGGTTTGTAGGGGCAATCCCTTGTGGTTGCCCTGGTTTTTCAATGGTATTGAAACTGGAGCGATCCTGCACTAGGGAAAGCGATATGAAAAAGGCCTCAACGGTGGCGGGGTTGGCGTATTTGATAGGCTATTAACTTTCATCCATTATATACTTAGCGTGGTAACAAACTTCGCTTTAAGAAGTTTTGCGCGCAAAACTTCTTAAAGCGAAAACTTTTTAATGAGGTGGGCAACAAAAACACGTTTCGCGCCAAAAGTTTTGCGCGCAAAACTTTTGGCGCGAACCCACCATTTCACGCGCTTTGTATAGCGAAGCGAATCAAAAAAAATAAAAGTTCGTATTCCTAATAACAATAAAACGCTTGTATTTTGTTAATATAATCAATAAATTTTAAAAGTTTATTGACCGATTTTCTAAATCGGCTAATTAATTAACAATTAACAATTAACAATTTCACTTAACAAGTTTTTGCGCGCAAAAACGACGCTAAGAAAAACAATTATCCAAAGCTGGCATCCTTCGCAATAGCTTTGGCACATTTTCCATTTTTCATGAGATTAGCGCCCATGCCTAGCCTCTCTCCTACTTATGGTGCGCCTGCACTTGAATTTAAAGGTAATCTCTTGACACTCATGGTATTGCATTTGCTTGATCATGATAATGAAAAAATTGCCGAACAGTTAGCTGAAAAAATTTCTAAAGCCCCCGGCTTTTTTCAAAATGCACCGGTAATTATTGATCTCCATGCTGTGCAAGATGAACAAGCTGATGATGACGATAAGAGTGTGGACTTACCTGAATTAGTTGGATTAATGCGTAGTTATGGTTTAATTCCAGTCGCGGTGCGTGGCGGTAATCCACTGCAACATGAAACGGCACGAAGTGTGAATCTAGGGATTTTAACGGATACGAAACAGCAACGTTCAAAATCTTATACGGAGCCAGAACCGGTTGAAACATCTTATACGGAGCCAGAACCGGTTGAAGCATCAGCGCCTTCTATGACAAAAATTATCACGCAACCCATTCGCTCTGGGCAACAAGTGGTTGCACTCCAAGGTGATTTAATTGTATTGTCTACTGTGAGTCATGGCGCTGAAATTTTGGCACATCGGCATATTCATGTCTATGGCATCTTACGTGGACGTGCATTGGCAGGTGTCAATGGGGACACTGATGCCAGAATTTTCTGCCAACATCTTGATGCTGAACTCCTTTCCATAGCAGGGCAATATCAAGTCAATGAAGATTTACCTGAGGCATTACGGAATAAATCAGCACAAATCTATTTGGCAGAAAATGCGTTAAAAATTGAACCGCTTTGATCAGTTGTCGGTTTGTAGGGACAAATTCATTTTTCATTTTTCATTTTTCATTATTGAAGGGCGGAAAAAAGATTGGCCAAGATTATAGTAGTTACGTCCGGTAAAGGTGGTGTTGGTAAGACAACGACAAGTGCTGCTTTTTCAGCCGGCTTAGCCTTACGCGGACATCAAACTGTCGTGCTCGATTTTGATGTTGGGTTGCGGAATCTTGATTTAGTAATGGGTTGTGAACGCCGTGTTGTTTATGATTTTGTCAACGTCATAAATGGCGAGGGCACCTTAAATCAAGCACTCATCAAGGATAAACGTGTTGAAAGTTTGTTTATTCTACCCGCTTCACAAACTCGCGATAAAGATGCGCTCACCATGAAAGGTGTCGCAAGGGTGTTGGAAGCGTTAAAAAAACGCTTTGAATTTATCATCTGTGATTCGCCTGCTGGCATTGAGCATGGTGCGATTATGGCAATGTATTTTGCCGATGAAGCCTTAGTGGTGACGAATCCAGAAGTGTCTTCGGTGCGCGATTCTGACCGTATTATTGGCATGTTATCCAGTAAAACCCGGCGTGCGGTGCAAAATTTGCCACCTATCAAAGAACATTTATTAGTCACACGTTATGCACCGAAACGGGTTACCACTGGTGATATGTTGAGTGTTGAAGATGTACAAGAGATTCTAGCGATTCCGCTTGTCGGGATTATTCCTGAATCACCTTCTGTGTTGCAAGCTTCTAATGCTGGTATTCCCGTTGTGCTTGAAAAAAATACTGATGCTGGACAAGCTTATCTTGATGTCGTCGCACGTTTTCTGGGTGAGGAACCCCCATCCCGCGAAAAGAAAGGTTTTTTGACCCGTTTATTCGGAAATTAACATGAGAATTTTTGATTACTTTCGCATTTTACAACCGCAAAAAACGGCTACGGTTGCTAAGGAGCGCTTACAAATTATCGTTGCCCATGAACGCCGCCTACGTGATCCCAATACAGTTGACTATTTGCCCTTGTTGCAACGAGAATTGCTAGAAGTGGTCAGAAAATATGTTGCGATTGAAGATGAACACATCAAAGTGCATGTAGAAAAAGAGGGAGAGTATGAGGTTTTAGAACTCAACATTACTTTGCCCGATGAGAAGCGCCTCAGTCCATTATGATTCATGAAGGCGTTGCAAGCGTAGAGACGCGATGCTTCGCGTCTATGGCCTCGCGTCTCGACAGATGCTAAACGTAGAGACGCGATGCTTCGCGTCTATGGCCTCGCGTCTCGACAGATGCTAAACGTAGAGACGCGATGTTTCGCGTCTATGGCCTCGCGGCTCGACAGATGCTAAACGTAGAGACGCGATGAATAGAGACGCGATGCCTCGCGTCTCGACAGATGCTAAACGTAGAGACGCGATGTTTCGCGTCTATGGCCTCGCGGTTCGACAGATGCTAAACGTAGAGACGCGATGTTTCGCGTCTATGGCCTCGCGGGTCGACAGATGCTGAACGTAGAGACGCGATGAATAGAGACGCGTAGCAAAGCAAATCTACAGATGCTAAACGTAGAGACGCGATGAATAGAGACGCGAAGCATCGCGTCTCTACAGATGCTAAACGTAGAACCGCGATGAATAGAGACGCGAAGCATCGCGGCTCGACAGATGCTAAACGTAGAACCGCGATGAATAGAGACGCGAAGCATCGCGGCTCGACAGATGCTAAACGTAGATACGCGATGAATAGAGACGCGAAGCATCGCGTCTCTACAGATGCTAAACGTAGAGACGCGATGAATAGAGACGCGAGGCATCGCGTCTCTACAGATGCTAAACGTAGAGACGCGATGCTTCGCGTCTCTGGCCTCGCGGCTCGACAGATGCTGAAGTAAGCCCTACTGGCGGTTTTTTTTTAGGCAACTACTCTTTATCTTTGACTATAAAGTCTCCAAAGGGTGTTCGCACGATGTGATGATCAGGAGGAACGTCCTCCTCTGCCAGAGTTGGTTTTTCAGATAATGGCGGTGAGTGGGAAAAGGGCATTTCTTCTCGGATGGTGAAATGACCAAAGGGAGTCTGCACAGTGCGAGATTTAGGCTGTAGAGACGCACTGCCGTGCGTCTCTACTTCTTCCTCTGCCTGTTGTGACTCATCTGCCGTTTTTTCGGTTTTTTGATGTACTCTACTATCAAGGCGAAATTGTTTCGTTATCCCCGCTTTCGTTTTTAATAGAACACCGCTTGCCTCTATGCGGACGATTTGCCAAATGCCTTGTGCTTCATTTTCATTCAGAATAATTTCTTCGCCTTCATGGACAGAAATGTCGTTTCCCTCAATGGAGAAATAAGCGATTTTTTCTTTTCCTAAGATACTGATGCCTTCAAGGTAGTTTTCCTCGATCCCCCAAGTATTCAGTGTCATCAACATGGCGCTGATGGAGATTATCGCTTTTATCATTATTTTTTACGCCCTCCAAGCATTTTTTCAATCCGGAAAATTTACTCAACCCCTTTTTCAAACTGGCTTAAGCCCGAAGGGGTTGAATTGGGGAAAAAATCAGTCTCTCTTTCTCAACGAATCCGTGTTAATAAACCTAATTCAAAAGGCAATTGTGCTATTTCTGCTTTGCTAAACACTTTGCCTTCTTCCAGACGCTGTTTTAAGCGAAATACTAGGGCTTTATCACCGGGCTGCATTTCGATACTGATGCGATTTGTAGGAACAATGATATCTAATACAGTTGATAATAATTCTGCCGTACCTTGATGGCCCATCGCGGAAACAAAACCATCGCGTAAAACCTCTTGTGCTTCATGCACACTCAAGGGGCCGTTAAATTGCCATTCTCCATAAGCCGTTATAACGGGTGCATTTAGAATATAAGTTGTAGGCATTTTAGTGATTAATTATAGTTATAGGCATTTAATTAAGGGGTTGAATTTATAATCTCAATAGAGGCCGCCTGTAGGGGCGAACCTAGTGCAGGATCGCTCCTGTTTCCATACCCTTGAAAAACCAGGGCAACCACAAGGGATTGCCCCTACAAGCCGTCCGTAGGGGCAACCCTTGTGTGTTCGCCCAAGCTTAACTCATCAATTTGAAAAAATAATTAACAATATGAAATCAAAACGATTTTTGATTATATTGGGTACTTTGATCAGTTTGATCCTATTAGTTATCGTATTTTCACACTTGGATTGGCAAGCTTTTTTTAACACCCTGAAAACCATTCGCCCATTAGAGATTTTGTTAGCAGGGCTAATCATTGTCGTCATTATTACCTTGCGTTCACTGCGTTGGACTTTAGTGGCCGATATGCCAGTGTCAAAATTTAAACATTTTTGGCAAGCCGCTAATATCGGTCACTTGGGGAACATGATTTATCCTGCGCGAGCAGGTGAGGTGCTACGCATCGTAGCGATTCATCATTTTGCACCACTTGTTATCGGGCGAGCGGTTAGCAGTGCTGTGATTGATAGAATGCTGGATGCCATTGTGATGGGACTCTTCGTGCTATTGGTTCTTTGGATACATGGGCAGAAGATTGATCCCAATATTGGTAGAAGCATTGTTGGTGTTTTTATTGTTGCCACGCTAGGATTAATGCTATTAATCGTCTTTGTGGATCGTTTACATGCCCGTGTGCAAGGCTGGGTAACACGAGGTAAATGGCAACCGCGTTTGCAAGAATGGCTATTACATGCCCTTGAAGGTGTAATCAGCTTTCGTCAAGCCCGCAATTTGTCTATAACGCTACTGTTGACGCTATCCATTTTCTTATTGGAATATTTATGGATGTGGCAAATTATAGCCGCTTTTGGATGGGATTTACCCTTTGAAGCCGCCTTAACAGTTGGCGTTTTTTTGTTACTCAGCATCTCTTTACCCTCAGCGCCCGGTTATATTGGCATTTATCAAATTGCCTGCGTCTTAGCTTTAGGGCTATACGGTATTGACAAAACACAGGCTGTTGCTTACTCAATTGTGTTGCAATTGGTCATGTTCACGGTTTTCGGTATACAAGGTATGCTGGTAACGATGTATTGTGGATTTAACCTGTCGCAGGAGCGACAATCTGACTTATCTCATATGACAAACTAAAGTTTGTACGCCTAATAAGTACTGAACCATAAATTTTCAGGTATTTTAATAGAAACAACCGGGGCAACCACAAGGGATTGCCCCTACGGGTACGGTTGTAGGGGCAATCCAAGGCGAATGCCCAAAATACCTGTTTATTTGTGCTTCAGTACTTATACTCCGTAAGACAAAGTTTTGTCAGAGATCAAAAACCTGCCAGGTTTGGCACGAAACTTTTCTGGGCAACTATACCCTTCCTTCTTTCGCGGCAAAAGTTTGCCGCGAACCCCTTCCCCTTTCCTGAATAAATCCTCTGTCATTAATTAATCAATAATTGGCACATATACTGCATATTATTAGTTTTTAGTAGAAAAAATAATGAGTTAAATTGAAAAATGCAGATTATTTTTAGTTTTGATTTGTAAGATTCAGGCATACCTCTGTTTATAAAACAATCTTATCCTACTCACGATATCAACTTTTATATTTAGCCCCATAAGTTTTTTTAGACATGGGCTAAAGCCCATAAGCGTTAATCCCAAAAGCTGTAAAGCTGTAAAGCCTATTGCGAAAACAACTGGTCTCGTCGAATTTTGCTTTAACCATAAATACATTAACCGATTTTTTAACCCCAGTTTTTGCCTACAAACACGTTCGCAATGAACTGATAACTTAATACTGATAACTGTTCACTGATTTCCACATTTAGCTTCGCGCACCGAAGGCTCACGCTTTCACGCAAAAGTATAGCGAAGCGCAACGTAGCGCGTGAAAGCGTGAGCCGAAGGCCAGCGAAGCTAAATACCGTTTTGCGCGCAAAACTTGCAGCAAAGAACTGATAACTGAAATGACTAATCGTGATTCACACAACTTACGTCCTTTTTTTACGCACACCCTGATTAAGACATTACAAGGGGGTACTTTGATTAATCTGATTGCCACAATTGGGCAAGGTAGAAAGCGGCTTTTAGAGGATATCAAAAAGACTCAAAAAAGGCATGTCAAAATACTTTCGGCTGACATCGTTAAATATAAAAATAATTATAAGGAATTAATTCAGATACTTTGGCAACAAGCTGATAACAAGGGAAAAAGTCCTACAGAATTACAAGAATTAATTCTAAAGCTTAAAAAAACAGGTCAACATATCATCATATTGTTATATAATTTTGATGAATTGCTGAACAATGCGTACCTTGACAAAAAATTTGATGTTCATTTTTTTAATCAGTTAAATAACCTCAAACATCAATCTAAAATCTCATTACTCTGTGTAACGACTCAACCGTATGATCAAAGCATGATGTTTATTAAGGGTAAAAAACCTTGTTATTCAGGGTTAAATTTAGACAAAAAACGATTACCTAAACTCACACACGATGAAATCAAGCTAGAGTTAAAATGTCGCGATTTATCCTTATCTCGAAATGAACTGTCTCAAATCACTTGGGCCGTGTTTAGTCATGCTGAACCTTACCATTTACTTGATTTTTTCTCTTATAAAATCAAGAATAAAGAAGATGAGAACGTTGAGATTTCTCAGAGAATTAAAATCTGGATTAACCAGTATCAAACAGAAAATCATCCTATCACAACAAGTCATGTTACCGCTTTAAATCAATTTTTAAATATAAGGGAAATGGGGAAAGGTATTAAAAAGCGACAAACCCTTGTTATGTTGTTTTTAAAATCATTGAAATTTTTTGGATGTCTCCCAAAAAAAGAGTGAAAAGCTATACAAATAAGCGTACAACATAAATGTTTGTTATTTCCTCAATATCATGCTTATCGAATCAAAAAGGTTGTCATCAAATTGAAAAAACCACAATATGAACAAATTTTCGGCCTACAAGCGGTGCGACACGTCTTTCAAAATGACATCAGTCGCGTTGTTGAAATTTGGGCGCAACAGGAACGCCATGATGAGAGATTACAGGCTTTACTGAAGCAAGCTCAACAACAAGGTTTAGCGATTCAGGCAGTGCCGAAAAAAACATTAGATAATTTAACTGAAAATGGGCATCATCAAGGCATTGTCATTCGCTGCAAGGCGCGATCTGCCAAAACGCAAACTGATCTTGCCGATGTCTTCAATTCATTAACCGTTCCCCCGTTTTTCTTAGTGCTTGATGAAGTGCAAGATCCCCATAATTTGGGGGCTTGTTTAAGAACAGCAGATGCGACAGGTATTCATGCCGTGATAGTGCCCAAAAACCAAGCTTGTAAATTGACGGCAATCGTATACGCTGTCGCCTGTGGCGCGGCAGACACTGTGCCCTTAATCCAAGTCAGTAATTTAGTCAGAACTTTACGGTGGTTACAAGATCAAGGCGTATGGCTAGTCGGTGCCGACTGCGAAAGTCAAACCAGTCTTTTTGAAACAGATTTAACGGGGCCGATGGCATTCGTTTTAGGTGCAGAAGGAAGCGGTTTACGCCGATTAACGCGAGAAACCTGTGACACATTGGTAGGCATTCCCATGCTGGGTAAAGTGGAAAGCCTTAATGTCTCTGTCGCGACAGGCGTTTGTTTATATGAAGCCGTGCGGCAGAGAATTAAAAAGAAGGGTTAATGGTTAATGGTTAATGATTAATGGTTAAAGCAAAAGGGCGAACACGCACAAAAGGGCTGCCCTTGCGTGTTCGCCCTTGTCGTTCGCCCTTATTGTGAAATTATTTTTCTGAAGGGGGC
>QNEL01000364.1 GCA_003645185.1 Candidatus Parabeggiatoa sp. nov. 3
GATTTCTGCGCTTTTAAATGCCTTGCAGGATGACGATAAAGATGTGCGACGCGCCGCAGCTTCAAGTTTAGGCCAGTTAGGCGAAGGGAATGACTCAGTGATTGCCGCGCTTTTAAAGGCGTTGCAGGATGACGATAAAGATGTGCGATTCACCGCAGCTTCAAGTTTAGGCCAGTTAGGCCAAGGAAATGACTCAGTGATTGCCGCGCTTTTAAAGGCGTTGCAGGATAAAAAGGAATCTGTGCGACGCGCCGCCGCCGCTTCAAGTTTAGGCCAGTTAGGCCAAGGAAATGACTCAGTGATTGCCGCGCTTTTAAAGGCGTTGCAGGATGACGATAAAGATGTGCGACGCGCCGCAGCTGAAAGTTTAGGCCAACTCAAAATAGAAGAAGAAACCCAATTGCGGCCGGTGTTAATTGCCCTCAATCATCGACTACATGACAGTAACAACTTGGTACGCTACAAAGCATTTGCATCTCTTCGCAAACTGCTAGATGGCCGCCCCATTCCCGGTTATCGCTGGAAACCCTTAGCAAAACGAGAACAAGGACAGAAACTCCGGTTATTTTCTCTTTCTGCCCTGTTTGTAGTGCTGATTGTGTTGTTCCTCGTTTTCCAAATGCCTATTGTAGCCGGTGTCGTGGGTTTAATTTTGGGTATTGTCGTGGGAGGGGCACAATTGGGCATTTGGATTAAGGAGTGGTTGCAAAAGTAGGGCAGTTTTCAATTATCAGGATATGTAGTACTTTGGCTCAGGGGATTGTTCGGATTGATGAGAGGGCCTATTTTTATTTAGCGGGTATTTGTAGAGACGCGAGGCAATCGAGACGCGAGGCATCGCGTCTCTACAAGGCTTGTGGGGTGTTTTGATGGGTTCGATGAGACGCGGTGCAATCGACAAATACCCGCTGAATGTAAATAGTCCAAATCACCAATCCGATCAATCCCCTGATCCGATGTACTATAGCATTTCCCGATTGAATGAAGTACAAATTTGATTGTCGTTGCAAATTGATTTTGCGTTTTTCGTTCCAAATTGATTTTGAATTTTTCGTGCCAAATTGATTTCGCATTTTTCAAACCAAGCTGTACGTCATGAGATCGGGAAACGCTAGAAATGGGGGGAAACAACAAACACAAAGCCTAACAGACGTTTTTTTTTAAATTAATGGGGCCGGCAACAAAAACACGTTACCCACCCTACATTGATTTAATTAATGGGGCCGGCAACAAAAACACGTTACCCACTCTACATTGATTTTTTTATTTTAATTAATGGTGGGCAACAAAAACACGTTACCCACTCTACATTGATTTTTTTTATTTTAATTAATGGTGGGCAACAAAAACACGTTACCCACTCTACATTGATTTTTTTATTTTAATTAATGGTGGGCAACAAAAACACGTTACCCACCCTACATTGATTTAATTACGAAACCCAACTGTTAAAGGCCGATCCCAAGCTCATTGTCTTAGCCCCATTCACGCTTTCCCAAGAAACCGAAAAAGCGAAGGTACTTGAAAAAGGCCAAGAATGGGGCAACAAAGTCGTGAAAGTGTTTTCAAAGCAACAACAGCAACAAGCACTAGACATTTTAGGCCTATTTGTGTTAAATAGATTCCGTCAACTACAATACGAAGAGGTTATTGCCATGCTCAATTTTGATTTGATGGAGACTGTAGCAGGCCAACAACTCCACGATATTGGCCATCAGAAAGGCTTACTTGAAGATGCCCAAGAAATGGTTCTTGAAGCCTTAAACGAGCGATTTGGAATCGTACCCAACGGGATGATTCAACAAATTCGCACCATTTCCCTGCGCGAGCATTTGAAACCCCTTATGAGACAGGCCATACGCTGCCCTGACATAGAGAGTTTCAAAGAAATGCTCTCAAAGGCTTTATCACCGCCAAAATAGTCAGTTATCAGTTATCAGTTATCAGTTATCAGTTATCAGTTATCAAAACCTTGATATCCCCTGCACCAATCCGATCAATCCCCTGATCTGATGTACTAAGTACTGAAGCACAAATAAACAGGTATTTTACCGCAAGGGGCAACCACAAGGGATTGCCCCTACGGGCGGTTCGTAGGGGCAATCCCTTGTGGTTGCCCTGAAATACCCGCCAAATCTAAACACTCCCCTGCACCAATCCGTTCAATCCCCTGATCCACAACGCATTATCATCATATCATTAAAAATCAGAGTCTTATTCGTTTATTTTCAAAAAGGGGCAACCACAAGGGATTGCCCCTACGGGCGGTTCGTAGGGGCAATCCCTCGTGGTTGCCCTGAAATACCCGCCAAATCTAAACACTCCCCTGCACCAATCCGATCAATCCCCTGATCCGCTGTACTAATATATGATGATAATATTAATGCAGCCGCGATGTGAGTGATATGATAAAATGTTTACACTGATTTAATAAATAAGAGCAAAAAACAATGTACTATCAAAGACTTAAATATACAATACTGTTCAGTGCGTGGCTATTCATACAGCCCGTGAATGCCCTTCAAACTCAAACGCCACAGGTGTCTATGTTAGTCAATACCTGTGTCGCTTGTCATGGCATCAATGGTTCCAGTGTCGGGCCCGCGACACCGATTATTGCCGGGATGCGTAAACCGCTTTTTTTGAAAGCCATGCGAGATATGAAAAGTGGTAAACGCCCTAGCACTCTCATGGGATTGATTGCGAAAGGCTATACCGATCATGAATTTCAAATCATGGCCGATTTCTTCACGCAACAAAAGATTGTCCGTTACCCACAGCCTGTCGATAAGGAAAAAGCGCGAAGAGGTAGATTACTTCACAATCTGTATTGTAATGGTTGCCACAAAATCGAAGGGCCAAGCGAATTGCTTTCTAATAACCTGGCTGGGCAAAAAATGCCTTATATCAGACAGCGTTTATTAGAATTTATTAATGGTGAAGATCCCACAACGCCTGTTATGGAAAGTTCACTGAAGCATTTTATCCAAAATAATAGTGAAAGCGATTTTGATGATCTCATTCACTATTTTGGCAGTCATCAATAGGAATCAACAGGATGTCAAATTTTACACGTAGACACTTTTTAGGCTTAGCAACCGGTGCCGTGACAGCCAGTGTTGTTGGTTATTATCTTTTTGCGCCTAGCACCAAGCAAAAAATCGTGATTATCGGTGGTGGGGCTGGTGGTATTATTGCCGCAAAATATATCCGTCAAGCAGACAGCACACTTGATGTCACACTCATTGAACAGAACACGCATTATTATACTTGTTTTATGAGCAATGAGGTTTTGGGTGGTGTACGCACGATGGAATCCATTCAGTTTAGCTACGATCACCTAGAACAATATGGCATCAAGCGGGTTCATGATAAAGCCATTCGCATTGATCCGATTGCTAAACAGGTTCATCTCCAAAGTGGCAATACCCTCTCTTATGATCGTTTAGTCGTTTCACCCGGTATCAGTTTTCAATGGGATGCCATCAAAGGCTATAACGAACGAGTGAGTGAACAGATTCCCCATGCTTGGAAAGCGGGTTCACAAACGCTGCTGTTACAGCAGCAATTACACGCAATGAAAAATGGCGGCACCGTGATTATGACAGTTCCGCTGAAACCCTTTCGTTGCCCACCAGGGCCTTATGAACGCGCCAGTCAGATTGCACACTATCTGAAACGGCATAAACCCAGATCGAAAATCTTGATTTTTGATGCCAATCAAAACTTTCCCAAACAAGCTTTATTTATGGAAGGCTGGGAACAGCTTTATGGTTATGGAACCGAAAACAGTTTGATCGAATGGATTCCGCAAAATCAAGGCGGCCAAGTGGTTGCAATTGATGCTAAAACGAGGGTGATTTATGCCAGTGAATTTGAGGATAAACATCGGGCTGATGTGCTCAATGTGATACCGCCGCAACAAGCGGGGCTTTGTGCCGTTGAAAGTGGTTTAACAAATGACAGTGGTTGGTGCCCGATCAATCAGAAAACATTTGAATCAAGCTTGCACAAAGATATCCATATCATAGGCGATGCTTGTCTTGCCGGTGTCATGCCTAAATCAGCTTATTCCGCTAATTCTCAAGCAAAAGTGTGCGCCCATGCCATCATTTCCTCATTACACGGAGTAGAAATGGCGAGGCCTTCTTTAGTTAATACGTGTTATAGCGCGGTTGGAGAAGAGTTTGCGATTTCTGTCGCCGCCGTTTACCGTTTAGAAGGGGATAAAATTAAAGTGTCTCAAAATGCCAGCGGCGTATCGCCTTTAAATGCGTCAGCGGCATACCGCAAAAATGAATTAGCTTATGCCCATAGCTGGTATAACAATATTACTCATGAGATGTTTAATTAAGAAAAACCTGACAGGTTTTTAAAAACCTGTCAGGTTTATATGAACTCTGGTTAGTTGATATCTTTATGAGTTTAGCTATTGAGATTAAATGGTAATCACTTATGACAGATCGCACAACCCCGAAGGGGTTGAATGTGAAACGCAGTAACGAGCGTAGCGAGATCATAGCCCCAGGTGGCAACCTGGGGTTGCCAAAAAATGATAAAAGTTAAGTTTATTCCAGCAAAGAGTATAACAGGAACGAAGGCATGCAAAATAACATGCATTCCGGCCAGCAAAATAATTTTTTTTCCTGTACATTAAACGGAAAATTCAACACAAACGCTGATTATCATGATTTACGCTGATTTTAAATTTAACACTGATTTAATTAAATCAGTGGATATCAGTTTAATCAGTCAAATCAGCGTTCTATCTTCTAGAACTGGCTTATTTAACCCGCATCCCAGGTTGTGCGCCGTCATCTGGAGTGAGTATGAATATGTCTTGCTTACCTGGGCCGGCGGCTAATACCATACCTTCTGAGATGCCAAAACGCATTTGACGCGGGGCCAGATTGGCTACCATGACGGTTAAGCGGCCTGTCAATTGTTCAGGTGCGTAAGCATCTTTTATACCAGCAAAGACGTTACGTGGTTTGTCTTCTCCAACGTCTAAGCTTAAACGCAATAGTTTGTCGGCCCCTTCAACCTGTTCTGCTTTCAGAATCCGAGCGATGCGTAAGTCGATTTTGGAAAAAGTGTCATAATCAATTAACTCACGAATCGGATCGATTGACGCTGCCGGTTGAGTTGGCGTTGCCAAACTTTCTTTTGAAGCCTCGATCATAGCATCAATCTGTTTTTTCTCTACGCGCACCATTAACGGTTTAAAAGGCTTGATGGTGTGTGCGAGTAACGGTTCAGGTTGCCAAGTGATGGGAGCGGCTAAAAAGTCTTCCACTTTGCTTGTCAGTAGCGGCAAAATGGGGGCTAAATACCCCATCAAGATGCGAAAGAGATTTAGGCCTTGACTACAAACCCCTTGCAATTCAGCTTCTTGGCCCGCTTGTTTCGCTATCGTCCAAGGTTTGCGTTCCTCAATATATTGATTAGCCCGATCAGCTAATGCCATGATATGACGCACACCCTTGTTGTAATCACGAGTTTCGTAGGCTTCTGCAATGGCATTACCTGCGTCTATAAACTCTTGATAAAGGGCCGGTTCCACTAATTCAGAAGCGAGTTGGCCGTCAAAACGGTTAGTAATAAATTTTGCACAGCGACTGGCAATATTGACGAATTTGCCCACTAAATCGGCATTCACGCGATGTAGGAAATCGTCTAAATTTAAATCAACATCATCTACGCCGTGCCCAAGTTTAGCGGCAAAATAGTAGCGTAAATATTCAGGTTGAAGATGGTTTAAATACGTTCTGGCGTTGATAAAGGTGCCGCGAGATTTAGACATTTTCTCGCCATCAACCTTTAAAAAGCCATGAACAAAAACCGCTGTTGGGTTTCTAAATCCCCCAGCGGTTAGCATTGCGGGCCAAAATAGACAATGAAAGTATTGAATATCCTTACCAATAAAGTGATACAGCTCAGCTTCACTGTCTTTGGCCAAAAAGCTTTCAAAATCAATGTGTTCTCGATCACAGAGATTTTTGAAACTCGCGATGTAACCTATCGGCGCGTCTAACCAGACATAAAAATATTTATTGGGTTCATCGGGCATTTCAAACCCAAAATAGGGGGCATCACGCGAAATATTCCAAGCTTGCAAGCCCGATTCAAACCACTCGTTGAGTTTATGTTGTACAGCGGGTTGTAAAGCGCCACTGCCAATCCATTCTTGCAACATCGCTTCAAAATGCGACAAGTTGACAAATAAATGTTCAGACTCTTTCTCTATTGGCGTGACACCCGAAACAGCGGAAACGGGATTGATGAGATCCGTTGGATTATAGGTTGTATGGCAGTGTTCACAACTATCGCCATATTGATCCAGGGCATGACATTTGGGACATTCGCCGCGAATAAACCTATCGGGCAAAAACATTTCTTTTTCCGGATCATAAAATTGACGAATCGTCTGACGCTCAATATGTCCACCGGCTTTTAAGCCTTGATAAATCAGATTAGAAAAGTGCTGATTTTCAGCACTGTGGGTGGAGTAGTAATTATCAAATCCGATGGAAAAGTCAGCAAAATCGGTTTGATGTTCGGTTTGATAACGGGCAATCAGTTCTTCAGGCGTAATGCCTTCTTTTTGGGCCCGTAGCATGATAGGTGTACCATGCGCGTCATCGGCACAAACGTAATAGCATTCATGTCCGCGCAGTTTTTGGAAGCGTACCCAGATATCGGTTTGAATATATTCAACTAAATGGCCGATGTGGATGGAACCATTGGCATAAGGTAAGGCGCTTGTGACTAAAATTTTTCTCATGTTTATTAGTTCTCAGTTAAGCCAGGGCGAACACGCAGGTTCGCCCCTACGGCCCCTAAATATGCTGTGTATTGTAGGGGCATACCTGTGTGTCTGCCCGATTAATAGCGACGATTTTATGACGATACTAAAAATATGCTGTGTATTGTAGGGGCATACCTGTGTGTCTGCCCAATTAATAGCGACGATTTTATGACGATACTAAGTATACCCCAGTTCCTTGAGCAAAGAGCCCGCTATTTCTAACGGTTTTTTCAGTTGTTCAGCAGGTAGGGTTTTCCATTTTGCCATCCTAGTATGATACACCGTTTGCTGTAACCAGGCTTGAGTCGTGGCTAAAAACTTAACGCCAATAAAATCAAAGAGTTGTTCAAAAACGGGGATTGGATTTTGGCAAATCTCTTCATATTTAATTTCTAAATAACGGCCCGTATAAGCTCGGCCTTTTAATCCATACTTGACTGCGGTTAGCCAATGCAACATTTCTAATTCATTTCGATAAGTGGCTATCGTTTCAGGGGTAAGTGGATGGCCTTTAAAATGATCGACATTGGCATCTCCAAAAACGACTAAACGATTTATTGGATCAGACAAATGGGCAAAACGGGCTTCTAAACGCGACAACATAACATCTCGCCCATCTCGAATCAAATGAATCACTTTAGCACTTGGAAAAGCATCAAGTACCATTGGCATGGTAAATAAACTGATACCCATTTTCCATCCAAAAGGTTTATCAGGCAGCTGAATTTCAGCTTCAATGTATTGATTAATACACTGTTTTATCAGATTTTGATAGTATTGTTGCTGTTCATCATCAGCTTCCCAATAGGTATAAGCATTTAGAATCAGCTCATAAATGAGAGGATTAGTGATAGCAAACGATTCGGTATCTTTACGATCTGGGGCGACATGCCCCATGTCAATACCATTACGAATAAAGGCTTCACACACTAAACGGCCACCTGAATGGCCTCGGCAAAAAATCGGATAAGGGCCTTGCATAATTGAATAAACCATACTCATTATAACCAAGTACAACGGATGACGTGGATAAACGGATTATACTGTCCACCATTTCACGCAAAAGTTTCGCTTCGCGAAACTTTTGCGTGAAATATAATTTGCGCTTTTGCTTTTTGGAAAAATCGAAGGGGTTAGTCACCACCACATGACTTGAGCTGTTAGAATCAATAATAGCGATCTTAAGTACTGAACCATAAATTTTCAGGTATTTAAAAAAAACAGAAAGGGGGCAACCACAAGGGATTGCCCCTACATGACATTGTGTAGGGGCAATCCCTTGTGGTTGCCCTTTGTTGTAAAATA
>QNEL01000365.1 GCA_003645185.1 Candidatus Parabeggiatoa sp. nov. 3
ACGGGACATTCAAAAATATTTAACAAAATCAACTACTTATTTTTATTCTTTTTTCTGACATAACAGTATTTAGTGCTATTGAATTCCATAAAATACGATTAAATCAGTGAATAAACACAATACTTAGCACCGTCATATAATAGCGACCTATTGATTCTAACAGCCAACAGCTTTTCACGCCAAAGATTTTGCGCGCAAAATCTTTTTCACGCAAAAGTTTCGCTCCGCGAAACTTGTTAAGTGAAAGCGTGAAAAGCTGTTGGCTGTAAATGTAAAGTGTTCAGCGATCCCACTCGACAATTCATTGATTAATCCCGCCAGTAATGACAAAGCTTTGATCGCCATTACCGCCTGGAGATTGATCTTTAAAAGGTGAGGTAATGGTAATCGTAATGGTTGCTGAATTAGGCGGTGGACATTTTGTTGTGACAGTACCGTCTTCGTTTGTATCACTTTGACAAGGATTACTGGATAAAGTGAATTGAATCCCTGATTGAGCTGCTGTAGTGCTATCACCAAAAGTAAAATCGGTTACGCCACCTAATCTGCCATTATTGCTAGTCACGTTAAACTTTGTATCTTTGACTAAGCCATTGCCATAAATATCGCTGATTTTCTCAATGGTAAACGTTTCACTGCCGCCATTAGGAATAGAAAAAGAGGTCGGTTTGACTTGAATGGGCGCAGTGTAATCTGAAAATAAAACGCGGGTACTGTACCAAATGGTGGTATTTTCAGACTGGCCGCCTGGGCCATCAAATTTACCGTTACCTTTGTCAAAGGCCCCACTGCTATTGACATCAATATATAATTCACCTTCCTCAAACAGGTTGTTATCATTGCCATCAATAAAGGGTTCCCGGCTATCTGTAAAGCTTTCGTCTGCATCATAGACACCATTACCGTTTTTATCGACAAAGCTTTCACTGCCTGTGGTAAAGGCTACGATTGTGACGAGTCCGGGATTACTGCATAAGAGTGATGGCGTATCAGGAGAAGTCACTAAAGCGAAGTTTTCACTACAGTCATAACCCACTTTTTGATAACTTGCCACACCGCCTAATAGCGGCGTATTGGGGTTAGCGGATTGCAAAATCGCTGTAGCTCGCCCCAATTCAGTGGTGGTGGTAAACGCGCCGCCGCCGATACTTTGCCCTATTGTGCCCCCTTCGGTGATAAAACTGACTGAGGTGCCATCCGGTACGATATTCCCAAACCTATCGCCGACATAAGCTGTGATGTTATTCAGTAACCCTAAAGTAACGCCGCCAGCGATATTGTGAAATTGGACTGCTAAGGCCAGATGTTCGGCATCAGGCAAGCCTCCCACAATGGTGACTCGTGCGGCCGTGCTGATCATCGTGTTATCCGTCTGAACGCTGCCAATCACGTCAATCGTGCCCGCCACCGCGCCGCTTTTTAAAGTGACGCTGACTAAACCATTGTTAGTGCTTCCGGTTGCTTCTGTTCCGCTGTTACCTTCGGTGCTCAGGCTTTCACCACCATGCAAGGTTGTCTGCCCTAAGCTAAACTGTACAGGCGTACCATCAACTACGGGATTACCCAGACTGTCTTTGATCAAAAAATCAATCGTAGTGGTTTGCGTGACACCGCTACCCAGAATACCGATCACCTTGGGTTCGATGTTGCTGACTTCTATGGTGCCCGCACTGCCAGGTTGCACGGTGAGCGTCAGGGTGTGGCTTGCTAAACCGCTTGTCGCGGTAATCGTGGCGATACCCGCTTGTGTGCTGGCACTAAAAATAGCCTCGGCCTTCCCATTTTCAGTCACTGCTGATTGCGTGATCGTTCCCACATCCGTTGTAAACTCAACCTGAGTCCCCTCTTTAACGGGATTACCTTGGATATCTTTGACTTCAGCGGTAATCGTTGTTTCGCTATTCAGTGATAATGAATCAATAGAAGTACTCAGCGTTAAGCGACTGGGTTCGCTAGGCTGAAATGTGATCGTCGAGAAAGCTTTTGGCAAACTATCCGCTTGCGCTTCAAGTTCCACGCTGCCAAGCATGTTGCTAGTCACATTGACTGTTGTCCGGCCCAATTCATTGGTGTTAGAACGAAATTGATCTAATAAAGCGGAACCGCTGACGCGAAAATCGATTGGAATGCCCGGTATACCCACGCCCTCTGCATCGCTGAGAATAGCCGTGAGGCTTACCGGCGTAATGCCATCCGATACGCCTTCAGCTTGGTTAGCGGATAAGCGGATTGTTGCGCCAAAGTACAAATGCATTGTTTGTTTAGCCGTATCGGCTTCTATCGTCACCATGACATTTTCGCTCACGCTGTTTGATAGAATCGTTTTGACTTCACCTTTGGCATCGCTGACACCATTTTGAGACGACAGCTGTGCCTTACTCTCTTGCCCATCTGTGCTTGTCACAGAGAAATTGACGTTCTGCCCTTCAATAGGCAAACCGTTATCGTCAGTGATCAGGGCTGTGATCGCCGCTGATTGATCAACATCTAAGACAGTCGCACTGGTTTTGACTTCAAGCAAACGATTGTTTGCAAAGGCCGCTTGAAAATTGACAGTCGCTTGAGCGGTGAGTTTACCGCTACGCACATTAACGATGGCCGTGCCGCCATTGTTTTCCAAATCAGTGATCGTGACTTTAGCCGTGCCATCGTGCTGAGTGACTACGATGTTAGGTGTCAGAGTTTCATTATTCTCACCCTGAAAATAAAAAGTCACTTCTTGATCGACAAGCGGGGCTTGATTGCCATCTTTTAACAAGGCCGTCAAAGTCGCCGTTTGAACTGCATTGACGGATTTGGGCACTAAATTCAAAGTCGCACCAAAATAAAGCTTTAGCGTTTGTGTGACTAGGCCGCTGGCGACAGTAACTGTAACCTCTTCTACGGTATCATTAGTCAGGGTAAAACGAGCTTTACCCTCATTATCTGTTGTTTTTGGAACATTGCTGAGTGTTGCTGATTTTGAAGAAAGCATGACATTGAAAGGGGTATTGGGTAGCGGCTTTCCAGTAAAAAAATAGTCATGTGTTTTCACAGTGAGGGTGGTACTGTCACTGACAGATAATATTTCTTCCAAGGCACTCAATTCTATATACTCAACAGGCGCTACAAATGTAACACTGACAGGTTCGCTTCGCAAACCACCTGCCGTTGCGATGACTTCAAACGTTTCAGCCTGACTGCTGAAAACGGCCGTGGTAAAACGACCATTTTGCTCAGTAGCCCCTTTTGGTGTGAGAATCACTGCATGATCAGAATTCGCAGCTAAGCTGATTTCCACATCTGATAATGCCATATTGGCTCTATCACGAGCGACGACAGTGAGAAACGTGGGCGATTCACCATTAGCCGGTTGGAAATTATCCGTGACAAGTAAATTGACTATGGCAACTCTCTCATCAGTGATTTCAGGTAACACGGCGTTATTGAAGCTATTATTTTCATTTTCTCCACTACCGCCGCCGCCAAGACAAGCGGTGAGCCAGATTGAGATGCCAATGAGAATGATTAAATGATTTAATTTACGATTTAACATTTTGATTATATTGAATAATGAATACGATGTCAGCCTGTCATGCAACAACAAAAATTTAAGTTATAGCGTTTCCCGATTGAATAAAGTACACTTATGTACTGACGCAAAATAAATTTTGCACTCCAACCGCAAAATAAATTTTGCAACCGCAAAATAAATTTTGCATTGCAACCGCAAAATAAATTTTGCACTCCAACCGCAAAATAAATTTTTTACTAAAATCAAATTTGTACTTCATTCAATCGGGAAACGCTATAAATAAAAAAAACGCAATAGACGCTAAAGGATTTTAAAAAGGCCTTGGAAATCTCTTTTGCGTTCTTTTGCGTTGAACTGATTATGGCCTGATTGACGCTGATTATGATTTTTGTTCATCAACGAGACGCGAGGCATCGCGTCTCTACAGTTCATATATAATTCTTGTGGTTAGTACCCGTTTCCAAATACGGCTCAACCAGTTCACAAACGTCATCGGTTCGATAGTTTTTCGCCAATTGCTGAATCTTTTCAAGTAGAGGCCATAATGTTTTATCTGTTGGCTCAAGTAGCTCTACTTGTTCAAGAATGGCCATCACATCGCCTCTCAAACCTAAATCAAAAAAGATAGCCGCTTGTTCTGCCGGTAGCTGAACGGATGGTATTGTTGTCTCTAAAACGGGTGAGTCAAGTTCGTTTTCCTCTTTATAAGGTTTCAACATATCCATAATACCATCACTATCATATTTTTCCGTGAATTGGCGAATTTGTTTTGCAAAGGCGCTCATTTTGGCATCGCATTGTTCCAATTGTTCAACCCGCTCAATAATGCTACTGATATCACCGGATTCGGATAACTCAAATAATCTCATCATCTCAGCTAAGGAGGGCCATTTTATAGGCGTAAGGGAGCTAGGGGCTTGGGTGTCTTCAATTACTTCCTCATGCCCTGCATCCTTTTCTCTCAAACTCATTTCCTTGTCAATCCATGTCAATCTCAAATGCTTGTGTAACAGTTCTAATAATTCTTCTGTACTAACCGGTTTGGCAAAAAAAGCATCACAGAAACTGGTGTTTTCAAATTCTAAAACGCTGGCTGATTCTGTTAGAATCGGTAATTGCCGAAATTCGGGTAATGCTTTAACTTTTCTAATAAATTCAAAGCCATCCATGACTGGCATCACCAAGTCGGTAATAATTAAATCAGGTTGAAATTCACGCAATTTTTTTAACCCTTCTACACCCTCTTCAGCTTCACACACTTCAAAGCCTAATGGTTTCAAAATACTGGTCAACACTAGACGATTTTCTTCGTGATCGTCAATCACTAGAATTTTACGCCGGGGGCCTTGATAACCCACAATAATATTTGTGCTTGATTTTTCCCATTCTAAGGCTTCTGGAAACACTAATTCTAGCCCAAACAGGCTACCTTGCCCAAGTCTGCTTTCAACATGCAATTGTCCCCCCATGATTTCAACCAATTCTTGAGTGATAGATAACCCTAAACCGGTGCCTTCAGGTTTATTTGTCCAGTCAATCGTTTGCTCAAAAGGTAAAAATATTTTTTCTAGATTTTCTTGTGCGATGCCTATGCCGGTATCTTCCACTTGGAAGTAAAAACGCAATTGTGAAGTGTGTTCTGATAACTCATTGTTTTCTTTTACCTTTTCACATTTTACTCGAAAAGTGATACCGCCTCGTTCTGTAAACTTGATAGCATTGCTCAATAAGTTAATCAGGATTTGTCGTAACCGTTTTTCATCGGCACAAATAAACGTGGGCAAATGCGACAACGGTTGGTAAACAAAAGCAATGCCTTTTTGTTGGGCACGTATCTGAAAAAGTATCACCAGTTCTTGAAGAAACGGTGTAAAATGAAAATCGCTAGGATAAAGTTTGATCTCGCCCCGTTCTATTTTAGAAAGTTCTAAAATATCACTGATGAGTTTCAACAAATAATTGCCACTGTGTTGGATAATGTCGATATTGTCTTGTTGCTTGACTGTTAAGTTTTTATCTGGTTTAAGGAGTTGTGCGTAACCCAAAATACTGTTGAGCGGTGTGCGAAATTCATGGCTTATGTTCGCTAAGAAAGTGTTTTTTGTCTGATTAGCTAACTCGGCTTCCTGACGCGCTTGTTCTGCCTCCTGACGGGCTTGATCAGCTATTGTTAACATTTGTAAGGCGTGCTGATTGGCCTCTTTGATATCAAAGTAAAGCTGTAAGTTTTCCAGCGCAGTCGCGCCTTGATGGGCTAGGATATGAATGATATCTCTATCTGCTTGATTCAGGTGCGAAACATTTTCTAGGTAAATAAAGCCTATTGGTTTGTTATGTACTTCAAGTGGTATCAAGAGGGCATCGGGTGGCAAAGCTTGTTTGGACTTGTTCCCCAAAACCTGATCGGAACAGATTTGTGTAATCGTATCAATATCATATTGAATTTCTTGGTTTTTTTCAAAACGCCCTAGGCCGGATTGAACGGTAACTTTGTTATGGGCAACGGTGAGTATGAGGCCACTGTTAATGGTAGCCATCCGGTTTTGAGCGCCCTGATGATTGCTTATGCCGATGATTTGCTTGATGAGCTGTTCAAAAAATTGGTTTAGAGATTGAGATTGGTAAAATTTGGGGGCGACATCAAGAATTTTTCTCAATGCTTCTTGATTGGTATTGAGCCGACTCAGATTGCTGTAGGACTTCAAGGCAAGGCGTATAGTGCTATAAAGTTTTTTGGCTGTCAGTTCTGTTTTATCCTTGTAGTCATCAATATCATAGTGTTCAATCACCTCATTTTCTGGTGCGATTCCGGGTTGGCCTGTTCGGATAATGAGCCTGATAAGGGTATATTTGAGTTCATTGCGAATGAAATTGACCAGTTTGAGTCCGGCATCATCGGTTTCCATGACGACATCAATCAGAGCCACTGCTATATCTGGCTGTTCTGCCAAAATGGCCTGCGCCTGAAGACTGGACATGGCCTCAAATAGCTGTAACTTTTTGCCCGCAAATTCAAATTTGTTGAGGCTTAAACGGGTTATGGCGTGGACATCGGCGTCATCATCAACAATCAGTATCTTCCAAGGGGGCTGTTTAATTTTGGGTGTTTTCTCAGTGTCGCTATTCTCTTCTTGGTGGTTTTTTCTAACAAGTTTCATAGATTTTTAAAGGGACAACCATAAGGGGCAATCATCAATGTCATTAATTAAATATGCCATTAAAATTAAGGCTGGGCGAACACGCAGGTTAGCAGGCTGGGCGAACACGCAGGTTAGCAGGCTGGGCGAACACGCAGGTTAGCAGGCTGGGCGAACACGCAGGTTAGCCCCTACAGCCTCATAATACAATGGGTTTTGTAGGGGCATACCTGCGTGTCTGCCCTTAGATTGCCCCTACGTTCAAAACGTAGGGGCCATCAATCTGTTAGGGTTGCACAATTCTGCCTAATTCTACAAAGGCTCCATTTTTCATGACGACAAAGGGCCGCCATTCTGAGCGAATGCCGGTTTTCGCTTTATAATCAAGTAGATGCAATACGCCCATGCCGTAGCCCATTGGCCCCATGTTGTAGTAATGCGCTTGCATCTGATAAGGAAAGGCTTTTGGTTCTGAAATGGTGAAACATTCAGGGCCGTAACCGGTGGTGATATCAGCATACAGTGTGCCGCCTGTGGGTAAGCTTTTCTGGCTGTAATAAGCATGATGTTGTTGGTTGTCGTAGATGTGAAGATCGACATCGTTGGCATCTGTTTCCCAGAACAGTACAAAACGTAATTGACGTTGTGTGGCCGGTTTCCATTTGAAGCTGTTGCCCGGAAATAGCGTGTTCAATTGTTGCTGTTGTGCTAAGTGGGTGAGCATGAGGGCGAGTGTTTCGCTCAAAATCGTTGACACAGCTTGAAAACGTGGGTAGTTGCGTTCAAGGGCTGCTTGCAGTGTTGCTACGGCTTGCTGATGTTGCCCGTTTTCCCAGTAGGCGAGTGCTAACAGGTAATGCCCTGAAGGATGATCGGGCCGTTGCTTGAGGGCTTTTTTGAGGCTATCGAGGCTGAGCCAGGTTTCGGTTTTGAGAGATAAGAGTCTTTCCGCTGCCCAGCGGCGAATATCGGCCCGTGCGGGGAAGTAGTCTATGAGTGAGCCGTAGGCGCGAGCAGCTTGGCTGGTATTGCCTGTTTTTTCATACCATTCGCCTAAGGCGATGAGTGCCATGACATCGGATAAATTGTCTTGGTGCCATTTTTGGGCGAGTTTGCCAGCGGCTTGGATATCGCCTTGATCTAGCAGGGTACGAAATTCAGCATAGTGGCCTGTCCAAGGTGAGATGAGTTGTTTTTTCGCACGGGGTGCTGGGGCGATAACGGTTCGGCTTTCAGCGGGTGAGACGGGTTGGATTTGTAAATCAACCTCTGCCTCTTCTTCTGAACGTGGTATGTCGTCAGAGTCAGGTACTAATCTCTCTCCGAAAGGTGTACGAACACTTCTCATACCGGCTGGTACTTCTTCGTCTCTTCTGATTTGTAAATCAACCGGAGCCTCTTCTTCTGAACGTGGTGAAGAGTCAGGTACCAATCTC
>QNEL01000366.1 GCA_003645185.1 Candidatus Parabeggiatoa sp. nov. 3
TGGTGGGTAACGTGTTTTTGTTGCCCACCATTAAAATGTATTTCACGCAAAAGTTTTTGCGCGCAAAAACTGTATTTCACGCTAAAGTTGCGCGCAACTTTAGCGTGAAATGTGAAATGGTGGATAACGGGTTTTTGTTGCCCACCTTTTAACTTTTCTTTTCGCTTTCCTGCACTAGTGGCAAGCCATAAGCTTGTGTCTAACGAAGAGAGGTTCCCCCCCGAACATTTCTGTTATTTTTTATCATCCTGCCATGCGTTTGAGAAAATATTCCATTCTCGCTTAATTTTCTTTTTAATGAGGATGGTGGGCAACAAAAACCCGTTACCCACCCTACATTTCTTTAATTAAGATGGTGGGCAACAAAAATACAAAACCCACCCTACATTTATTTAATTAAGATGGTGGGCAACAAAAACCCGTTACCCACCCTACATTTATTTAATTAAGATGGTGGGCAACAAAAATACAAAACCCACCCTACATAAAAGACAAACTCAAGTTTAATCTTAATCAAACTCGCTTTTGCCCGCATAAGACACGCGGTAAACCGGCTAAATCGCTATAAGTTGTGATGTTATCATAATGGTATTGTTTAAATAATGCTTGCACTTGTTCTGTTTGATCATAACCCTGTTCTAATAGTAACCAACCGCCGATCAGCAAATGAGAAAAGGATTGTGCGATAATTGTTCGGATAGCGCTTAAACCATCTTCCCCGCCTATTAACGCACTACGCGGCTCATATTGCACATCGCCTAGGCTTAAATGCGGATCATCTGCGGCAATATAGGGTGGATTGGATACAATCAGTGTCGCTTTGATATCACCTAATCTTGTGTACCAATCACTGATTAAAAATTTCACCTGATGAAGGCCAAGACGTTGGGCATTGTTTTGTGCCACCATGAGCGCGGCTGTATCATGATCAGTCGCTAACATCTTGATTTTTGGGCGTTCTTTAGCAATGGCTAAAGCTATCGCGCCACTGCCGGTGCCTAAATCGATCACTTGCCCAGTTTCAAAAAGGGGTAAACGGGCTAAGGCTTGTTCAACTAATAACTCCGTTTCGGGCCTTGGAATTAGAGTCTTTTCAGTGACTTGTAAATCTAATGACCAAAATGCTTTATGGCCAGTGATATAGGCAATCGGTTCACCCTGTATACGGCGGGTGAGTAGGGCTTCCAATTGTGCAATTTGCTTAGCCGTTAAGATTTTTTCGGGCCAGGCGTATAAATAGCTTCGGCTAACATCTAAGACATGACAGAGTAAGATAGCAGCGTCCAAGTGTTTTGTATCGGAGTGCGATAGTTTTTTGACGGCTTTGAGCAGGAGAGTGTTTAGGGATTCGTTATTAGACATATTTTCTATTGGTTATTCATAAATGGCAAATATACTCAACGAGGTAATAAACTTAACTTTTTTTTATAATAAGTTTATGGAATTGTAGGGTGGGTAACGTGTTTTTGTTGCCCACCAAATCTATCTATAATGTTATTCATAAAATGATTAAAGGTTTATAATAAATTTGTTTATATCGCATAAACGAATTTTGAGGCTTGCCAAACTGATAATGAATATCAAAAATGAACAATGAACAATAAAAACAATAATTTGTTTTCAATATCTCCCACTATGCTTTCTATATTACAAACTACGCCGATTTTTTACGTTGATTATTAGATATATATCATTTTTTGATCGTGTCGCAATGTGGGTGATGACTATTGTTATATAGAACGCTGATTTGACTGATGATCATGATTAACACTGATTAAAATAAATGATTAAAAAAATCAGCGCCAATCATGAGAATCAGCGTCATCAGCGTTCTATCACAAATTTAAAATCATTCTCATTAGGTTTCTATCATATCACCCACATTGCATTGCTACCCATTTTTTACCTTATTCGTTATTTTTAGAATAGCACGACGAAAAAATCTGGGCGGTGCCCATTTCTTTAATAATTATTGGATTTGATTAATGCAACATCTAGATACCCTTATTTATGCCGGTTGGATTATTCCCGTCGAACCTGAAAATGTGGTTTATGAGCAACATGCTCTAGCAATACAAGACGGAAGAATCATTGCCGTATTACCCAGTAGCGAAGCCGTCAGATATTTCTCTGCACGTATTACTTATCGTCTGACAACGCATCTTTTGATACCGGGTTTAATTAATACACATACTCATGCGGCGATGAATTTATTGCGCGGTTTTGCCGATGACATGCCTTTGAATGAGTGGTTAAAGGATCGCATTTGGCCGGCGGAACAAACGCATGTTGATCGCGAATTTGTCGCTGATGGGACTAAATTAGCCATTGCTGAAATGCTACGCGGTGGCGTGACTTGTTTTAACGATATGTATTTTTTTCCCGATGTCGTGGGTGAAATTGTTGATCAAGTCGGCTTGCGTGCCACACTGGGCATGATTTTGCTTGATTTTCCCACCATTTGGGCTAAAGATGCCAATGAATACCTGAAAAAAGGTAGGCAAGTGTATGAAACTTATCGTGATCATCCCTTGATTCAAACCGCTTTAGCGCCTCATGCGCCTTATTCTGTGTCAGATGAGTCGTTGAAATTGGCTAAAGCGATGGCTGATGAACTTGAGTTACCGATTCATATTCATGTTCATGAAACGGCTAGCGAAGTAGAGGAAGCGGTTGAAAAGCAAGGTGAGCGGCCTTTAGCCCACCTTGAAAAGTTAGGATTATTATCTCCACAGTTCATGGCCGTACATGCGACACAATTAAAAAATGATGAAATCAATTTATTAGCCGAAAAAGGTGTGCATGTGATTCATTGCCCAGAGTCCAATCTTAAACTGGCAAGCGGTATTTGTCCCATCACAAAATTGCAAAAGGCCGGCATCAATGTCGCGCTTGGAACAGATGGAGCGGCGAGTAATGATGATTTAGATCTTTTGGGAGAAATGCGTACTGCGGCCTTATTAGCAAAAGGTTTTAGCAAAGATGCCCGTAGTATACCGGCCGCGACAGCGTTACGCATGGCGACTTTAAATGGTGCCAAGGCTTCGGGTATAGATCATGTCACAGGCTCATTTGTACCTGGAAAATCGGCAGATGTGGTTGCCATTGATATGGTAGATATCGAAACGCAGCCCATTTATAATCCCTTGTCTCAACTGATTTATACGGTTGGACGAGACAAAGTGACTGATGTGTGGGTAGCAGGTAAACATTTATTAAAGTCGCGTACTTTGACATCATTGGATATACATGATATCAAAGCGAAAACGTATTTGTGGCGAGATAAAATTTTGTCCACTTCATCCATCGCGAATGGCGAAACGCCATGAACAATTATCCATGAACAATTATCATGTAGGGCAACCCTAATTCTGGGCAAGCACAAGGGTTTCCCCTACAGAATGCTTTGTATGGGGCAATCCATTGTGGTTGCCCTGAGGGAGATTGAGGAAACGGAGTACTTTGGCGTAATGGATTAAACGGATTGTGCGTCAAAATCTTTGCGCCTCTTGCGCCTCTTGCGCCTCTTTTTCACTTAAGACGTTTTGCGCGCAAAACTGTATTTCACGCTAAAGTTTCGCGAGCGAAACAAAGCGCGTGAAATTCACTTAAGAAGTTTCGCGAGCGAAACAAAGCGCGTGAAATGTGAAAAGTTAAAAATAAAGAAAAATACGGATAACTGATAACGGATAAAAATGATACTCAAAGAAGCCAATCATCCATTTTTAAATTTAACACTGAAGACTTATCGAAAAAGTGTCAAAATATTATACTGCACATGGGCATAACTTTTCACTTAAGAAGTTTTGCGCGCAAAACTGTATTTAGCTTCGCGCACCGAAGGCTCACGCTTTCACGCGCTACGTTGCGCTTCGCTATACTACGCATCGAAAAGTTGCGCGCAACTTCTCCGTGTGAAATACAATTCCCTAAAGTCATTTAATTAAAAACAAAAGTTAAGTTTATCGCCTCGTTGAGTATAGTCAGTCTTCTAGCAGCCTGTCGGATTAATCAACTAACTCATTGATTATTATCGCTTTTACAATAATCATAAATGTTATACAAAACAATGACTTAAGTGGTATTCTCCGACAGGCTGCTAGTGCTCGTTATCTATTCAGGCCTGTTATTTCTCTTTGGCGCGATTGCCCAAAAAGAACATTTGAATGATTCGTTTCAAACTGAAAAAACCATCGACAATCCTGAATTGTCTCAACACTTTCTTGTCGCTCAACATCTGTTGAAACAATTTCGCCGATGTGAATTGTCTGCCAGTGACGTTTTTGAAGTGAAAAGCTTTGCACAATATATCGCTTTATGTGATCTGTTTGGAGCCTCGTATCATCCCTTGCATACGAATCAATTCCGATTTTATTACAATCCAGTGCTTTCTCGATTAGAGCCTATCCCTTTTGACATCAATGGGGGTGATAAATTGATCAAGCTGTCTGGCACTTACACTAGGGAAGACTATCGGCAATATTCAGCAGGGGGGCGTGCCTTGTTTCTGTCTCAGTTGTTTCAAGATAAGACGTTTTGGGAAACTTATATATATGCCCGCTTTGGAAAGGTTTTCCAATCCTGCCTATTTAGAAACACTGTTATCTGATTTAGATGAACCTTTAACACATAACCTTGATCTGATTTATGGTGAATATCGGTTTCACTTTAAAAAGGATTTATTGTCTAAAAATCAGGCCTATATCCAAAAACTCTTAAATCCTGTCAAGGGTTTACAGGCTTATTATGCGGGTATCCATGACAATCAAATCACACTGCAATTGGGCAATAGACAACCCTTACCCATTGAAATACTCAGTGTTTCATCTCCAAAACACGCTTTTCAGCCTAGTCAGCGCGTCATTCTACCAAGTAAACCACAGAAACAGTTTGTTGATTATCAAAGCGTTCAGTTTAAATTACCGGATGGGTTTGAAGCGTCAAAATCTATGCGGGCTGATTTAAAAGTGCATTACAAACTATTAGGGCATAGTCGTGTCAAACAAGAAGCCATTTATCCTTGGCCTTATTTAGAAACGGATATCATGAACACGGATTTAATGAGAACCGCTTCTAATATTGAGCCGTTTGACTTTTTACTGATAGAGGAGGCGAATCAAAAAATCTATTTAAAATCAGGCGATTGGACACTTGAACAGTCTTTAATGATTCCTAAAGGATATCGCGTTATCGCGAATGGCGGTGTCACGCTGAATCTGACGCAGGCTGCTAAAATCATTTCCTATTCGCCCTTAGAATGGATTGGCACACAAGAACAACCGATTGTTATCCAGTCAACAGACGGCACAGGGCAAGGCATTGTCATTTTAAAAACGGAACACCCTTCTATTTTCAAACAGGTTCAATTCAAAAATCTGTCGCATCCGGCACAAGGCGGTTGGGCTTTAACAGGCGCGCTAACTTTTTATGAAGCGCCCGTTGTCTTCAATCATTGCCAATTTCAGGGCAATCGTTCAGAAGATGCTTTAAACATTATTCGTTCCCAGTTTACGATAAATCACACTTTGTTTGAGCGCAGTTTCTCAGATGCTTTAGATGCCGATTTTGCGGAAGGCGAAATACACAACAGTGCTTTTGTGAATAGCGGAAATGATGCGATTGACGTTTCCGGCAGCCGAATAACGCTCAAACAGATTTTCATTAACCAGGCAGGTGATAAGGGATTAAGTGTTGGAGAACACAGTCAAATCAATGCCACTCAACTTCAGATCAAAAAAGCGCATGTTGCCGTCGCCAGTAAAGATGAATCTCGCTTAAAATATCAAAGACATTGAGATTCATGACAGTGAGATTGGTTTAGCCGTGTTTCAGAAAAAATCGGAATTTGGGCCCGCGTCTCTGATTGTGAACGCACTCAAAAGCGATAACGTGAAAAGGCCTTATTTAGTAGCGATTCAATCTCGCTTGATAGTCGATCAAAAAGCAATAGCGGCAACTTATAGCAATAATGAAGTTAATGAAGCGGTTTATCAGTGAATCGTGTTTATTTATTAATGAGGTATACTGTCCATAATTTTATAAGTACTGAAGCACAAATAAACAGGTATTTAACAACCAAGTTGCCCCCTTTCTGTTTTTTTAAATACCTGAAAATTTAGGGTTCAGTACTTAAAGGTGATGAGAGTTTAAGATAGAACGCTGATTTGACTGATTATGGCCTGATTAACACTGATTAAAATCTGGATTGATTTAAAAAAATCAGCGCCAATCATGACAATCAGCACAATCAGCGTTCTATTCGATATTTCAAAAAATGTTAATGTATTTTTGTGAACCAACTTCTTAAAATAAATGTAGCCCCCATTATACAATTCGTTTATCTGCCCATAATTCGTTGTACTAATATGAATATATTAAAAGAGTTATCCGCACAATCTGTTATCAAAAATGGAATTCGAGTCATTAATTGGCTAATGGTTATCGGCTTAATCGTACTAGGTGCCGTCTTATCCGTCAGTTTTTTCAAAACCGGTTTAACTTTCATTATCGTTGGCATGCTCATTTCACCCTACATGAATGACTTGCTTAATAAAACCAGTCACCTGATCCACCAGCACAAACTTGATCAAAGTAGTCGAAATGTGTTTATAAAACTCAGAGCCTTGATTTTCTCTGATATCAGGTACTTCGCTGACAAATTTACCCTGAGTACCAAATTGATAGTGGTTTTCTTAGGTATTTTGATAGGGCTCGTTTCATTAAATTATGAAACAGATGACAAACACTTTTTATTAGGCATGCTTATACAATCCGCCTGGTTAGAGGAAGGCAATAAAGCACACCAAGATCAATTGAGAGGCTATTTTGAAGCTGAATATCTGAGACAGAAAGAAAAAGCCTTTGCTGCCAAGGGGGAAAAGTTCCTTGCTGAATTACAAGTTTTGTATGACACTGCTCAATATCAAGCCGTTATCAATCAAGGTACGCCTTACACTCAATTCAACTATCAGATTGACAACTGGGTTACTGAATCGACTCAGATCATAAAACAACAACAGATTGAAGAGGCGCTTAAAAAAGGCCCTAAACTGATAAAGGCCAAGGAATATCAAAAAGCTTACCGATTAGCCATACAGCATGTAGAAGAAGAACCCAAACTGAAAAAATTGGCTAAAGAGGCCAAAAAGCGAATTGATAAAGATGTTTCAAAATTACAATCTTGGTATGAACATGGTTATTATAAAAGGGTTATCTGGAAAGGAAAGCCTTATGTTGCAGGTGAGTGTCGTGCCCAAAAATTGGTGAATAATGCCCAACGTGCCCAAAAAAATCGGGATACAAACAAACAAATTAAGCGCGTCATGAAAAAAACCAATAATCTGATTAAAGCGCGTCAATACGACGCGGCTATCAAATATGCCAGCCAATCCCAGCACGCTGAACTGCCTAAAGTGCAAAAGCTTATTAAGCAAGCTAAAAAAGAAGGTGATAAGGCTAAGGAAAAGAAAATACTCGCCAAATTGCGCCAGATTCCCCCAACGCAACTCGAAGCCAATATAAGAGAATACACAAAATTGGTTGCGATTTTTCCAGACAACGACAAGTATAAACGGAAACTCGCCTATTATAAAAAGCGACTGGATGACACCCGTAAGCTGCCTGCGCTCATTCTCAAACAAACAGAATATGGTGAAAACTGGCCTTTTAGCGTCTCAGAAGGCGTGTTGGAATGCTTTCCGCCAGGGATTATTACGTTCAAAGTGAAGGACAAAACTTACGCCGTGAATGGATTAGCCAGCTCGCGTGGTTATCTCAAAATTGATGACATTTGGCGAAATACGCCCACCATCTTGGAACAAGACACATCGAATAAGAAAGTGGAATTGAGTCCGATTATCAACAAGGGACTTGAATTGTGTAATCCTTGAGAATGTGGGTGATAGAACTTAATAGTTCCCAATGTCTCGTAGGGTGGGTAAGCGGGCACTAAGATTTTCGTTCCTTGCTCATACCCTATCGCCCGCTTGCCCACCATCCCTCTCTTTTAGAATGATTTTGTATCGAGCGTTTTTGTGTGCCCTTCGACA
>QNEL01000367.1 GCA_003645185.1 Candidatus Parabeggiatoa sp. nov. 3
TCACTTAAGAAGTTGCGCGCAACTTCTTAAGTGAGCCTTCGGTGCGCGAAGCTCAAAGCCCTCTTCAGATAATTATTTTCAAAATTCAAAAGGGATTTGTGAAATTATTTTTCTGAACGTCTAGAAATACAGTTTTTGCACGCAAAAACTGGGGCAAAAAATCAAGGTTAAAGTTTTCGCTATGGTTCGGCTCAAAAATAACTTCCTCAATCCTTATACAGCGGGTGCGATTAAAAGTGCAGGGGTAAAAGAGGAATTATGAATTATGAATTATGAATTATGAATTATGAATTATTCTGTAGTGAGCAACAAGATGTTAAACAGAAAATAAGTGAACTTTCAACAAACAAAACGTGATAGAACGCAGATTGCGCTGATTGTCATGATTTACGCTGATTAATAATTAATATTAATCATTCAACTTTTGCCGCGAAAGGCGTTCAGAAATTCAGAAGAACATAAGTCTGAAATGCTGAATTTATGAGCTTATGAAATCCTGAACTCCTGAAGTTAATGATAACAAACTTGAATAAGGATCAGCTCAAAAATAACTTCCTCAATCCTTATACACCACTATTGATGTTTATAGAGGATATCGGAGGAAGTTAATTTTTCATCGATCCTAATCATCTTCATAAGAAAATGATGATTGAATTTGAGTCTGAGTAAAACCACGATTCTGTAAAAAACGGACTTGCTTGGCAAACTCACGTTGGTTTTGCGGTACGCCATAACCAAAGTGTTTCTCCCTTGCGATACGAGCGTGTGTCATCCAATCAACGTGATTGATATCTAACAAGTCTTTTATCCATTCCCCGCCAAGACAACGCTTTTGTAATTCTTGCTGAATACGCAAAGGTCCGTAGCCCTTATTAGTTTGGGTACGAACAAAACTCTCTACAAAACGCTCATCACTTAGCAACTTATCCTCCCGCAATTGAATTAATACGCAATCAATGACGCTTGGTTCAAATCCTTTGCGTTTCAATTTATTGCGTATTTCTTCGCTGGCGTGTTCTCGTCTTGTTAAATATTCTACTGCGTTACAACGTGCTTGCGTGAGTGAATATGGGTCAGTCATAACAGTTCTTTTTCTATCGCGTTATCCATTATTTCTTGGTGTTTTTTGTCGAACTTTTTTCTGCAGGCGCTGCCTGTGTAGAAGCTTTTTGAGGCAGCAATTTATCGCGGATTTGCTGCTCAATTATTTTTGCGGTTTCTGGATTGTCTTTCAAGTACACACGGACATTCTCTTTGCCCTGACCAATCTTGTTGCCATTATAGCTATACCAGGCACCGGCTTTTTCGATAATATCGTTTTTTGTCCCTAAATCAATCAATTCACTTTCTCTGGAAATCCCTTCGCCGTAGATAATATCAAATACCACTTCTTTAAACGGCGGGGCCACTTTGTTTTTAACCACCTTGACACGAGTTTCATTACCGATGACTTCATCTGCCCGCTTAACAGAACCGATTCGGCGTATATCAAGGCGCACAGTGGCGTAAAACTTGAGGGCATTTCCCCCTGTAGTCGTTTCCGGCGAGCCAAACATGACTCCGATTTTCATCCGAATTTGGTTAATGAAAACAACCAAGGTTCCGGTGCGGTTAATATTCGCGGTGAGTTTACGCAGAGCCTGTGACATTAAACGAGCTTGCAGCCCCATGTGCGAATCACCCATATCGCCTTCAATTTCCGCTTTCGGTGTCAAGGCTGCCACCGAGTCAATGACCACTAAATCAAATGTTCCAGAACGCACCAAAGTATCAGTGATTTCTAAGGCTTCTTCACCGTTATTAGGTTGCGATAAGTATAATTCGCCAATATTAACGCCTATTTTTTCGGCATAACGACTGTCCAGTGCGTGTTCAGCATCTATAAATGCTGCTAATCCGCCTTTTTTCTGAATTTCAGCGGCAATTTGCAGGGTAAGCGTCGTTTTACCGGAAGCTTCAGGACCATAAATTTCAACCACACGCCCCATAGGTAAACCACCAACACCCAGGACCAAATCTAAGCCCAGAGAACCAGTAGAAACGGTTTCAACCTCTTGTGTTGCACCAACATCACCTAAACGCATGACTGCACCTTTACCAAACTGTTTTTCGATTTGTTTGAGTGTCGTTGTCAAAGCCTGTTTTTTATTCTCATCCATCTATAGTAACTCTCTTGTTATACAAATTTAAGTGCAATATTATCTCATAAAATGTTATTTTATGCAAAGTTTTTGCTTTTCAATCAGGGCTTCGTCAAAGTCCGATATAAGTTATTGATTTAAGCACGGTAGACTTCGATTATTTCAAAAATTCTATTAAGAAACAGTCACTTATAATTTATGCTTTCCCGTCTCGTTTCAAATGGACAAAAAGACTAAAATAATCAAAAAGTTAGTCTCAACTTTGACGGGCCCTGCTTTTCAATTCTTAAATTCTTAATTCTCAATTCTCAATTCTCAATTATCAATTCTCGGCAAAAGTTTCTTTACAAAAACGTTTGCGCGAAAATCAATTCGAGGTTCAATTTTTTGTTAAAAAACTTTAACTTTTATGTATTTAACGCGTGAAATGGGTGGGTAACGGGTTTTTTGTAGCCCACCATCTTAAATGTAGGGTGGGTAACGGGTTTTTGTTGCCCACCATTAAAATTTTGCGCGCAAAACTTCTTAAAGCGAAAAACGGCTGGCGCGTTTTTTAGCGGTGCGATTACACAATTGGCGAACAGGTAGTTCATTATGGCGAGCCTCATGCACTTTTTTGATGCACTGTGGTATCTGCATAGCACAAATCGCGGTGTACCGAGCTTGAAAAATGTAATCGCATAAAATCTGGGTTTGGAGTACAAATGTCATTTTAAATTATGTACAATGATAAGATATGACCGATTTTAAAATTGTTCGTTATTCTAAACCGTTAAAGGCTTATGAACAATATTATTTTGACTGATTCATCTTGAGATTACCAATAATAGGAGGGCCCGAATCTTACCACCTATCAGTTTGACACCGAGCTTTTTTTCTTTACGGCGAACACAGAGTAGCACAGAGTGCCACAGAGAATAAGTATTTGATTTTTAATCATAAATTATGATATCAAAATCATTTAAAATGTGCGTGTTTTTGAACAGAATTTGCAAACTGATAGGTGGTAAAGGGCCTGAATGCAAAAACAGCTTTAAGAAAAAGCTAACCCCTTTTAGCCATAAAATGCTGGATACGCCTTTTCCAATTCAGACAGACTTTGATGAAATGGTTTTCGTCGCAAAGTTGACAGCGACAAACTTTTGCGTATAACTGAATGGTGGGCAACACCCACCCTACAACTGATAACTAAATGATGAAATTATTGACTGTTTTAGCTTGGCGCAATCTCTGGCGCTATCCGCGCCGTACTATCATTATCCTGTTTGCTATCGCAATAGGGGTTTGGTCAATGTTGAGTCTTGCAGCCTTTATGCGTGGCAT
Source organism: Candidatus Parabeggiatoa sp. nov. 3 (assembly GCA_003645185.1). GTDB lineage: Bacteria > Pseudomonadota > Gammaproteobacteria > Beggiatoales > Beggiatoaceae > Parabeggiatoa. Next base: position 3,465 of record QNEL01000367.1, read on the forward strand.
GATGGAACAGTATGTTAATAATGCGATTGGTAACCTTGTGGCGCATATTCAAATTCATGCGCCCAGTTATCGTGATGATCCGGTCATAGAACACAGTATGCCTCCACCGACTGAGCCATTATTAAAGGTTTTAAATGAAGCTGATATCAAAGGTTGGGCAGCGCGAGTGCGCGTACCAGCGGTAGTCAGTAGTGAGCGCGAATCTATAGGGGTGACTTTGGTTGGCATTGATCCGGTTCAAGAGCAAGGCTTGTCTTTTATTGCTCATACTGTGACAGAAGGCCGTTATCTGGAAAGTCTTGATGATAAAGGGATTATTTTAGGCCGTAAACTGGTTGAGCGTTTAGAAACACGTCTGGGTAAGCGCGTGGTGTTGATGAGTCAAAACGACAGTCATGACATTGCAGAACGGGGTTTTCGTATCGTCGGTGTTTTTGATACAAAAATGGAAGAAACGGAAACACAATTTGTCTTCGTCGGCCGTCAGCGTCTTCAAAAAATGCTAGGCATGCAGGATAACATTTCTGAATTAGCTGTACTTGGCTATGATCGTGATAACTTGAAGACGGTTGTGCAAAAGTTACGAGCGGCAGCACCTGAACAGGATGTAGAAGATTGGCAAACACTGAATCCATTAGTCATGGTAATCGTCAATGTTTTTGAAGGATTTTTATTAATCTGGTATCTTGTCGTCTTTATTGCAGTCGCTTTTGGTTTAGTCAATACCTTGTTAATGGCTATTTTTGAACGTACCCGCGAAATGGGTTTATTTCAAGCATTGGGTATGAAACCGCGCTGGATAGTTGGCCAAGTTTTGTTTGAGTCCTTATTTTTGTTGAGCATGGGTTTAATTATCGGCAATTTAATGAGCTTCGCGACACTGCTTTTAACCGCTGAAGGTTTAGATTTTTCCCGCTATGCGGCAGGTTACGAAATGGCTGGTTTAAGCAGCCTGATTTATCCCGTATTAAGTCTTTCTGATGTTGTGATTTCTAATGTACTGATTATTGGTTTAGGGCTAGTGGCCAGTTTCTATCCCGCTTGGCGAGCATCGCGCTATGTGCCAGTGGAAGCGATTACGAGAACTTAGGGTGCAAGTGTCAGCTTTTTCTTTACGGCGATCACAAAGTGCCACAGAGTGCCACAGAGTATAGTTAATAATGTATCGTTTAAAAAATGTCATTTTGACCGCTTTAATGATTTTAGCAGCGTCTTTAGGTGGCACTAAAGCTTATATTGATCATCGGTTACGCATAGAATTTGATACGTCAATCCAATCAGTAGCTGATAAAGTTTTGATAGAATATGCTGATATCCGTCTTTCTCTGTTAGGCTCGCTTATTATTAATGATTTGCGCTTAACCCTACCAGACTCTGTTCCAGTGCAGATTGATACTGTGACGCTTTTAAAGGCCTATCAATTTTATGATTTAAAAACGTTACCGGGGCAATTTTCAATCGCGATACAAGGGCTACAATTGCCAATCAGTAATAGTGCCCCCCCAGTGCCAGTATTGATGTCTGCTTTTGGCTATGCCCCTTATTATCTCACGCCTAAAGCATTACGTGGTTTAGGCTATGCGCGTGTCAAGGCGGATGTAGACTGTCAAGCTTTGGTAAGCGAAAAACAAACTTCAGTATTGATAACAGCTAATGCTTATGCTTGGGGAGATTTAAAGCTGTCGGTGGATTTAAATCATGTTCCCATTCAAATAGCCTCATTAGTTAAAACTGTTGAGCGAATACAATTAGCCCATTTGATATTCAGTTATACGAATAAGGGATTGGTTAATCGCGTTTTGCAAAAATTGGCACAACGTCAAAAAATGACTTTGGCCAGTTTAAAACAGGGATTGAGCAACAAGATCACAAGTGACATCAGTCAAAGTGGGCTAAAATTGGATAGCAGCGTTGTCATCTCTATGCGCCAATTTATCCAAAACCCTCAAACTTTAAGAGTGCATTTGCAACCAAAACCACCGAGAACAATCAATACACTGTTTAATAGCTCTCCAAAAAGTCTAGGATTAAAAATGACGACACAGTGAATCAGTTATCAGTTATCAGACAACAAATGTAGGTTGGAGTGAGCTTGCGAACTCCAACATTTAATAAAAAAATGACCACAAATGTAGGTTGGAGTGAGCTTGCGAACTCCAACATTTAATAAAAAATGACCACAAATGTAGGTTGGAGTGAGCTTGCGAACTCCAACTTCATTGTAAATACCACAAATGACACCAACATATTTTGGGATTGTAGGGGCAGCCCTTCGCCCTCGCTTAACTTAATGGCATTGAGGTGCAACCTAGTGTTGCTATATTAAATTCGTTTATTTCATAATTCGTTGTACTTGTTTGGAAATTAAAAATGCTTGACACTGAATGACTCTAATCTTTATTATGGCGACTTCGATTGATTACCTAACTTTATTATTAAACAGGAGTAATTTTTATATGTGGATTAAACAAGCCTTATCTTTAACAATGGCCGGTTTGTTGTTGGCTTTCGCCTCGTCTGTTATGGCAGACTCTGAAAATGAGTACCAGACAGACGATGGTTATGTGATTCATTACAATGCTCTGAATACCGGTTTTTTAGAGCCAGGCATTGCCGTTCAATACGGCATTACGCGGAGTAAAAGAAAGGGTATGTTGAATGTCTCTGTTCGCAAGGGTGAGAAAAACCAGCTTGCTCTGACACAAGCTGTCAAAGCAAACGTCACAGCTCAAGCTGTCAACCTGTCTAATCAGTTGAAAACCATCGAAATGAAAGAGGTTCCTGATGGGGATGTCGCTTACTACATCGGTGTTTTTGGCTTCTCTGATCAGGAGAACTTGACGTTTACGATTACAGTTGATCCTGAAATGCAGGGTAATACGCACGAAATTAAGTTCACACAGCAATTTTTTGTGGACAAATTAAATTAATTTCGGGATGCGCGACAAGTAGTGCAAGTTCGCTACAATTGAAAGCCCATTGGAAAACTAGAGCAACTTTTTGAACTTTGTGTTCAGTTTATTCTATTGTATGAGCAAATTGGTGGGCAACAAGCCCACCCTATATAATACTCATCGCTTCCAAGTTTTGTCAGAGGTCAAAAACCTGCCAGGTTTGGCAAACCTGGCAGGTTTGGCACGAAACTTTTCTGGGCAACTATATAATAACTGATATGTCAACAACTTTAATGTCCAACTATGCTCGTTTGCCTGTCACTTTTGTCAGAGGTGAAGGTGCTTGGCTATGGGATACACAAGGGGCGCGTTATTTAGATGCTTTGTCGGGAATAGCCGTTTGTGGCTTAGGACATGCTCATCAAGCTATTACGGCTGTGATTTGTGAACAGGCCAATCAATTATTGCACACCTCTAATTTGTATGGGATTGCTCATCAACAAGCTTTAGCGGATGCCTTGGTGCGGATCACTGGGATGGAGAGCGCGTTTTTTGGCAATTCGGGTGCTGAAGCGAATGAAGCGGCGCTTAAATTGGCGCGTTTATATGGGCATCATCAAGGTTATAAAAGGCCGACAGTGATTGTCACTGAGGGCTCGTTTCATGGGCGGACGTTGGCAACGTTATCCGCAACCGGTAATCCATCGATCCAAGCCGGTTTTGAGCCTCTGGTAGAAGGCTTTATTCGAGTGCCTTATAACGATGTCAACGCCATAGCTGAAATCGCTAAACAACACACTGAAATCGTCGCGGTATTAGTCGAACCCATTATTGGTGAAGGCGGGATTCTGATTCCAGCGGCCGATTATTTGGCCAATCTACGGGCTTTATGTGATCAAAACAATTGGCTCTTAATGCTGGATGAAATCCAAACGGGGATGGGGCGTACTGGACAATGGTGTGCCTATCAACATACCGATATCATGCCTGATGTATTGACTTTGGCTAAAGGCTTAGGTAATGGTGTGCCCATAGGGGCCTGTTTGGCGCGTGGTAAAGCGGCTCAGGTTTTTCAAGCGGGCAATCATGGTTCCACTTTTGGTGGCAACCCCTTAGTTTGTCGAGTCGCGCGGGCCGTGATTGAAACCATTGAACAAGAAAAAATGTTGCAACGTGTACAACAATTGGAGCAACGTTTTTATGAAGGATTTTCAAAGGCTTTGGACGGCATAGCTGGGGTACAGGCGCTTCGTGTCAAAGGTTTAATGATTGGCATTGAACTTGATCGCCCTTGTAAGCCGTTGGTGAGTCAAGCCCTTGAAAAACAACTTTTAATCAATGTGACTGCTGAACGTGTCATCCGCCTATTGCCGCCTTTCATTTTAAGCGATAGCCAGGCCGATGAAATCATGGCTACCGTCTGCCATTTAATTCATTCATTTGTGAATGGTTAATGGCGAATATACTGTCCACTGTTATAATTTGCGCTTTTTCTGTTAGTCACCACCACCTGACTTGAGCTTTTAGACAACTGCTTTCACGCCAAAGATTTTGCGCGCAAAATCTTTTTCACGCTAAAGTTTCGCGGAGCGAAACTTGTTAAGTGAAAGCGTGAAAA
>QNEL01000368.1 GCA_003645185.1 Candidatus Parabeggiatoa sp. nov. 3
ATGAATGCGCGAAAACGGTTTTTCTAACGCGCTGCATTTCGCGGCAAATAAACCATAACAAGCTGTTTGCGCGTACATATCGGCAAATTGTTCTTGAGTCAGACTGTCCACTAAAATGGTGCGGAAACTGTCAAATTGATCGTGTAAAGGGCCTGTTTTTTCTAATTGATAAGCTGTCAAAACGGCTGAACGCATTGGAATGGCGATTTTCGCCATTCTTTCCGCCAGATCGAATGGATTTGTGAGGGTTATTGCTTGAGTCTGCACAAAAATCTCAATCAGGTTCTCAAATTCACGGAATGACTCATTGATAACTTGGAGCAGCCCAGACTGATCGACTGTTGCCAATCGCACAATGATTTTGGGTTGGCGTTCATGTTTCACAAACCAGCGAAATTCTAAATAATCTGTCAGAATCAAGTTATCCGAAAACGCTAAATAACGTTCCAGTTGCTCCGTTTTTAAGGCATTATCTAATGACAGCCCGATATCCTTCGCTTCGATATAACCTAATGGCATATTATCGGCTTGTGGATCAAGTATGACTAAATCCGGCGAACCACACTCAATACGTTTTGGCTCATTAATAACATTGATTGTTGACTGCAAAGCACTCAACACATTTTGCAAAGCCGCACGGTGACTATGTTCTTTGGCAACACCTGTGTTGAGATTGGTTTGAATTTGGTTTAGGTATTGATTAATTGGGTTAATCATAATATTCCTTTAAAAAAAAATAGCCTGTTGCGTCAAGTACATCACTTGTAGGGGCAAACCTGTGTGTTTGCCCTGTATTTAACCAAAATGGGAATGGCTATGTCATTATTTATACTTTGTGGTATCCTGCCAATTTTGAAATATTTTTAGACTGAACAGCGCATTCCCAAAAAAAGGGTCATTATCAATCTCAATCAAGCCGTCGCAAAATAAATTTGGAACGAAAATCGTCGCAAAATAAATTTGGAACGAAAGCCGAAAGCAAAATAAATTTGGAACGAAAGCCGAAATCAGTTATCGTGTTTCATGCCAGCAATTTACATTTTGGCCCTGAAGTGGGTGTGAGTCGTACTCTCAAGCGCGATGCGCTAGTTGTTGAAAATTGGATATCTGAAATCAAAACAATGGCGCATGATTTGCGTTTTTCAAAACCGGATGACAAATCTCACGCTATCACGTATCATGCCTTTGCTACGCAACTTGAAAATCGCTTAAAACCAAATTCAATCAGTGCGGTGTTGACATCTCCCCCTTATCCTAATGAAAAGGATTATACACGTACAACTCGATTAGAATCCGTTTTACTTGGGTTTATCAATGATAAGGCGGATTTGCGACGCTTGAAACAAGGATTATTGCGTTCCAATACGAGGAATATAACTACAAGGATTAGTTATAATAAAGGATTAGATTGTGCCAAGCTTCATGTCATTGGGTTTCAGCAATAAATAAATGAGATTGAGACTGAGCATCAAATACCCGGTGTTTATCCTTTGTTATAACTAATCCTTGTCGTTATTATTGTAACTAATCCTTGTAGTTATATTATAAGCAACACAGTCTGTATCTTTAACAACTAAGTCAAATACTGAAAATCATTATGAACTTACTGAATTTACTACTATTATCATCTCTATTGACGATTGCTTTACTGTATTGGAAAGGATCGCAACGTTACGCTGGTTGGCTTGGTGTCATGGCTTATGCTATCCAATTGGGTATATTGGTAGCCTTATGGGATCAAATGCCCATAGAAGCGTCTTTCTCATTTACTGTACTGGATAATGCCTTGTTCTGGGAAATGACGGGTTTAGGTTGGTTTTTTGCCATCATCACGGTGGGGGCAGCCTTATTTTCATCTTGGTTTACGGCAGGAGAATGGGGCGCAAAACAAAAAGACATGCGTTTACAGCATGTCGCGTTAGCTATTAATGTTTCGGCTATGCTGATTTTGTTGTCTAGCGGCGATTTTCTCAGTCTCTTTATTGGTTGGGAATTAGTCAGTTGGGCAAGTTACCTGATTATGACACACCCTGGCGGTAAAGCGGCCGATGCGGCTTTCCGTTATCTCATTTATGCAATGAGCGGTGCGATGGCGATTCTAACGGGCATTGTTCTCATTTATGTTCAAGTGGGCTCTTTAGACTATACGGCCTTTTGGAATGCGATACCAAACTTGTCTACTTCGGTATTATGGGCATTGGTTTTACTGCTCGGTGGTGGCTTTTTAGTTAAAATGGCTATCATGCCTTTTCATCTCTGGCAAGCTGATGCTTATGCTGAAACGCCGGGCGCTAATGCGGCCTTTGTCAGTGCTATCGCGGCCCGTATGGGATTGTTTGCTTTAGCTTTAATCTTATTAAAACCGGTTGGCATAGAACGTCTTGTCGATATGGCGATTCCTTTTACCTTCTTAGACGCACGTAGTCTCCTGATTTGGTTGGCCGCTTTGACTTCTATTATTCCAACCTATATCGCTTTGCAACAAAGCGATGCGCGTTTATTGTTAGCTTGGCACGGTGTTGGGCAAGGAGGATTAATGTTGCTGGGGATTCTGATTGCGACACCGATGGGGGTTGCTGGTGGTTTAATGCACGTTTTTAATTATGCCACTTACCAAGCGGCTTTATTTCTCGCCGTGACTGCGGTGCTGTATCGCACCGGTACGACTGATTTAGATCGTTTAGGTGGATTGATTGTACGCATGCCGCTGACTTATGTTGCTCTACTCATGGGTATCATTGGTTTAGCGGGCTTACCTCCAATGAATGGTTTTGTTTCTAAATGGCTGATATATAAAGCATTATTAGAGGCTGAAATGCCATTACTATTGGTTGCTGTTTCCATCAGCACTTTAGGCACTATCCTGAGTGTGTACAAACTGATTCATAACATTTTCTTAGGCCAATTGCGTAAAGAGCATTATGAGATAAAGGAAGCGCCTTGGACGATGACAGTACCTATGTTAGCCCTAGCGAGTATTGGATTCATCACCGGAGCCATGCCGGGTTTGGCCTTAGATTTAGTAGACAAAGCGCAAGTTGCTTTAGGTTACGCGGCACTACCTCACCATATCGGCGGAATCATTTGGAAAAATGGTGGCCTCAATATGCTTTTAGTTACCGGCATTTTCTTTTATGGCGTTGGCATTGGCGCGATCATCTATTTTCTGGGTAATCGACGTTTTATTACCCATCAATGGGATAATTACGCTGGCGGCCACTTTCTATCGGCTGATATCCCCTATAACTACACCCATAATTTTTATCCGGGTGTCATGCGCGTGATAGGCCCTTGGTTTAGGGGTAGTATTGTCCATTTGGAACAGGGCTTGACGAACTTAACGCAAGTTTTAGCTGGAGCCTTTCATAGCTTTTACCGTGTCAGTTATACACCGCTTTATATGTTAGTGGTAACGGTGTTGGCTTTGGCTTGGATGGTGTAATGATTTTCAAAAGGGCGAACACGTAGGTTCGCCCATTATTATTATGAAAATCTATAGGAGAATTTTTATGAATTTCGTTCCCCAAACACATAAAATGAGTGTCTCAGAATGGCATAAAATGGGAAAGTACAGTATTTTTCCACCAGACGCACGGATGGAACTGATTGAAGGAGAAATGATCGATATGGCACCGATAGGCCCATCACATGCCGGTTGTGTTAGAAATTTGATTGAATTGTTTTCAATTCAAAAAGGAAAAGCTGCGCTCCTTGATGTACAAAATCCTATACAACTTGGCAATGCTTCTGAACCGGAGCCTGATTTAGTCTTATTACGCCCTGCTTCCCATTTTTATCGAGAAAGACATCCGACAGTGGAAGATATATTTCTATTGATAGAAGTGGCCGATACTACATTACAACATGATCGTAATAAAAAAATGCCCCTTTATGCGAAAGAAGGCATTATTGAATGTTGGTTAGTCGATTTGAACGAGTTCCAGGTTGAAGTCTATCTCAATCCGACGGCAAACGGTTATACTCATAAACAGATTTTTGAGTCTGGACAATCCCTGATACCGTCACAATTGCCGCATATCAAAATACCTGTTTCTGAGCTTTTATATCCTTAAAGTGATAGCGTTTCAGAAAAATAAATAATTGGTTTTATAGAGATGGTGGGCAAGCGGGTGGTAAAATTCAGGGATAATATAATTGATTCAATGGCACCCGCTTACCCACCCTACGACGAATGAACTCCGGTAACGCTTTCAATCCGAAAATGAAGCCAATAAAAAATCCGTTCTTTCCGTTAATCCGTTGTACTATCAGTGTTAAATATTCAAAATGCTTTTATCGACTTTTATTGCTCAAAGATTACGGGAATCGCGTATGGTAGCGCTTTTGTTGATGTTCATTGGGCTCTTTTGGGGATTTTTGTTTTGTTTAACTGCCATCGGGGGCATGAGTCTGAATCAACAAGAAGCCGTATACCGTGCCCAAACATTAGCGGAAGGAGAAAATAGGGTTATTGAAATTGAAACCTATTTAGTTGAGCCTGTCAATGAGGGAAAACTGATTCATCTGACTGGTGAGGTGAGGGTTAATGAGATACTCAAAGATACGCTATTTGACATCACGGCTGTCAATGTGCTCGCATTTCGGCGGGTGGTGAAAATGTACCAGTGGACTGAAAAAGTCTCTAAAAAACAAGATGATACACTCGATTATCGTTATGATAAAATCTGGTTAGAACAGTTGATTGATTCTAGCCTCTTTGAATTGTCACAAGAACATCATAATCCTGCTGCTATGCTGATAACGGGACAAGTTACCCGCGCTAAACAAGTTAAATTGGGTGAGTTTATTTTACCTCACAACCTGATCGACAAAATGACGCCGTCTCAATGGCTACCCATGACAGCTTTATCATTTTGGCAGGTGCCCGAAAATTTGGCCTCTCGATTAGGTGAACAAAAAATACAGTTTTATGATGGCCATTATTATATTGGCCACGATTCCAGTTTGCCTCAAATAGGTGATTTGCAAATCCAATTTGAAATGATTCAGCCAGAAACGATCAGTGTTGTCGCGAAACAAGTCAATTCCAGTTTGATGCCTTATCAGACTCAAACGGCTGGTGAAATTGAATTGTTTATTGAATTGTTTGAGTTGGGTACGCTGAGTGCTGAGCAAATGTTTTACAATGCCAAAAAACAGAACTTTCTTGATATCTTATCAGAAAGCTTTGGCCGATTTTTAATAATGGGCTTAGGGTTTTATATCTTATTTATTGCCTTGTGGTTATCAAAAAACACGCTACCGATTTTGGGTAATCCTGACAATTTAAAAGGTTGGTTAATTTCAGTGGTGTTAGCTGCCATCGTGAGTCTGATTATTATTGCTTTGGCTTGGATAGATTACAGCCCTTTGATAGGTAGAACGCTGCTTGTGATTGCAGTGTGTCTGCTCTATTTTTTTAAATTTGCGCGTAAATCAAAACAAGCTACTTTGATTTATGAAGAAAACGTGCCTAGAAAATATTATAAGTACTGAAGCATAAATTTTCAGGTATTTTAATAGAAGCAACCAGAAGAGGGGCAACCACAAGGGATTGCCCCTACGGGATGTTTGTAGGGGCAATCCCTTGTGGTTGCCCTTGGTTGTTAAATACCTGTTTATTTGTGCTTCAGTACTTAATCAAAATAAATTTTGAACGGAAATCAAATCTTGAACTCCAAAATCAAGATATAGCGTTTCTGGATTGAATGAAGTACAAATTATTTGACTGAAAAGCGGCCTTCTGGGAATGCATGTTATTTTGCGGCCTTCTGGGAATGCATGTTATTTTGCTGCCTTCTGGGAATGCATGTTATTTTGCGCTTCAATTTTCTTGAGATCACCTTATTCAATCGGGAAACGCTATAAATCTTGAACTCCAATAGATATTGAACGGAAATCAAATTTTGAACTCTAAACATAACTGAAAGGTGTCATTATGATCTTTAATTCAAAATCATCACCCCGTCATCAGGCTTCGCGCCGCCAGTTTTTACGCACGGTGGCGCTTTTTTTTGGCATCATGGCTACCTCATTAGCGACTTTTTTTCCAGTGATTGCGAAATGGGTACCGGCCAGATTACGTCCACCGGGTGCTATAGAGGAAGAGGACTATTTAGCTTCCTGTATAAAATGTGGGCAATGTGTGCAAGTTTGCCCTGTTGAAGCTATCCGTTTAGCGGATATAGATGAAGGGATGGGTATCGGTGTGCCCTATATTGAAGCGCGCGATCAAGCCTGTGATTTTTCGTGTGATGCACTACAGTGTATCTTGGCTTGTCCAACCGGTTCCTTAAGTCACAACTTGACTAAAAAGGAAGAAGTGCGTATGGGATTGGCGCGTGTCGCCAGGCCAGAAGCGTGTTTAGCACAATTTGGATTAGGATTTAAAGGACAAGCTCGTGGGCCTCTTTTTCCAGGCCTATTGCGCTATGAAGACGTTGATCGTTGGAAACCGGGTTTAGTCAGAGAGCATCCTTATGATGTCGAATTATGTGATCTGTGTGTACGTGAATGCCCTATTGAAAATGCCATTTCTTTGCAAGCTGTTGATAACGCAGGAAAAGGTAAATTACCGGTTATCCATGAAGCTTGTGTTGGCTGCGGCGTTTGTGAAATGATTTGTCCAGTCGAACCGACTGTGATTGTGATTGATGAGAGAAAAACTTGGGAGGATAGAGCATGAAAGGCAATTTTGAAGCATTGGCTGTGATGTTTGGCAAGGCACCGCAAAAGCCTAAACCGAGTGAGATAAAGGAAGCTGCCCAAGTCATTCATAAACAGAAAAAGGCAAAATCCATCTCTAAGGAAGAGATTGCGAAAATCAGGCAAGAATTGGTAGATGTGAAACGGGGGCATCATTCCAAAAAATGGCGGAATCGCCGCTGGGCATTCTTGATAACGATTAATCTGCTGTTCACCTTCTCCTTTTGGGTTGATATTCAATTGTTTGAAGGCTCAATGATTGCTTCGCGTGTACTTGGTTTTCACATGGCCGATATCTATTCAGCCTTACAAGTTGCCCTCGCTTATCAATTCATGTTTATCAATCTAGTGATTGGTACCGTGACAGTGGCCTTCATATGGATAGTGCTAGGCGGCCGCAGTTTTTGTTCTTGGGTTTGTCCCTACCATTTTCTGGCAGAATGGGCGGAAAAAATACATCTCAAATTGGCTGCAAAAAAATGGGTAAGCGATCATCCCTTTCATAGGGGAGTGCGTACTATTTTTTGGATCGTCTTTACGCTACTCGCCTTTATTTTAGGTTACAGTCTGTTTAATACGCTCAATCCAGTCGGCATTGTCAGCCGCGCCCTGATTTATGGCTCCAGTTTAGCGATGTTTTGGGTCGTGCTACTGTTACTATTTGAAATCTTTTATTCACGCCGCGCTTGGTGTCGCTACGTCTGTCCGATGGGATTAACTTATGGGATAACGGGCGCATTTTCGCCCCTACAAATCTCCTACAATTTACCCAATTGCCAACACGAAGGGGCATGTCGCACCGTATGTGAAGTACCGCACGTTTTAGAATGTGTCAAAAAAGGGCGCGCCAAGGATAGCCAAATTAATATTGGTACCGATTGTACCTTATGCGGAGCATGCGTTGATGTTTGTCCAACTGATTCTCTACGCTTTAAAATTTCAATGATCAGTGAATAGAGCAAGAAAGCTATTTTTATTCCCAATATCCGTAGGGTGGGTAAGCGGGCGACAATAAACTCAATAATAAACCCAGATTTCACCGCCCGCTTGCCCACCATCACTCAGCATGAATCATGAAATTAAATGGTGGGCAACAAAAAGCCGTTACCCACCTACATTGATTGATGGGCAACATATTGATAATTAAATGGTGGGCAACATATTGATAATTAAATGGTGGGCAACAAAAAGCCGTTACCCACCCTACATTGATCGATGGGCAACATATTGATAATTAAATGGTGGGCAACA
>QNEL01000369.1 GCA_003645185.1 Candidatus Parabeggiatoa sp. nov. 3
ACGAGTTGAATGATATAAGAGTACAATGTTATCATCCACTTATATTATAAGATTGTCGTTATTGTCCTTATGAAAAAGAGAGGATTAAACCGATTTAAATGTCATCACAAACCCATTCCCTACTCAATTGGCATAAGATTGATACCGTTTTTTTAGATATGGACGGTACCTTATTAGATCTTAATTATGATAATCAATTTTGGCTAAAACATTTGCCGCAACGTTATGCGGAGCAATATCAAGTGTCTTTTGATGAAGCGGAAAACATTTTATTAAACCGCTATACTGAAATGCTAGGCACACTTGAATGGTATAGTGTCGATTATTGGACTGATGAATTGGAGATGGATGTCGCTTTGCTCAAGGAAGAAGTGGCTCATTTGATCGCGGTTCATCCTTATGTGATTGATTTTTTAGTCTTTTTACGTGAACAGCAAAAACGAGCTGTTTTGGTGACTAATGCCCATTACAAATGTTTGTCTTTAAAAATGCAACGTACTCAATTGGCTCATCATTTTGATCACATTGTCTGCGCCCATGATCTTGGCTTGCCTAAAGAAGCGACTGCTTTTTGGGATAAACTACAATACCTTGAACCTTTTGATCCAAATCGGACGTTATTCATTGATGACAGTTTGCCTGTATTACGTTCCGCAGCACATTACGGTATTCATCATTTGTTAGCCATTTATCAGCCCGATTCTCAATCACCGCCTAAAGCCGTTGGCGAATTTCAGGCTATTCGTAGTTTTCGTGACATTATGCCAGACTAATTTTGGATTTTTGTAGGAGCAATCTAGTGCAGGATCGCTCCAATCCTAAGACCACCTAGCAACTTTGAAAAGGGGCAACCACAAGGGTTGCCCCTACGGACGGCTTGTAGGGGCAATCCCTTGTGGTTGCACTGGTTTTTGCTTAGATGGTGGGCAACAAAAACCCGTTACCCACCCTACATTTTGATTTTTGTAGGGGCAATCCCTTGTGGTTGCCCTTTTTCTGGATAAAAAGCACAAGAGATCATAACACCATGAAATATTTAAATACCAATCCCTCAATACAAGGCGCTGAAGATGCCGAAGATGTACAAGTTGCCAGTCAAGTATTAGAACGAAAATTGGCTGAATTGGATAACCAAATCGCTGAATTGTCTGACAATGACGTTCTTAAACGGGCCAAATTGTTGTTAGATTATGGCAGCACCTGTTTAGAATTGCAAAGACAATTCGAGGCTTGGCAAGTCGGGCAACAAGCTTTTCAATTCTTTGCCTCCGCCGAAGATTGGGAAGGCGCTGTACTGGCTTGTAATGTGATGTTTGAAGCTGAACAATCCGATTCGTTAGTCGCTTTGGGTAATGGTGTCTGGCTCGCTGTCACTTTTCCCATCGACCCAGAAATCAGCACCGTTATGTTAGAACATATTGTTGATGAAACACCTACCAAGTCAGACGGTGCCGCCGTTGCAGCCGCCGTTGCACATTACATCGTCGATTTACGTGCTAAAGAGCCAGATCGTGAAAATCTCTTATTTTTTACTAACCAATTATTGGCAAAAGTAGCGCGTTGTCATAGCAAAGTGGAAAACCAAACCGATTTTGAGGCTTGGGTGACACAACTTGAATTGGATTCCCCAGACGATTTTCTGGGGCGTTTAGCACAAGTGCTCAATGTTATGGTACAAGATGATTGGTGGGTAGATAGAGACGCTTTGCGGGCTAGGTTGTAACAGTTATCAGTGAACAGTTATCAGTGAACAGTTATCAGTGAACAGTTTCACGCAAAAGTTTTGCGCGCAAAACTTTTGCGTGAAAATCAGTTATCAGGGGAATGGTGGGCAACAAAAACCCGTTACCAGCCCCCTACAAGAAAGACAGGAATAATTATTTGACCAACCATTCTTCTAGTTTTTCTAAGGCAGAATGGCGCGTTAAGTCAACTTGTAAGGGGGTTATTGACACAAAGTCTTGATTAATAGCGTCAAAATCGGTACCTGGCCCGGCATCTTGTTCTGGGCCGGCGGGCCCTATCCAGTAAATCGGACTACCCTGTGGATCTTCACTTTTAACAGCCGGTTCGGCGCGGTGGCGACTGCCTAAACGAGTGACTCGCATACCCTTTAATTTTTCTAAAGGCAAATCGGGAACGTTAACATTTAAAATAGTGTCAACGGGTAAAGGTAAATCATGATCTTGTAGACGAGCTAATAAAGATTCCACCACGAGTGCGGCAGTTTGATAATAATGAGGGTTGAAACTCGTTATTGAAACGGCCATCGCCGGTAAGCCTAAAAAACGACCTTCCATCGCAGCGGCAACGGTGCCTGAGTAAATTACATCATCGCCTAAATTAGCACCGGCATTGATACCTGACACCACCATGTCAGGTTCACTGTCAAGTAGCCCCGTGATGGCAAGGTGTACACAATCTGTCGGTGTACCATCAACATAAATAAAGCCATTATCGGCTTGTTTAGCGCGAAGGGGATACGCTAGTGTCAGAGAATTACTGGCACCACTGCAGTTACGATCTGGTGCAACGACCGTGACATCTGCAAATTTTTGTAAGGTTTCGACTAAACAAATAATACCTGGCGCTTGATAGCCATCATCGTTACTGACTAAAATTTTCATCATCTAAATCAATTTCGGTTATTTTTAGGAAGTTATTTAACGGGAATAGACTCTAAAAACCTGACAGGTTTTTAAAACCTGTCAGGTTTGGGCCAAAATATTTATCTGAACTCCTATAGAGACGCGAGGCATCGCGTCTCTACTATACTAAGTACTGAACCATAAATTTTCAGGTATTTTAATTAAAAGAAACAACCAAAAAGAGGGGCAACCACAAGGGATTGCCCCTACGGGCGGTTCGTAGGGGCAATCCCTTGTGGTTGCCCCTTGCGGTAAAATACCTGTTTATTTGTGCTTCAGTACTTATAACGCGAGCAATTTAACCATGTCATCAGTGGCTTCAAGCAGTGCTGATATCATCTCTGGATCATGGGCTAAATGTCCACCAGTTGGTATCACTTTTAATTGGGCCGCTGGCCAGTTTTGCTCTAGGAGATAAGCACTTTCTAGGGGACACACTAAATCTTGTTGCCCATGAACAAGAATAGCTGGAATATCCGCGACTTTATCAATATCCCTTAACAATTGATTTTCTTCAATAAAACAGTGATTAAACATGTAATGGCATTCAATACGGGCTTCATTGAGCAAGGTTTGAGAAGATTCTGTTGGTTCCGGAAACTGTCCATAACTCACAACACACCCTCCCCACGCGGCCCAAGCTAAAGCGGCCGCATGAGCTTTTGTGCTATCTTGACTCGTGAGATGATCGTAATAAATCGCTAAAGGATGCTCCCAATGGCCGTCTTTTGGTAAAATTTGTGTAAATGCTTGCCATTGCTTAGGAAAGAAGCGATTGACACCTTTGTTACCATAACCCCAGTGAATATCATCTTTTCTCGCTAAGAAGGTGCTGCGTAATATCAGGCCTAGCACGTTCTCAGGGTATTGTTGGGCGTACAATAACCCTAAAGTGGCCCCCCAAGAGCCGCCAAATATCACCCATTTATTGATAGAGAATTGTTCTCTAATTGTTTCCAGATCAGCCAGCAAGTCCCAAGTAGTATTATCGTTCACACTACCCATTGGCGTCGAACGCCCAGCACCGCGTTGATCAAATAAGATTATCCGATAGGCGCTCGGATTGAAAAAAGAACGATGCTTGGGTTTACAATGTGATCCTGGCCCGCCATGCAAGACGATAACGGGAATACCGTCAGGGTTTCCACACTCTTCTACCGTTAAGACATGCGTTTGTCCAACAGCTATCTGGTGAGTAGCATCAGGTTCAATATCAGGATATAAACTTATCATTTTGGATTTTTAGAGTTAAGCTTGGGCGAACACGCAGGCTCGCCCCTACAATCACATAATACACGGGGTATTGTAGGGGATGATCACCGCGAAAGCCCGATACGATATGGCATTGATGCCTACCCACCCGACAAACCTAAAGCCGCATTTTGCTTCTCCAGTAATTGGCTTATGCCCTCTTTCGCGAGGCCTAACATGGCTTGTAATTCATTTTCGCGAAAGGCATGGCCTTCGGCAGTGCCTTGAATTTCAACGTAGGCTTGCCCGTCGTTCATAACGATATTCATATCGGTTTCAGCGTCGGAATCTTCTTTGTAGTCTAAATCTAATATGGGTACGCCTTGATAAATACCCACAGAAACGGCTGCGATAGCCCCATGAATGGGGTTTTTTTTCAGCATTCTCTTTTTGTTCTTGAGTAAATAGTGTATGGCATCAACGAGTGCGACATAGCTACCCGTGATAGCCGCAGTGCGTGTGCCACCATCGGCTTGAATCACATCACAATCAAGCGTAATTGTCCGTTCTCCTAAAGCTTTTAAATCGACAACAGCGCGTAGTGAACGTCCAATCAAACGTTGAATTTCTAAAGTACGCCCACCTTGACGGCCACTGCTTGCCTCGCGTGATAGACGACTGTGAGTAGAGCGAGGTAACATGCCATATTCTGCTGTCACCCAACCGCTTTTTTTATCTTTCAGAAATCGAGGAACACGTTCTTCAACACTGGCAGTGCAAATCACTTTAGTGTTTCCAAATTCGACTAAGACGGCACCTTCCGCATGTTGGGTGTAATGACGAGTTAGCGTAATTTTCCGAAGTTCATTAGGGGCTCTACCGCTTGGACGCATAGTATTTCCTTTTAAAATTGTTTTGAGAAAGTTGAAGAATAGTAAAAACCTGACAGGTTTTGAAAACCTGTCAGGTTTGGGCCAAAATATTTATCCCTATAGTTGTTTTTAAAACCTGACAGGTTTTGAAAACCTGTCAGGTTTGGGCCAAAATATTTATCCCTATAGTTGTTTTTAAAACCTGACAGGTTTTGAAAACCTGTCAGGTTTGGGTCAAAATATTTATCTGAACTCCTATAGTAATTTACGTTCCAACTTGAGTTAGTTTGCAACTTAAATTTGATGGTAAGCACTATTTTTGATAATACGCATCAAGCGTTTTTCAAATTGTTTAGGCGAGGCAACATGGCTGATGTTGATTTTGAATCCACCAACACTTTTCCCTTTCAAACCGCGTATTTTGACTGTACCAAAACCTAATATATAGCCTAACAGGCCTTGTTTCACGTTAATTTGTTCAAATTGCTCATGCGTCATGTCAACCTGTTTTTTCAATAATAACCCAAATCGGGCAACTATTCGTTGGGAGGTAATCATTAACGTTGTCGTGAATTGGTGCCGTAACGCATGTAGCAACATCAAGACACCCACACCCACCATAACCAATAAACTGATGTTCACATATTGGAGTTGTTCTTGCAAAAAATCAACTTGGATCAGATAGTGCTTTAAAAAAGCGGGATTGGTTAATAATAAATAAGTGGATACACTTATAAATAATATGGCTTTAACAGCACCAATGCCATGAATATCCGCACGGTATAAAATTTTGTCAGCCAGCATTTTAGCGTCTTCTTCTGGTTGCGACTGGGTGGCAAGCGTGTTTGCTTTATTATTATTGATAGTCTCAACCGCTTGTGCTTTCGCTGAGTTTTGCGTTTTTTGAGGCGGAATCGTCGTTAGCCTTTTTGAGGCAGTGGGTTTAGCTGATTTTTGCCTTTCAGCCACAGTCGTTTTTTTTTCTAAACTCGCCGCTTTGTGTTGACGCTGTTCGATAGCTTGCTTAGAGACATTGGCCGAGTTAGCCGTTTCAGGCCTTTGTTGATTTGCCGGTGGCCGCTGTTGAGGCATTGTAGCAGGTTGCTTGACACTCGTTTTGGCTAAAGTCTTGTCATCTGCTGATTGTTCTTTCACTGCTGACATTTTGGCGGCTGCTTCAACTTTCTTCAAAGCCTTTCTCTTCAAAATGGCCCTCCAGTGTTGAAACAAGGTGATTAGCAATATCAAAACACTCAGCACTAAAAGTGCTTGCAAACTGAGGCTGATATAAAACAGTCTATCTAGTCTCTCTGGCAAAAAGTCAAATTGAAAGACTATTCTTTTCAATAACTTGGGTTCAATAAACAATAAATAAGTGGGCATAGCCATCAACAGTAAAGCGATTAAATAAGCTAACCCATACCTGCGAGAAACCGGTTTTTTTCCAGCTTGTCGCTCAGTACTATTCTTTTTAAGTGCTGTCTCGTGTTTAATGCCTTTGTTATCTTGAGGCCTGTTCTTTTTGATGACAGGTGTTTCATCATTCTGTTTTTTCTCACGATGGAAAATTTTCCTGAACAAACGAATAATGTGTAGAAACACAGTATGCAGCCATATCAAGCAACCTGCTACAAAAATTCCCAGTAAAGTCCAGTGGACATACATGATCTTGTCTTGCCAAAACTCACTTTGAAGCTGCAACAGTTTCAAGAGCCTTGGATCAAACGCTAAATAAACAGGAATCAGTATCAGTAGTAAAGCGATGATATGCTTTAACCAGTGAATATGGGTACCTTGGACAATTTTACCCGCATTTTTTAGCTTGGTATCTGGTGTCAGAGGTGTTGTCATCGCTGAGGGTTTTGAAACCTTAGCCTCTTGCGTTTTTTGAGGCATCGTAGCCGATGCTTTTGAAGCAGTCGCTTCAGGCCTTTTTTGATCGAAGCCCAGATCATGTGATGCTTTTGAAGCAGTCTCTTCTGCCTGTTTTTGAGCGACGGCCGGAGTTGAAGTGGGCGACGTTTTCAGGTTCGCTTCATTCGGCTTATCACGAGAGGCTTTTTTTTTCTGGGTTAATTGCCGAAACACCGTGTACAGCAACATTAATAAACTTAATCCCAAAATAGCTTGCAAACCGATATTGATACACCATAACTTGCCTTGCAAAAAATCAACTTGAGTAACAATTTTCCTTAAATTGGCCGGTTCGATAAATAAAAAATAACTTGAAAGACTGATAAAAAAAAGTGATAAAAAATAATTCAGGCCGTGACTTTGAGGGCGAGAAGCCTTCTGTTCAGTCGCTGGCTTGTTTTTTGTAATCTTTTCTTCATCTATCGCAAGTGTTTTTTGAGGCGTTTTTTCGAGTTGCCTTGAAGGTTTAGGCACAGCTTTAACGGGCTGTTTTCGCTTTAGCGAAGCTTTAGGCACAGCTTTAGCCTGTTTTTTAGCAACCGTTTGCCTACCAAGCAGCGAACTTTTTTGAGTTTTGGGCGATGGTGGTGGTGCCATTTCCGCCATTTTTTTAGCTAATGCAGCATCATAAGCCGCCCGTTTTTGTGGATTACCCAGTATGTTGTAAACTTGTTTAATTTTTTTAACACGAGCGACAACCCGCTGATTGCCTGGAAATTTGCTGGGATGAAATTTCTTAACTAAATATTGAGCCGCAGCTTTAATTTCCTCCGGCGTTGCGCAAGGCTCAATTCCTAAAAATTCATAGAGTGTTTTTGTACTCATCGTTTTTTTTTAGACTACAAGAAAAATTCAAATAAAGAGTTAAGTTTTTTAATAAGTTAAATATTGATTGAGAATTTATTATTGATATTTAACTATATTAGAACATTAGTCAACTCTAACTTAAAGATCGACAGAGAAGAAAAATGTTTATGAACACTCGATGTTCAAGTTTTCAATAGAGAGTTCAGATGACTTATTAAAAGCCTTACAAAAATGTGTAATTGTATTAAACTCCAAGTTATAAGCTATAAAATTGTGCTATTGTGCTAATTGCTTATTTAGAAAAAAGGTTAATATTTAATCATGCAGATAGAATGATTGCATTTTGCAAAATAGACGACTGGATATCATTCACTAAAAGCTATAATTATTGTAAGCATAGAAAGAAGTCTATTGGTTTGCTGATGTTGAGCTAGATTTTCTCTGATAAAGCTATCTAAGTACATTGACAAAACTAAACAAATTTTTTATTTTAACACAAATCAATAGCTTAACTA
>QNEL01000370.1 GCA_003645185.1 Candidatus Parabeggiatoa sp. nov. 3
GACGAAAAAAATCAAGTCCAACTAAGGCATCAATACCCCAAGATGGCTCGAAATGGGAAACAAAAACTTCAAAAAAATTAATTTGATGATGACATATTGTAACTGATGGTAATATTATCTTGCGGCCTATTTCTGAGTTTGTAAACCCGGTTTTAACTTGACTTGTTCACTTTTAGTTTCAATAAATCCGCTGTGTACCAAAAACGGGTCCGAACAGAAAATTCAGTTCTTGGGGCACCAGTATCTAAAATTCCCGCTACATTATAAATAATGCCTTTTGGATTTATTACAATCATATCAATATGAATATGATGTTTTTTTGTATCATAATATGTTATGTTCTCTTGCATGATCTCTCAAACCAAATAAAGATTTAATTAGGCATTAAAGCATTTTTAATCTGCGAACTCCAACATTTAATTGAGTATGTAGGTTGGAGTGAGCTTGCGAACTCCAACATTTAATTTATTAATTGAACGAATTGAGCGAAGCTCCCAATTCCCACTTCAACATAATGATTTAATATAGCACACACGCAAAAAAAAACCTTCGAGGTTTTGGAAACCCCGAAGGTTTATAAATGAAATCAGCGTTTCACGCTTAAGTTTCGCTTCGCTATACTTAAGCGTGAAAATCATTTTGCAGCCTTTTGCGCCTTTTGCGCCTTTTGCGTCTTTTGCGTTATTTATTTTTAGAGCCTATTTAAGGCAAATTATTCATTCAGAACAACTTATTTTTTTGCTTCAACGTATAGACTAATATCTGAAGGAAGGACTGTTGCGAGATGTGCTTCAAGAACATCCAAATTAGGTACATTTCCTTTGTAAATAGAACATTGCTGAATATTTTCCTCGTTAAATCCCGCTTCTATCAAGACAAACTTCATGTACTCATAATCATACAACCATTGATGTCCTCTCATAAAAACCCGTTGTATTTCTCCCCAAAGTGTTGGTGGCTTAAATCCAAAATCAGGAACACCGTAAAAACACTCATTGGTATATTCTACCATTTTTAATTGATTATCATGCTTTTCTACATTGCAATTCTTGATGACTAAATCAATATTTGGCACGACAACTCTAATAACACCACCACGTTTCAAGGTTCGATACGATTCCTTCAAAATTTTAATAGCCTCGTATTTTTTAACATGCTCTAAAAAATGTGAGGTAAATATACAATCAACAGATTGTTCTTCAAAAGGAAGCCTTTTTCTTGCGTCTACTACCTTCAAGTTCTCAGGCCACTTCACTGCGTATGGACTGCCCTTACCACCTGGCCACAAGTTAAACCGTGTTATTAAACTCTCTACAAATCTATATCTATGTAATATTGCGAGAATGCCATAATCAATATTTATCCAATCAGGATGGCCTACTGGGCCACAACCTATGTTGAGCATTATTTTTCGTTCATTTTTCATCTTTCACATCAATCCTGTTTACAAATTCTAAAAACCTTTTTACTGTTTATAGAACAATGTTATCAATTTACTTATCTGTTCAACTTGTTCAATTTCCAAATCATAATACATAGGTAATCGTAATAAGCTACTTGCATATATCTCAGTATAATTCAATTTATTACTTTTATGCTTGTCAATATAATATGGACTTTTATGTAAAGCGAGATAATGAAATACTGCATTTATATTTTTCGATTGTAAAAACGAAATTAATTTCTTTCTTTCTGTTACACTTCGACAAATGATATAAAATAAGTGAGCATTATTAGTAGCATAAGATGGAATATAGGGCAGCTTTATTAAGCCTAATTCTTGCAAAGGCTTTAATTGCTCATAATATTTGTCCCATAATACTTGCCGTTTAGCTTGAATTTTTGCCAATTGTTCTAATTGTGCATATAAAAAAGCCGCAATAATTTCTGATGGCAAAAATGAAGAGCCTATATCTACCCAATCATATTTATCAATTTCCCCGCGCCAAAAAGCAGAGCGATTAGTACCCTTTTCCCATATAATCTCAGCACGCTGGATAAAACGTTCATCATTGATAACTAACATTCCTCCTTCACCAGAGATAATATTTTTAGTTTCGTGGAAAGAAAATGTACCTAAATGACCTATCGAACCCAATGCTTTTCCTTTATAAAATGAATCAATCGCTTGGGCAGCATCTTCTACCACAAATAAACCATATTTGCCAGCAATATCCATTATAACATCCATATCACAGGCAATACCGGCATAATGTACAACGACTATAGCTTTTGTTTTATTTGTGATTAAGGATTCAATTTTTGTAATATCAATGTTTGGGTTTTGGGGTGATGAATCTGCAAAAATGATTTTAGCGCCACGTAGCACAAACGCATTGGCAGTCGATACAAATGTATATGAAGGCATAATCACTTCATCACCAGCTTGTATGTCTAGTAATATTGCTGCCATTTCTAGAGCATCAGTGCATGATGTGGTCAGTAAGACTTTTTTAAATTGAAACTGTTGTTCAAAAAAAGAATGGCACTTTTGGGTGAAAACACCATTTCCTGAAATTTTGCCATTTTTAACGGCGTGTTCAATATATGTTGTTTCTTTGCCAGTTAAAAATGGTTTATTAAATGGGATGTTCATTATGCTAGCTTATAACCAAAAATGGTAAATATTTTCAACTTTATCAAGTTTAAATCCATATTTTTCATAAAATATACAAGCCACTTTATTAGCTTCTTGTGTCACAACTTTTAGGGTATCAATTTCCCATTCAATACTTTTTTTAAGTGCAGCATCTAGTAATTTTCGTCCTATAGTTCTTCCTTGGTAAAATTTATCAACTGCTAAAAGTCCTATACTGACATAGTTACCAAATAGACTTAATGTAATCAATCCTATTTCTTCTAAACCCTCCTTGTACACTAATACTTCACTTGCATTTATTTTTTTAACGGAATTCTGAATCCAAATAGTAAATAATTTATCAGAAGTGCCTTGTGGAAAATTTTTATCTCGTTTAAAACGAGAACATACACCACTTTGCAAAGCTAACTGGATGAGCTTTTCATTCGCCTCTGTTTCTTCATAAATTTTAATTTTATTGGAAACCACTTGATGAATCACAGAATCTTTACTTACCCCATAAGAGTAAGTCATTTTTTTATCAACCAAAATCGCATTATGAAGTATAGCAACTTGGTTTGCTAATTCATCAGAGGGCAGAATGGAGCAATAAATAAGCTTGATGTTATTTTTTATTGCATTATCTAGTAGGCTAATCACACTATCTTTTGTTAAAGTGCCATCTGTAGTTCTTGCTACCCTAAATCCAAAAAACGAACTATCCCAATCTAATAGTTTTAAAGTAGTCATAAACTTTTTAATTTACAATTTTATATGCGGAAATGATTGTTTCTAATCCTTTCATCCCAAGATTCCGTTCAGAGTATTTAATACAATTTTCTGACATAGTATCAACAATTTCTTTGTTTCCAGATAAATATCTGATTTTCTCTTCAAAACTATCAGGTGTTGGTTCCGCAATTAATCCAACAGTATTATCAATTAGATAAGGCATTGAACCGCGATTAGCAACAATTACCGGAGTGCCACATGAAATCGCCTCTGAGACAACCAATGGCCCAGCTTCCTCGTAGTTTGAGGGTACACATAAAACATCTGCTGATTGATAATATTCAGCTAGATTCTGATACTCAACTTCACCGATAAATTTAATATTTGTATGTGTTTTTTCGGCACGCCTTATCATACATGGAATTTCGCCGTCATTATTTGTAATAAACACAAATTCTACAGCATTAACCCTTTTAGCTACCTCAAGAATAATATCGATCCCTTTTTCCTTAATTGCTCTACCAACAAAAAGCACGACAAATTCATTAGCCAATCCCATTTCCGTTTTTTTGCGAGCATTTTCTTTTTCTTGGAAAAAGAATTTGTCATGCCCACCCCACCAAAAAAATTCAACAATCTTTTGATCAGGAATGCCTAAATAATTCATTTCACTCTTAGACTTTCCTCTTCCTACTATGACTTTATCCGAATTCTTCAATGTCCAAGACACTATAGTTCTAAATAGCTTGCTTGATTTAAAATCATAAAGGGCTAGAATTGTTGAGACTTGTTTTTTTCTAAATACCCATGACAAGACTCTATTGATAAAAGCGGCATTAAGCCCTTGAGAATCAATCACCGAGATTTTCTTGTGATGAAAAAGCATCCACACAAATACCCTCAAAAAAAGGTAAGGTGTCATGTAAAGAAAAATAAATGCCTTGTTGTCAAGAAATCTGTGAAATAAGTCGCCATCAAACCAGCTATAACGCCTTATTTCAAGATTACCAATAACCTCTCTGCTCTGCCCCTTAGCCTCATTTGTTACAATTGGCTGATAAGCATGAACGTAAACTTTAAATCCACTTTCTGCCAGTCTAAGGCTTACTTCATCTATATAAGACTCTGCTCCACCAATGCTTGGCCTAAAAAAAGGGGCTATAATTAAAATACCTTTGTTGTTTCTGGCTTGATTGTTTTCTTTGGTTTTTGGCATAAACATTACCGTTATTGAGTTGCTTTAACCGAGTTGGTGTCCATATGGAAACGGCTTCAAAAATTCCAAAGCTAAAGCTTTGGACGAAAAATATAGGCTTTAACATCAATAAAACCCAAAACGGGCATGAACAGTGTTTCACGCTAAAGTTTAGCTTCGCTAAACTTTAGCGTGAGCCTTCGGTGCGCGAAGCTAAATGTTCATTTTTTCACCGTTTTTGCGCGCAAAAACTTTTGGGGGAAACTAGAATAGCTAATTGTCAAATTCTTAACAAGAATTTCAGTATCAAAATATGTAACTAGTCTATAAGTATTGGGTATCGATTATAACAGCAAAAAATTTTAAGGTCTAGGGGTCATGAGCAAAAAAATTGAAATGGGTTTTCGCTAATGGTGTAAATAGGCCCTATTTTTTTATAAAACCTATAAAAATCAAATTGTTATCATTTTATTTGCCAAATGCCACTTTTTTTTGAGTTCCGAATGAATTTGAATGATTAATTCATAAATTGTAATGACTCATTTTTATTACCCTATAACTGATTTCCACGGTTTTTGCGCGCAAAAACTTTAGCGTGGAACACTGATCAAAAATCAGCGTCAATCATGACAATCAGTAGAGACACACGGCCGTGCGTCTCTACTATCCCTAAAATATCAAGGCAAATCATTCCAACTTTCTGGCATTGAACAATCACCAGTAATCATGGCGTTAAAACGAATCCCTTTACCGCGCAACAATTCAATCACTTTTTCGACATCGGCATCCTCATACGGTGAGGCATCGGTTGCAAACAATATCTCACCACCGGCTTGGGCATGCTCGATGGCGACTAACAAGGCTTCTACGGAAGCTTCTTCGCATAATCCGCCACCACTGGCCGTTAAGTCTGCAATGGCTCCTTTTAATACGGCCATATCTCGCGTGAAGGCGGCCAATTATACGTTATCACCAAAGGTGAGTAAGGTCATTAATGGGGCAGTGCTGGCCTCTCTCTCAGGGATATTCTGTCGCGGCGAAAGCGACACTGTAATTGATGGGCGCTCATGATAACGGGTGTTTTTAATTCTCGCCTTGATCTAGGTCAGTTTTTCGGTCTGATGCGCGAAAAAAAATCTCAAGATATATCAGTTATCAGTTATCAGTAATCAATGAAGACTGGAAGCCTCGATACTAAAAGCAATCTTTTGCTTCGCCGTTCAGGCGTGAAGCGGCTATTTAATGGCCTCACATTGAGGGTTATTAATAGTACTCAAAATAAATTTTGAACTCCAATATAACTGATAACTGATTTCCAGATTTTTAATGGCCTCACATTGAGGATTATAGTACTCAAAATAAATTTCGAACTCCAATATAACTGATAACTGATAAAAGAAAGCGCGTATTATGACAGGCCTAAAAAAAAAGGACAAGAGCCCGTTTAGAGCGATTCCATCTTAATTCTAGGAAAGTAAACGCAAAAGGCGCGAAGGGCGCTAAAGGGCGCTAAAAAAGAGAAAATATCGTTTGCGTCTTTTGCGTCTTTTGCGTCTTTAGCGTTATTTTTTTGTAGTGCTTTAGCGCTATTTTTTGGCTTCAGTTCGAGGATTATTAATCTGCTGATAAATCCAATAAGGCTAATCCATCTTGTTTTTGAGCGGGGCGCATTATTTCAAAAACTTTCTGCTTTGTGAACCCCTTGTCCATTTTTAAAAAGTTAAGTATTTCACGCAAATGTTTTTGCGCGCAAAAACATTATTTCACGCTTAAGTTTAGCGAAGCGAAACTTAAGCGTGAAATGTGAAATTGATAAATCAGCTATTTTTTGTCAAGGGGGGGTAGTGCGGACAAGGGTAAGGCGTTTTTTGGTATGCCTTTTGCGTTGGTTTTCGGCCTATATCTTGCATGTTTTTGTATTAATAATAGGGTTATATGAGGTGAGGTGTCGTTTCGACGTGAGGCATTTAGGAAACGCGCTTTGGCGCTAAAGGGCGCTAAAGGGCGCTAAAGAAAATCTGGCGTTGCGCCTTTTGTGCCTTTTGCGTTATTTTTTTGGGCAGTTATCAATTAAAATCTGCGCGAAACATGAGTTATTAATTAATTTAAATCAATCAAATTTTTGAACGCCTGAAAAGCGAGCGTAGGGTGGGCTTCGTTACACGAAACCCACCGCAATCGTTGAATTGAGGAATGGTGGGTTGCAGCGAAGCTTCTACCCACCCTACACTTGCTAAGAGCGATTAGCTTTTCATCAGTTTGCTCACCATTAATTCTTTACCTGAAAACATTTTTTCAGGATTTAATTAAGAATTTTTAATCATTCCTAATCATAATTTTGCTCATTTTCTCGTTTCCAGGAGAAAACTACTTTTTATTTTCATTAACTGAAATTAAAAAAGGATTTTTAATCGTCAATGTCGATTCAATCAGTTGCCCATCTTGTAAATCTTCGGTGTATAGTATTTCACACTCAGCTTGTAATGCAGCCGCAATAATAAGGGAATCATAAAATGAATATTGCCATCGTTCCATGATTTTTACTGCTTTAATATAGAGTTCCATATTAGAAAAAACTTCGCAAAGTGGTGTTAATACTTGGTTAATATATTTTTCTGCTTCTGCTTCGGTTAAGGGCGTTTCAAATTTACGGGTGGCAACATTCAGAAATTCTTGTACGACTTGAAAACTGATAATGCCTTTTTGAGTTTTGAGGGCAGTGGCTACCAATTCACGCGCTTTTTCTTGTTTGCGAGGGGCGTGTGAATCAAACGTATAAATCAAAATATTGCTATCCATGAAGAATTTATCGTTCATTTAATTCATCCCTAGTAAAAGTATGCCCCACCTGTACATGTGATAACTCATTCATTAATTGGGTATAATTATCTACCGGCTGGTTTTGGTAGATATAACGGTTAAGCCACTGCCGAAATGCCGCTTCAAGTGTTGTCTGTTGACGTTGTGCTACCCAAATGGCTTTCTGAATAAGCTCTTGTTCCGCGTTTAAAGTAATTTCTTTTAGCATAAATATATTTCGTGTTGATTTTTCTCGTTCCCAACTGCCTGCGTGTGAACGCATAGGTTTCCTGCAATCAGTTCTGTTATAACACTCTTAATTCAAATAAAAATAATTATATTGATCCCAAGTTTTTTGGAAAAACTCGGTTTCTAAGAAATACCCTTTTTTGAAAGGTATTTCTAAAAGTGATCAGTGATCCAGTCGATTATGAATCGTCATAAACGATTTTTCAAAATAATTGGGATCAGAGTAAAATTAAACCTAATTATTTTTTATCAATCTTTTTGTTGCCTTGAGGAAAAGTCCTCCAATCGTCGTACCCAATTGGTACGTTTGTATCGAGTTGACATAATTTAATGTCTCCTACTAAGTTGATGTTTAAGTTATCATCTGGTGGGCAACAA
>QNEL01000371.1 GCA_003645185.1 Candidatus Parabeggiatoa sp. nov. 3
CGGACAATGGGTTTGTGAACTTCATTAACCAAGGCGGTTTTCCCAATACCAGAAAAACCCGCGACTAGCATCATTTCTGTTTGACCTTCACTGACCCGGTCAAAAGCCGCTAACAGGGTTGCAACTTCTGTTTCCCGTCCATAGAGTTTTTCTGAAATTTGGAAACGATCCGAAATATCACGCAGCCCCAGTTCAAAAGGCGTAATACTTTCGTGCGCATCCCACTGTTGTTGGCACAGAACCAAGTCGTAGCGGATGCCAAACGCACTTTGATAGCGTTCTTCTGCGGTTTTCGCCATTAACTTCATGATGAGGTCATTCACGATACGCGGAATAGCGGGATTGACCTCGATTGGTGGCGTAGGTATTTGGGCAATGTGACAATGGACTAATTCCATCGGATCATCTGATTGAAAAGGGAGATGCCCAGTCAACAGTTCATAAAAAGTCACGCCCAACGAATAGAAATCGGTGCGATAGTCAATGCCCCGATTCATACGCCCTGTTTGTTCTGGGGACAGATAAGCCAAGGTGCCTTCCAAAACGTTAGGACTTTGAATTTCTTGGGTTTCTCTGGGTAGCAAAGAAGAAATGCTAAAGTCAATCAGTCTGACTTGCTTGGCTTCAGGATGGATCAGGAGATTTTGCGGTTTAATGTCCTTATGAATCACCCTATTTTGATAGAGAACTTCTATAATTTTAACAATAGCAACCGCAATAGAGAAAAACTCTTTCAGTGTCAGTGGATTAGATGTTATGTAGTCGGTGAGAGAAACCGCGCCAATATCTTCCATGACGAGGGCAAAACCATTGTAATAGTGTTCCAAGGCATAAATATGAACAAACCCTTTGAAATCAAGATTTTTGGCAATCGTGTATTGATTACGAAATTGCACGAGTTCTTGGAAGGTGGGATATTCATGTTTGAGGAATTTAATCACCACGGGTTGATTATCAGTTTCCCGTAGTGCCCGATAAATTAAGGTTCTCGTGCCATCATAGAGCTTTTCAGTCATACGATAGCCTGATAGGGTAGGTACTGTTTCTGTCATATTGAATTTTTCCTATTTTGATGTTGTACTCATGATTTATTTAAATTACAGATAATTCTTCAATTGTTCAGCCATCATTTTAACATGGGGCGGAAAATTCATGCTGACATGATCTCCCTGTATTTCATGGATATCCACCCCACCTGTTGCGAAATTTTTCCAATAATTTTCAGGGTGCGTGGGCATAAATGCATCACATTCATGAGCGCGGAAAAAGAGAATCTGGCCCGGGTAAGTTTTGGGGACATAATTATTCATGGCTTGGATTTCTAACTTGTAAAACTCCAGAAAATTACGAATATGAGAAATAATATTTTCCGAATAGGCCCGGTTCGCAATATCACTATGTTCAAAAAAATAGCGTGCTTGTTCCTCAAAATCAAGATGATCGAAGTATTCCTTTGATATGGGCAGTTCGGGGTTGAGACCCAATCCAAGTACATAAGCTAGAATTGTCAGATCATCTGTGTTTTCTAGTAAGAGTTGCTTTGGTCCGGCAGAATCCATCATAAATAACAATGCTATTCTTTGGCCTAGCGTGTGAAGTTGCTGTGCCATTTCAAAGGCCACCATACCTCCCAAGGATGCCCCGCCCAGAAAATAGGGGCCTTCAGGTTGGACAACACGCATGGCATTGATATAGTGAGTCGCCATGGTTTCAATTTGAGCCAATGGCTGCACCTTTCCATCTAAGCCCGGTGCTTCAAATCCGTAAACGGGTTGTTCTGAGCCTAATTCATGGGCCAAATCTCGGTAAAGATAAACCTGTCCACCTGCGGGATGAACCAAAAATATCGGTTGCCTAACGGCATTGCCCGTTTGAATTTTCACCAGTGAAGGAGGCAAGACGAGTTCGTCTGTTGGCATAGCTTGAATTGATTTAGCCAAGGTAGCGATAGTGGATTTTTCCAATAAACTACTGGGGGATAATTTTACTTGAAGGTTTTTTTGTAATTCAGCAACCAGTTGAACTGCCATTAACGAATCGCCACCTAACCCAAAGAAGTCATCGTGAATGCCCACCTTGTCAATGCCAAGGAAGTTCTCCCATACCTCAGTCATTGTCTGCTCAAGCTGATTATGAGGCGCAGTATAAGCGTTGCTCAATTGCGGTCGTGAGTGTGTCGATTTTGCTAAATGCTGGGGGGCTGCCTCTTTAGAGGCTGCGAGTCTGGTAGAAACGGTCTCTTTTTCTACTAGTCGTGCCGAAAAATCCCGTGTCGAGACAATCACTTGAGTTTTTTGACTCTGCAAAATACGCTTAAACACTTCAATACCCTCTGTGGGTAAGAGTCCTTCCTTCAGGTTTCTTTGAAACACATTAGTGTCGTGAGTGGGTGTTTCATTCAGAGTGTCATTAGCAACCGGTTGGTAAACAGGTTCTGATTGGCCTGTTGATACCTTTGAAGCTAAATTGACTTTTCTTAAGGTAAAGTCTTCGATTTCAACCAACCCCTGTCCTTGTTCATCCATGATTTTGATATTCAATTTCAGGGTATTGGGTGGTGGATTGTCTGCAAACGTGAGGTGGCTGTATATTTTTGCCGGTAGTGCCCCTTTTAGCCGCAATCTTTTATACGAAAACGGCAGGTAAGCCGTTTCCGTTTTGGCCAAAGTAAAAGCGGTTGCTATATCCAATAATGCAGGATGCCACCGATATGCCTTAAGATCTGCAGCAAATGATGCTGGCAATTCCAAACGGGCCAATTCTTGATTATGTCCCATTTTAATCTGTTTCAAGTTATTCCAGCGGGGCCCAAATTCCGCTATGCCGGTTGGGGTTGTATAGGTGTCTTGCGAAAAAACCATTTCTGTTTCTTGACAGTTGTCCTCAAGGACTTTGAGGTCATATTGTTCAGGCCATTCTGCGTCTATGTGAGTGGCTATTTGCCCTCTAGCATATTCTTGCCAAGTGCCGCTTGAATTGGCTTGACTCAAAACAACAAATTCAAACCCCAGTTCCCGTTTTGTCAAAATGGTTCTCACTTCTTTTTCTTCATCCTCTGTTACGGTTAAGGGGGCTAGGAAATAAACTTCCTTGAACTCAATAATGCCATAACTTTTTGTGTGGTTTTCAACAGCCGCTCTAGCCATTTCTAGGTAGGCGGTTCCCGGCAATGTTGGTTTTCCCATCACCTTGTGTTCACTCAACACCCAGTATTTTGAAACCTTAAAGTGGGTAATGTAGGTTTCTGTTCCCGTCTTGTCATCCACGATACATTTATCGAATAACGGGTGATCGACGGCTTTATATTGAGGTGCTTGAGGAAGATTAAGGGTTCCTGCGTGTTGCGTTGCCGCTTCAACCGCCATGCCCACTTCTTGCCAACTATCCCACAATATACTGACAGTCAATAAGCCACAGGCGGTTTTATAGTGAGCGAAA
This sequence comes from Candidatus Parabeggiatoa sp. nov. 3, assembly GCA_003645185.1. Taxonomy (GTDB): domain Bacteria; phylum Pseudomonadota; class Gammaproteobacteria; order Beggiatoales; family Beggiatoaceae; genus Parabeggiatoa. Next base: position 3,439 of record QNEL01000371.1, read on the forward strand.
GCATCAAGAAAAACATTAGCCGCACAATAATCGACTTGTCCAAATCCGCCTAAAATTGAAGTCAGTGATGAACATAATACCCAGAAATCTAATTGAACCTCCTTGAGTATCGCATCAAGTACCCCTATTCCCCTCACTTTAGGGGCCAGAATACGCTCTGCTCTTTCCCAAGTTTTTCGTTGAATAACGCCCCCCCCCGGCACACCCGCTGTATGGATGACACCATGAAGGTGTCCAAATCGTTCTAATGACTGAGTGAGAGCAAGCTGCATTTGTTCGATATTGGCAACATCGGCTGTGATAATTAAAACTTCAGCCCCTAATGCTTCAAGCGTTTGCACTTGCTTGATCTTGCGGCTAACGCTATCTTGTTCAATATGATTGGCCAACCAAGGTTGCCATTCGTCTCTTTCAGGAAAAGCGGAACGCATGGTGAGTATCAGTTTAGCTTGCACCGTTTTTGCCAAGTATTCCGCTAATACCAAACCTATACCGCCCAATCCCCCAGTAATCAGATAAACACCTTTGTCCCTTAACTGAGGTGTTTCACTGATTTGGGATTCCAAGCGAACCGGTTCAAAGGTTTGCACCCAGCGATGTTGCCCACGATAAGCGATGACTAAATCAGATGGTTTTTGAGGCATGAATTCTGCCAACAAAGCCTCTATCAGTTTATCCGCTTGCCTAGTGCCTAATAATTCATCAGGCAAAACAATATCAATGCTTCGACAAGTGATATTTGGGTATTCTTGTGGAATAACTTTACAGGGCCCTAATAGGGTGGCTTTCTCTGGGCGCAACACTTCATCACCAGTCACGGCTTGCAGATGATTTGATACTACCCCAATTTGCAGGGCATCCGTGAAATTCTGCTTACCCAGTGCTTGGGTTAGAAAGAGTAAACTATAAAAACCCAAATTTTGAAACGTGTCAAGAAATTCAAGTCCTGATTCTATCTCTTTGTTGGCTGTCACACTCCACAAATGAATAATCATTTTGGGACGTTTGTTTTGTGCTAAGAGTTCTTGCAACAGCGCATCGTAGTCATCGCGGTGGTGCGGGTTCAGCGTATATTTCTGTGCGTCACAAGTCAATTGTTCTCCCACCGTCACGGTTATCACATCTTGACCCAGTCGTTGCAATCGTTTGACTAATTGAGAACCCAAACCGCATTCGTCCATAAAGACTAGCCAGCATAATGGCGCTGTGAAAGCATTGGTATTATAAACCGTCGTAGAAGCCGTCCGTTTCCATGATGGCATATAAAACCAATCTGCAATATCTTGTTTTTTGTGTAACCCGTCGGACTGAGGTTTAAGCGTTTCTACTTGGGTTTGGGGTTCAATCCAATAACGCTGACGTTCAAACGGATAAGTTGGCAACGGTAAACGGTAACACTGTTCATGGGCCTGAAATTCAGCCCAATTCACGGTTATCCCAGCCAACCACAATTGGCCCAAGGTATTTAATAAAAAGGCACTGTCTGATTGTTCCTCTTTGGGATGGCGTAGTGATGTTAGCACTAACTGCCCTGCGTTATCAGGATGTCGTTTCGCAAATGTGCTTAAAGTACGTCCTGGCCCAATTTCAAGCAAAATATATGCCTGTTTTTTAAGTAAGGTTTGTAATCCCGCAGAAAAACGTACTGTTTGACGTATATGATTGACCCAATAATTTGGATCCGTGGCTTCGCTGTTGCTAATCCAACTACCAGTCACATTAGAAATAAACGGTATTTTGGGTGGCTTTAACGCGATTTTCTGCACTTGTTCCAAAAAAGAGGGCAATATGGGTGACATCATTTCTGAATGGAACGCATGAGAGGTGTGCAAACGTTGACATTCTATACCCTGTTCAGCCAATTGCGTGGCTAATCGTTCCACCGCTTCAATAGGACCTGATATCACACTTTGATCGGGCATATTAATTGCCGCTAAATCAATGTTTTCATTCAGAAAAGTTTGTATTTCTGCCTCTGAAAGCGGCACTGCTAACATAGCACCCGGTGGGACCGTTTGCATTAATTGTCCACGCGCTGCGACTAGCCTTAATGCGTCTTCTAAGGTGAACACGCCAGCCAAACACGCTGCCACATATTCGCCAATGCTGTGTCCTATCATCGCTTTTGGCTGTACACCCCAAGCCATCCATAATTGCGCTAAGCTATATTCAATGACAAAGAGGGCCGGTTGGATAAGTGCTGTTTGGTTGAGTTGTTGAGTAGCAGGCTCGGTTTGTTGTGCCTCATTGGGATACAACACGGTGCGTAAATCAAGTCCAAGATGCGATTTAAGCCATTCAGCACAGCGATCAACTGGCTCACGAAACAGAGGCTCAGTTTGGTAAAGTGCCCAACCCATATTAACATATTGTGCCCCCTGCCCAGAAAACATAAACACGACTGAGGGTTTTTCATTGTCTTTTACAGTATGACTAAAAACCGGTTTAACCTCATCTTGTGTCGAAAGTGCCTTGATAGCCTCTGCCAGCGTTTTGCACACTAACATGCGACGATGATTAAAGGCACGGCGACCCACTTGATAAGTATAAGCCACATCGGCCAAATTCAGGTTGGGCTGTTGTTTGAGATGCTCAACTAACTGAATCGTTGCAGTTTCTAATGCCGTGTCTGTTCTAGCAGATAGGATCAGTAATTGCCAAGGCCGGTTCGACTTGGGATGTTGGAGTTTGGATTTGAGTTTAGGGGCTTCTTCCAGCACAACATGGGCATTGGTACCGCCTATACCAAAAGCACTCACGCCAGCACGGCGCGGATAACCCTGCGTTTTCCATTCCGAGAGTTGCGTATTGACATAAAAAGGGCTGTTGTCCAAATCCAATTTGGGATTCGGGGTGTCAAAGTGCAAACTGGGCGGTATCAACTGATGTTCAAGGGCTAAGACGGTTTTAATCAAGCCGGCAATGCCGGCCGCAATGTCCAAATGTCCGATATTCGTTTTTACCGAACCAATGGCGCAATAACCTTTTTTATCCGTATCAGCCCGAAAAACCTTAGTCAATGCCGCAATTTCAATCGGATCCCCTAAGGGCGTTCCCGTGCCATGTGTTTCCACATAACTGATTGTTTTCGCAGGTATTTCAGCAAACGCCAAGGCCTCTGCAATTACCTGCATTTGGCCTTCTACACTGGGCGCGGTATAACCGACTTTATTGCTACCATCATTATTAATTGCGGCCCCTTTGATGATCGCATAAATGTGGTCTCTATCGGCAATGGCCTCTTCTAGTCTTTTCAGCACAACGAGGCCTACGCCATTGCCCTGAACAGTACCTTGTGCTTTGGCATCAAAGGCGCGACAGTGCCCATCGGGCGATAAAATCATGCCTTCCCGATAGAAATAGCCTGATTTGGCCGGTATAGAAATAGCTGCACCACCCGCGAGTACCATATCACATTGATAAGTTAATAGACTCTTACAAGCCATCACAACGGCCACTAAAGCCGTTGAACAAGCCGTTTGGACAGTGATACTGGGGCCATTCAGATTGAGTTTATAAGAAATACGGGTACATAAAAAATCTTTATCATTACCAATCAGCAGTTGGAATTTATCAGTACTGTCTATAACGGTTTGGTTGACTGATAGATTTTTTGAGAAGTAGGTGTCAATGCCACCCATTCCCCCATAAATGCCAATAGCACCCGAATAGGTTTGCGGATCATAAGCTGCATTTTCCAAGGCCTCCCAAGCGCATTCCAAAAACAGGCGTTGTTGTGGACCCGTGATTTCGGCTTCTTTAGGACTCAAACCAAAAAATGCCGCATCAAATCCGGCAACATTATCCAGTATACCTTTGGCTTTAACATAACGGGTATCCGTTAAAACAGAAGGCTTAATACCAGAGTCGATGAGTTCTTGATCAGAAAAAAAGGTGATGGATTCGACACCCTTTTTTAAATTTTGCCAAAACTCATCAATATTTTTTGCACCGGGAAATCTACCGGACATGCCAATAATAGCGATGTCTTCCCCAATTTCATCATTGGTTGTGAAGTTATTCATCGTGTTTTTTTATACTCTGTAAAGTCAAAAAAAACAATCGTAGGGTGGGATCGCTTAGCGGCAATCAAGTCAAGTTCAACCCAAAAACGAGCCAAACGCTTGCCCCAATGCCACCTTCGTTAAGCCTGGGCGAACACGCAGGTTCGCCCCTACAACCCCTGAATACGTGGGGTTTGGTAGGGGCATACCTGCGTGTCTGCCCTTAACTTAATGGCATTGCCGCTTGCCCACCATGCCATCTCGCAAAATAAATTTTGCACTCCAACCCTCGCAAAATAAATTTGGAACGAAAAGCCTTCGCGAAAATAAATTTGGAACGAAAATCGGGCCTTCAATATTTATCGATATGACCCTTTTTTTAGAAATGCGCCCCCTAGTGCAAGATCGCTCCAATATCGAGACCCTTCAGCCAACCAGCCAA
>QNEL01000372.1 GCA_003645185.1 Candidatus Parabeggiatoa sp. nov. 3
AAACAGGATAGATGCCCCTTGCCTTGGGAGCACAATCCACCTTTAAGCTGATAATTAAAAACACAAAACGGTAAAAATCAACATGTTCAATTTATTTAAGAACAAAAAATCGTCAACTAAATCCACGACTTCAACGGTGTTATCCCTACAACCGTCGTGCTACGTTGCTATCAATTTTAAACAGTTAGTCAAGGGGATTGATAATGTGCGTATTGATGTCCATCTCAGCCCCCGTTTTACTGAGTTAGGTAATCAGTTAATTTCAGAATTGTTAAATGAACGTAGCAGTACTAAAAGACGTTTTACAGATAAACCGTCAGATGCGGTGTTAAAGAAACTCTATGCTTTTAATGCCAGTTATGCCTCTCTGCTCACGGCTACGATACATCGTGTTAAGGAAGATAAACGATTAGATTTAGTACAATTACTCCAAATTGCTGTGATTAAATTTGTCTTAACCACAGTACATAGCCAAGCTGAACAATTATTACATAAATTAAGAAAAGACAGTATCAATGAAAAGACGAAAAAAATGGATTTACACGAGCATCTGCTGTGGATTAATCGACATAAAAATAACCTATTATATCAAGTGACTTACGAACTATTAGATCAGATACACTTGGTTGAATTGAGTCGTGTCGGCAAATTGCGTGAATCCTTACTGGGCATAGCTTGGTCAATTCCCGAAGAGATGTTATTCAATCCGTTGTTACAAATGCCCGATACGCATAATCATGAAATCTTAATGAGGCATTACGTGTTATTGTCTCAGGATCCGGACAGTAGCTATGGTTTTGACCGCTTAAAAGTGTTGATTGATCAATTATTGGATGAAGTGACCAATACTTGTCATCTGCAAATTGATCCAAAGCTAGAAAAACAGTGTGTTGATCATCCCTTTTTAGATGACGAACGTATGACAAACCTCATGTTCTCTTGGAAAGATGTCCCTGCTAATATGGATATTTTATTTAATTTACAAGAAACCTTTGAGGGTTTAGAAGACAATTTACCCGATGCCAAAACAAAGCAACTATGCCAACGTCAGGCGACAGCGATACTTGAACAACGTTTACGTCAAGCGCAAGTGATTAAACATTTATTGGCCGCTTATCAAACGGTACGCTTATACGAGCATTATGCCAAATTACTCAAGCCCTATTTACTGTATCAGGCTCTCTGCGATGAGATCAAAATAGAAGAAGTCGCCTTAAAATTAAAAAACCAATTAAAAATCAGACCTTTGCGTCGGCCAGGCGATAAACCGTTATATATTACTGAATTAAAAAATACCAAAAAACGCTTAACCAAGGTAGCACGTAGGCCAGAGAGCCATATTTTGAGACTGTTTATCACCGACTTTGTGACTTATCAGCGAGATTTAAAATATTACCACTTAATGCACAAAGCGATGGACAGTGTCAATCTGCTACACTCAGAGGCCGATGTGCAATTGTCGCAAAGTAATGAGTTGTTGTACGAATTTTTTGAAGAAGATGAATATAATACGAATAGCGCCGAAACCATCCGCAGTCATGTTATCTTAAAAGCTGATTTACGTGGTTCCACAACGATAACAGACGAACTTTGCCTACGTGGGCTCAACCCGGCTACTCATTTTAGTCGTAATTTTTTTAATCCGATCAGAAAATTGATTAAATCTTTTGGAGCAGAAAAAGTCTTTATTGAAGGCGATGCCGTGATTCTCAGTTTGTTTGAATACCAAGACTCACCTGATCAATGGTTAGCGACGGCCCGCGCTTGCGGTTTAGCTAAAAACATGTTAGCAGTCGTTCATAAACAAAATGAAATCAGTCGTGCCAACGATTTACCCCAATTAGAATTAGGAATTGGTATTAGCTATTCTCCCGCAGCCCCCAAATTTCTTTATGATGGCGATCAAAAAATTATGATTTCGCCAGCAATAGGTAGAGCAGATCGTCTTTCATCTTGCTCGTGGAAGTTGCGACGCAAATATTCGCAGCAATCTAATCTGTTGACACACGTCATGGTTTTTCAACAGCCCCCTAACGATGCTTTTAAAGGGGAAAAGGGCATGACAAGCTTTCGCTATAATTTGAATGGTATTGAATTAGAATCGGCGGCCTTTAAAAAATTGCAAACCGAGCTTGCTTTGCGTCAATTCACGATTCGTTTACCCAATGATAAATATCCGACACGCTTTCATAAGGGGCGTTATCTTGATAGCTTTGGAGAGACGCATGAAGTCGTTATTCGCGAGGATCGCGTCAAAATGTGGCGAGAGGATAATGAGGATTATCCTTTAACCAAGACTTTATATTATGAAGTCGTGACAAATCACACTATTCTGAAAGCCATAAAAAAAGGGGGAGGTTAGTAGAGACGCATTGCCATGCGTCTCCATTGCCATGCGTCTCCATTGCTATGCTTAGCATTGTCATACGCGCTATTATTAATATTAAAATGAAATAAATTTAACAGCCAACAACTTTCAGCCGTTGTCTTACATCTCAAGTCAGGTGGTGGTGACTAAATACCCAAAATTTTAGAGTGGGCAAAAGCGCAAATTATGAACGAGGCAAAACTTTTGCACGCAAAAATTTTGCATCAAACGGTGGACAGTATATGCGTCTCCATTGCTATGCATCTCGCAAAGCGTCTCTGAGACGCATGGCAATAGAGACGCATGGCAATAGAGACGCATGGCAATAGAGACGCATGGCAATAGAGACGCATGGCAATGCGTCTCTACTAGGGATTACCCCTACAACATTAAGCAAACGTCCATTGCTCTAATATTTGCTCCAAGCTCTGCTCAGCTACTCCTTTAATACGTTCAATCAAATCCTCTTTTGAGGTAAATGGCTGAAAATTTTTCTTATTTCTTTCCCTGGCGATGTTGTTGATCACATGTGTTTTGGCTTCTGCCGTCTTCAATTTGTCCTTGAGTTCATCAATAGGCAAGGTGTTAACGGCATCTAAGAATGCCTCTTCTAGGGACAAAACCTTCTTCTGTTTGCTTGCAGTCGCTTTAGCTTTCGGTGCCGCCTTTTTCGCGGAACCGACTTTAGAAGTCGCAGACTTCTTGACAGGAGCCGCTTTAGATGTCGCTGGCTTGACAGGAGCCGCTTTAGAAGTCGCAGACTTCTTGACAGGAGCCGCTTTAGATGTCACTGGCTTGACGGGAGCCGCTTTAGATGTCGCTGGCTTCTTGACGGGAGCCGCTTTAGATGTCGCTGGCTTCTTGACGGGAGCCGCTTTAGATGTCGCGGGCTTCTTGACAGGAGCCACTTTAGATGTAGATGTCGCGGGCTTCTTGACGGGAGCCGCTTTAGACGTAGACGTCGCTGGCTTCTTGACAGGAGCCGCTTTAGAAGCCGCCGGTGCCGGTGCCGGTTTAGAAGCCGCAGGTGCCGGTTTGTTTGCCGGTTTGTTTGCCGGCTTGGCCTTAATAACAGGCGACTTTGAAGTGGTTTCTAACAAGGGGTGCAAAGTCTTGATTTCATTACTGACTTGCCCCACAGCATCCGACAACCTTTTTAAGGTGTCATCTAAAACAACTAGGCGTTCACCTAAATTTTCTTTAGGCAATGTAGCATTTGCACTAGATTGATTTTTAGCTTGTTTCTTAGAAGAAGTTTTAGAAGAGTTAGCCATAATGGCCTCCGTATAACAGTTATCAATGATCAATGATCAAGTTATCAATGATCAATGAGGTTTAAGGTGAAACGACAAACTTTAGTCTTTGAATCAAAAGCTTGATATCATAATGATGTCCAAAGCGTCAAGATTATCGAACAAATTGCAGTTATCACTGAGCAATAATCAGTAGCTCGAAAAGGCGCATTTCTAAAAAAAGGGTCATATCGATAAATCTTGAAGGCCCGATTTTCAAACCCAATTTATTTTGCAGCCTGATTTTCAAACCCAATTTATTATTTCACGTTTTTGCGCGCAAAAACTTTATTTAGCTTCGCTGACCTTCGGTTCACGCTCAAGTTTCGCTTCGCGAAACTTGAGCGTGAAATGTGAAATACTGATTTTTGACGGCCCGCTTACCCACCCGACAAAGATCATTAAAAAAGTTTTCGAACTACTGATAATCAGTTATTAATGATCAAATGAGGTTTAAAGTAAAGCCACAAATTTTAGCCTTTGAATCAACATATTAAGCTATAATGATGTTTAAAGCTATATATATATCATATTTCAGAAAAAGAATTGCAGCCCATCTGAAAGACTCTAACAAATTATAGAACAAACTATACAAGGATTGCTTATAATAAGAAGTCATCCAAGTTGAAAGTCGCCAAAAAATAGAATTTCTCATTTCACGCGCTTTGTATAGCGAAGCGCAACGTAGCGCGTGAAATAAAAGTTGCGCGCAACTTCTTAAGTGAAATGCACTAGGCAAAACCTATTTTCTAATGACTTATGCTATTCTAATTTTTCTGCTTGCACTTAGCAAGCCTTATGTTAATCTTTCATCGTTTATTAATGATATCTAAAATAAGGAGTCGCTCATGTTTGGCATTCGATTTATCAAAGTACAACCCACCACTTATTTACTACAATATCGCAAAGGCCAGTTGAAACGTCAAGGGCAAGGGTTAGCTTTTTTTTACTTTGCCCCAACCACCTCATTGGTTGCAGTCCCCCTAGAAAGTGTTGATGTGCCTTTTATATTCAACCAAGTCACCGCTGATTTTCAGGAAATCAGCATTCAAGGGCAAGTCACTTATCGAATCATTGATGCCAAACAACTTTCACAACTGTTGAATTTTACCCTTGATAACACGGGCCGCAATTATATCAACACTGATCATGAAAAACTCCCTCAACGGATAATTAATTTAATTCAAGTGCTAATGCAAAGTGAATTAGCGCATTTATCCTTGCGCGAAACGCTTGGTGCCGCTGAGAATTTGGTCCAAAAAGTCCTTAAAGGCTTAGCCACGTCTAAAGAAATCACCTCATTAGGCTTAGAAATTCTAGGTTTATCCATTTTGTCCATTAAACCCAATCCCGAAACGGCACGCGCCTTGGAGGCCGATGTACGAGAACAATTGCTAAAAGAGGCCGATCAGGCTATTTATGCCCGGCGTAACGCCGCAGTGGAGCAAGAACGCGCGATCAAAGAAAATGAATTGCAAACAGAAATCGCCATTGAAAATAAACAGCGCGAAGTGCGTGAGGCCCAAATGGAAGCGGAACGCTCGGTCAAAGAAAAAGAGCGACAAATCAGCGAAGAAGAAATGACGGGCAAAATTTCTTTAGAGAAACGCAATAAAGAATGGGTTGCCCTTGCCACTGAAAATCTGAAATCGGAAGCCGATGCCAAAGCGTACAGTCTTAGCGTGACAATGCAAGCCTTGAGTCATGTAGATGCCAAAGTACTACAAGCCCTGGCCAGCATGGACATGAACCCAAGTCAATTAGTCGCATTAGCCTTTCGCGATATAGCCGACAGTGCCGAAAAAATTGGGCAATTGAACGTCTCCCCCGATTTGCTCACCGAATTATTACAACAACATGCGTAATAATGACATTTTTGAGCGTTCTGCAATGTGGGTGAGATAGGCAAGCTATGTACAGGAAAAAAAGGATAACACATTGATTTTAAAGTATTTAGTGATGCTATCGCTTATCGGTAGCGATAATATCACTGTTCACAATTATTTTTTCATCAGTGTCAAAATCCTTAATGACTCAAAAATTAAAAGGCAATAACCCGTGCTATTATTTTAGTATTTTTCCCACAAAGCGATAGCATCACGGTTTGATCACATTATGCGTTTAATGTCAAACACTATGTCCTCATTAACAAATAAAAAAAACTGCCACAATCATGACGAAAGCGGCCTGGCCCGCGAACAATCACCAAATCCTTTTTATCCCTTTGTCTTTTAAATAGACATCAAAAATATCATCGCGACTTATCAAACTCAGATTTTCCGCAATCGCCTGTGAAACAATGATTCTATCAAACGGATCTTTGTGATGAAATGGCAATTTGTTTTGTATGACTGTGTGAGTAAAATTAATGGACAAAATTGACATTTCATTTTCAGTCACGTCATTAATCACGGTGTCATAACTCTCTAATATCTGCAATTTGCCAATAGCCGTTTTAATTGAAATTTCCCAAAGACTGGCAATACTGATGAAAATATCGTTATTGTCATTTTCAATCACTTCCTTTGCCGTTTCACTCAATTCATCAGAACCGGCTATGAACCATAAAAACGTATGCGTATCTATTAAAAATGTCATGGCATATATTCTTTGAAATCGTCTAACAGTGCATCAAAATCCGGTGCCAATTGATATTTGCCTTTGGCACTGCCAAAGGTTCTTTTTTTCGGCTTCCTAACTTGGTGAACTTGACTAGTCTGTTCTTTTATTAGGAATGCAATATAGTGTAAAACTTCCACTTTTAAATGTTCAGGAAGTTGATAAAGTTGTGAGAAAATGAGTTTTTCTGTCATGACATTTTTTCTCAAATGACTTGGTTTCAAGGCAACTCCAAAAAATGACCACATAATGGGCTGGGGCAAATGATTGCCCCTACATGCCATAAATATATCACAAATAGTTCTATGGCAACCACAAAGAATTGCCCCTAGATACCATTGATTAAACTATCATCGTGTCTAATCAGCGTTTTATCCTGCTGCTCATATTGTAAGACTAATTCAAATCAAAAATCAACACTAACATCATGCCAACGACAGAAAATAAAATCATTTTAATTGTGCGGCGCACCCGCTTAGATGATTTAATCGCTCGCTTTAATACCCTTGCTCAAGCTCAATTTTACGTTGAACACTTAGGCGCAGACTTTTCTGATTACCAAAAAGAGCATGAAAATTACCAAAAAGCGGTGACGATAGCCGAAACCCAATTACGTCAATTAGGGCGCGTACAAGTTTTAGATCGTGATTTTTTACCCAATTTTATTTTTGCAAAACAAGATACCGTCGTTGTTTTAGGACAAGATGGCTTAGTCGCTAACACCATTAAATATTTAAATGGACAAATTGTTGTCGGTGTCAATCCTGAGCCGCAACGGTGGGAGGGCATTTTATTACCCTTTCAAGTTGAAGATTTAAACAAAATCATACCTGATGTCTTTGCACAACGCCGCCCGATTAAAGAAGTCACTATGGCAAAAGCCACATTAAATAATGGGCAAACCTTATACGGTGTCAACGATTTATTTATTGGACCCAAATCACACACTTCAGCACTTTACCAAATCAAAATTGGCAAACGACAAGAACAACAAGCCTCTAGTGGCATCATCGTCTCAACCGGTTTAGGTTCAAGCGGTTGGTTTAAAAGCCTAGTCACTGGCGCAACGCGCATTACACAAGCTTTAATAAAAGAGAATAAATTAGTTGCCGTCGATTCACAAACTGGACGTATGACTCAACACCACGACAGCCGTTTTCCTTGGGATGCCAATTACCTGCATTTTACCGTTCGTGAGCCCTTTCCAAGCACCACTTCATCAGCAACGCTAGTCTTTGGCAAAATAACCCCTCAAAAAACCATGTTGCTGGTATCACAAATGGCCGAAAATGGCGTTATTTTTAGTGATGGGATTGAAAATGACTTTTTACAATTTAATTCAGGCACACAAGCCACCATCGGCCTCGCCGAAAAACGAGGGTATTTAGTCAGTTGAAATCTGTCAAACTTTTATGTAGGGTGGGTAACGGGTTTTTGTTGCCCACCAATAGTATCAATGTAGGGTGGGTAACGGGTTTTTGTTGCCCACCAATAGTATCAATGTAGGGTGGGTAACGGGTTTTTGTTGCC
>QNEL01000373.1 GCA_003645185.1 Candidatus Parabeggiatoa sp. nov. 3
AATTGTTTAAACTTGGTGGGCAGCAAAAACACGCTACCCACCCTACAATATTTTGCAACAATTGCTTAAACTTGGTGGGCAGCAAAAACACGCTACCCACCCTACAATATTTTGCAACAATTGCTTAAACTTGGTGGGCAGCAAAAACACGCTACCCACCCTACAAACTGATTTCCACGATTTCACGCTCAAGTTTCGCTACGCGAAACTTGAGCGTGAAATAATGTTTTTGCGCGCAAAAACATTTGCGTGGAACTGATAACTGATAACTGACTGAATAAATGTACGCGACTAATCATACTGATCTTGAACTTTTCAATCCCCAACAGTTTAAAGACGATTTGCAAACTGAATCGCTTTCTGAACTCAATGTGTTTCGCAATGCCTTAAAACAGGGGCATCATATCTTAAAAGAACGTTTTCAGGCCTCTAAAAACGCAACTGATTACGTGACACAACGAACTTGGCTAATCGATCAAATACTCTTACAAGTTTGGCAACAACATTCTGCTTGTCTTGATCATCAGACGTGTGCCCTTATCGCTGTTGGGGGTTATGGGCGCGGTGAACTGCATCCGTATTCTGATGTGGATTTATTGTTTTTGTTAGAATCCGATCAGTCAAGCACGACGCAAGGGTGTCTTGAAAGCTTTGTCAGATTTTTGTGGGATATTCGCCTTGAAGTCGGGCATAGTGTGCGTACCTTGGCCGAATGTGAACAAGAAGCCGAAGCAGATATCACTGTTGTTTCTAATTTGATGGAAGCGCGTTTACTCACGGGCTCTGAAAGTTTATTTCAAACCATGCAAGCCGCTATTGCACCTGATCACTTATGGCCGGTTCAAGCGTTTTTTGCTGCTAAACTCAAAGAGAAAAGCCGACGTGAACTGAAATATGATGATTCGGCTTACAATTTAGAACCTAATATCAAGGAAGGACTAGGTGGATTGCGCGATATTCAAATGATAGGTTGGGTGGCGAAACGTCATTTTGGGGCCAAAACCTTATATGACTTGGTACAACATGCTTTTTTAAATGAAAAGGAATATCAAAGGTTAATAACTGGACAAGAATTTCTCTGGAAAATTCGCTGCCTGTTACATTTTACGGCAGGTAGAGGTGAAGAACGTTTATTGTTTGATTATCAACGTACCCTTGCCACGCTTTACGGCTACGAGGATGATGAGACAGGCTTAGGCGTAGAAAAGTTAATGAAGCAGTATTATCGCACAATCAAAGAAATGAGTACGCTCAATGAGATGCTTTTGCAACTGTTTCAAGAAGCCATTTTGTATGCTGATACACATAAGATTGTTCAGCCTCTAAACAAACGTTTTCAAGTTCGCAATGGCTTTATTGAAGTGACTCATGATAAAGTCTTTGCCAATTATCCGTTTGCCTTGCTAGAAATTTTTCTCTTAATGCAGCAAAATCCAGAGATTAAGGGAATACGTGCCGCGACTATCCGCCTGATAATTCATTATAACTATTTGATTGATCAAGCTTTTCACAAAGATATCGGTTCCAAAAGCCTGTTTATGGAAATCTTCCGTCAACCGCAAGGCTTAACTCATGCGCTACGGCGCATGAATCGTTATGGTGTGCTTGCAGCTTACATTCCTGCTTTTGGTAAAATCGTGGGGCAAATGCAATATGATTTATTTCATACCTACACCGTTGATCAACACGTACTTGTTGTCGTGCGTAATCTCAGACGCTTAAACCTACCTGAATACCAACATGAATTTCCCTTTTGTTCCAAATTGATACAAACGATTCCTAAACCAGAATTGCTGTATCTCGCCGGTTTATTCCATGATATTGCAAAAGGACGGGGTGGTAATCATTCTACATTAGGCGAACCTGAGACCTTGAAGTTTTGTCAAGCTCATGCTTTAAGCGACAATGATGCCCGTTTAGTGGCCTGGTTAGTACGCCATCATTTGTTGATGTCAACGACTGTACAACGTAAAGACATCTACGATCCAGATGTCGTTAAAACCTTTGCACAGCAGATTGAAGACACGATGCACCTTGATTATTTATATCTGCTCACGGTTGCCGATATCAGAGCGACTAACCCCAAATTGTGGACTAGTTGGAAAGATGCTTTACTCACACAACTTTACCAAAAAACCCAAGACGTTTTGCATCATGGGTTAGGCGATGTTTTAAATAAACAGCTCCACATTCAGGAAATTCAAATGCAGGCGCGTGATTTTCTAACTCATGAGCCCGATCAGGAACGTATTACCGCCTTATGGGAAGATTTAGGGGATGATTATTTTTTACATTCCTCACCGCAAGAAGTTGTCCGCGAAACAGAAGCCATCTTACACTATGCCACAGATGACAATCCCGTCGTGCTAGAGCGTTTTGATACGAAGGGTGGTACAGAATTTATTATGATTTATACGCAAATATGCGATGATTTGTTTGCTGACACCACCTATTTTTTGGAACAACAAAATTTAACGATTGTTGATGCCTATATCGTCCCAACGCAAAGCAAATACATCATCAGTGGCTACACCGTATTGGAAAATAATGGCGAAGAACTCCAACCTGCGGAGCGTGTTGAAGAGATTTTAGAAGGACTCAAAAAAGTACTGGCTTGCGAAACACGTTTGCCCTTGACACCAATCGTTCGCTTTATGCCGAGAGAATTCAAGCACTTTTCTATACCTACCTGTGTGACATTCACGCAAGATCATATTAATAGTCATACGATTTTAGAGGTGATTACAACCGATCGGCCAGGTGTTTTATCGCGCATTGCACAAGCTTTTGTGACATGTGATGTACAGATTAAGAAGGCCAACATGGGTACCTTTGGTATTCGTGTTGAAGATATTTTCTTTGTAACCAATCACAAAAATAATGGGTTATGTTCTGCCGAACAACTGGATTGTTTACGGGAAAAATTGTCTGAATTATTGGATGAAAAAGTGCCCAAGACAGCCCTCAATAAATTAATCTAAACTTTCATCGATCCTTACTTTATACTCTGTGGTACTCTGTGGCACTCCGTGATCTCTGTGTTAAAAATAAAAAACCTCAACACAGAGAGCACAGAGGTACACAGAGGTACACAGAGGTAAAAGATGAAATTACTTCAACCCCTCAGCCTGAGCGAGCAAGTTATTTATTTCGAGTTCAGCTTCGACAGCATAAATATCCTGCTGCATCTCTTCAAGCGTATTGTCGATATTGCCACCAATACCATCAACATCATCTTCAATATTGCTGTACTGTTGAATGGTACGCATGGCATCCAGCATATCTCGCTTCGCTTCTAAATGAGCAACCTTCAATTTCACTAAATCAAGATTGTCAATCAGTTTCTTTAGCGTACTCCCCATCTTCGTTTCCGCACCATGAAGTTGTTTGAGAAAATGTGCCATCTCTTGGATGGTGCTATCCAAAATCGCGATTTTTTCAGGCGAAGCCCCTGAGTTTTCAAGCGCGGTACGTGAAGCTTTCTTCGCTTCCAACTTCGGTTCAAACGTCTTGCGTGACACTTTCACCTTAATCAGATTGCCTTTGACTTCTTTGATCTTGTTCTCATACTTCTGAACAGCGATATCGCCCTTGCCAACCATATCTTGGATCTGGCCGGTAACTCGTTTCTTCAGCACATCAATGGTAGCCATCCCATCCTCACCACAGCCAAGGGGGGCTAACACCATAAAAACTAAGGGTAACCATTTCAATTTATTCATTAAGTTCCTCCTCTATCAGAGATTTGGTGGTTTCAGCACTCGCTAATACTGCTTTAGCCTCTATTAAGAGTGCTTGTGAAGTTTTGCTAAATTTCTGTCTACCTTGGATTTCATCAATTTTATACGTTACATAAGCTACCTCCACTTTTTCATAAATCGTGTTCAACGTCACATTTAAATCCTTGTGAAGAGCTTGCCATTGCTTGAGTGATTTTTTAATCATCTCACGTTGATTTGGAAAACGATCTTTCAAATCGTACAACAATTGGATTTTATTATCAGCAATCGCAATTTCCTGATCCATTTTAAACATCGTATGATGTAATTCAGGATTGATTTCCTTCACAAACAATAAAACATGATCTTTTGCATCAACGACTTCCTTCTGTTCCTCACAGCCATAAGAAACGAAAAGTATTATGAATAAAAATAATATTACCTTATTCATAAAGGGGTTCCTCTAAAACGGATTTCGTAGCATCAGCATTAGCCAAAACGGCATTTGCCTCTTTTAAGAGTGCTTTTGAGATCACACGAAATTGATTTTCGCCTTGTATCTCATTAATCTTATAGACAACATACGCTTTTTCAACTGTCAGATCAATATCATTTAAGACTTGATTTAATTGGCCCGTCAAATTGTGCCACTGTTCAAGTTTCAAATAAATCATTTTCCCTTGGTTTGGAAAGGATTTTTTTAAATCCTCTAATTGTTGAATCTTAGTCTCAGCAAGCGCAATTTCATCTCGAATTTTATGGATTTTGTGATTGAGTTCAGGATTCATCTCTTGTATGAACGCACTCACAACATCAGCAGCCGGTACCGATTCCGATTCTTTATGCCAATTATAAAGCCCGCCAATCAAAACCAGTACAACATAAACGGCAAGAATTATACCGCTTATTACAATAGTTATAGAACGCATTTTGATCCGATTACTCCGTATCAGCCATAGTGTAACAATTAATAAAATTAATGCAATTAATAGTCGCATAAAACCAACATTCCTATGTACAAGACAAAAATATAAATTTGCTCATTCTCTGTGCCACTCTGTGTACTCTGTGTTGAAAAAAAAGTACAAGAACAAACCCTATTGATTCATTTCAGCCTCTATCGTCGATTTTGTGATTTCAGCATTTGTCAAAGCAGCATTAGCCTCATCCAAAAGTGCTTTTGACACAACACTCAATTTCTCTCTGCCCTGTATTTCATCAAGTCGATAAGCAACATAAGCTTGTTCCACCTGTTGATAGATATCCTGTGACACTTGATTTAACTGCCTTCTCAAAATTTTCCATTGAGCAAGCTTTTGTTCAAGAATAGCATGATTTGGAAAATCTCTTTTTAACTCAACGAGTTGTTGAATCTTATTGTCAATACTGGCTATTTCCGCTCTGATTTCAATCAACTTCTGATTTAACAGAGGATTCATGTTGTCTAAAAAAGACATCACAGCCTGTTCAATTTCTCTCGCATGTTTTTCGACAGCCGTTTTTTCTTGTTTCGCCTCCCATTCTTGATACCAATCAATCGCTTTCTCAGTCCAAATCGTGCCCGCAATGGCAATAACCAAAACCGCAAACGTTATACCGCAACTTGTTTTAACTTTAACAACTTTGCGAAAGAAAAAACTAGCGATAAAAAACCATAAAAAAAAGACGACAAACAGCATTATTAACGACATGATTATAAAATCCTTGATTCAAACAGAAAATGGGATAGCGCGCTATTTCCAGACAATATTCAATGGCATGTAGGGGCAAACCCTTGTGGTTGCCCCATTAATTTAATCCTTCATATCCAATCTTTGTCGCTCCAATTCTAAAATATCCTCATAGCCTTCTTCAACCCATTTCTCCTTTGGGATAAATCGCAAAGCGGCCGAATTAATACAATAACGCAAACCCGTCGATTTTGGCCCATCCCTTGAAAGTTGACCACAAAGGCGCAAAGTCTACCAAAATTGACAACGTGTAGTATACAATGAATTTGTTTAAAATCTTAAAATGGAGTGCAAACTTTAGTTTGCAAAATTTAACAATGGAGTGCAAACTTTAGTTTGCAAGAGTCATACAAATAACGAGAATAAACGAATTTAAAAAATGAAATTTGAACAAGCTTTTTTACATTATATTAAAGCCGGTGCAACCCTCATCCAAATCATCAGCCATGAAACCCAAAGAATTCACGGTGTCGTTAACAAAACCGCTGATGAATTGGAACGCCATTGGTTCACTTGGAATCGTATCGAAGGCATCAAAAAATGGGAACAAGGCGAATTTATTGATGACGATACCGACTGCCGTGAAGCCTCCAGCGTATTAGAAAAATTTGAAGAAGACGATTTTGAAAACAGCCTCTTGATTTTAGAAGACTGCCATCCCGATTTGACTGAAAATCAACCGCATATCATCCGCCGCCTCCGCAATATCGCCCTACGCAAATATACTGACAGAGCCTTGATTTTAGCTCAACCCATTACCTGTTTGCCCGTAGAATTGGAAAAAGAAGTCCAAGTCATGGAAATGCCCTTGCCGACGGTGGATGAACTCAAAGTCGTTCTTGCCTCAGTTTGTCAGCGCTTTGATTTAGAAGATAACCAGTGCGAACAAACATTGCCCGTATTAGAAGCGGCACTGGGATTAAGCATCATGGAAGCCGAACTGGCTTTTGCTAAAGCCATTGTGGAAAAAAGCCGCATCACAGAAAGTGAGATTTCCTTAATTATATCTGAAAAAGAGCAAGTCATTCGTAAAAGTGGCTATTTAGAATATCATCATCCCCAAGAAAACTTAGACGATGTCGGTGGATTGGATAAACTAAAAGAATGGTTAAACCGTCGTAGCAACGCTTTTTCAGAATCCGCACGCGAATATGGATTAGAACAGCCCCGCGGTATTTTACTACTGGGCGTACCCGGAACCGGTAAAAGTTTAGCAGCCAAAGCCGCATCCAACGCTTGGCAATTTCCCTTATTACGCCTAGACATGGGCAAAATTTATGGCGGAATCGTCGGCCAATCTGAGCAAAATATACGCGGCGCACTTGGCATCGCCGAAACACTCGCCCCCTGTATTTTATGGATAGATGAAATAGAAAAAGGACTCTCCGGCGTACAAAGCTCAGGTGCCACCGATGGCGGCACCACTTCAAGAGTACTCGGGACTTTTCTAACTTGGATGCAAGAAAAAAACAAACCCGTGTTTGTACTAGCGACAGCCAACGACATCAGCCAACTCCCACCAGAGTTATTACGCAAAGGGCGGGTAGATGAAATTTTCTTTGTTGATTTGCCCGATAGCCAAGCCCGCCAAGAAATTTTGAACATTCACCTACGCCGTCGTGACAGGGGAGAATTATTTTCAGAGGATGAATTAAATCATATTGCAAAAGAGGCCAAAGGATATACCGGTGCCGAACTCGAAGAAGCCGTCAAAGAAGCCCTATTTCGAGCTTTTGATAAAGGGCGAGAAATCAATCCCGACGATGTGATTGCCGCCATCAAGGATTCTTATCCGCTATCCAAAACCATGCAAGAAGTCATTGAAGCCACTCGAAAATGGGCAAAAAGCAGGGCCGTGCAAGCCAGTAGTCAAGAACCAGAAGCTTTTGATGAAAAAGAAAATAAGGCACCCCGCTTGCGCCAAGAAGCGGCTAATCCTTTTATTTAGTAGTCAAAAACCTGACAGGTTTTTAAAACCTGTCAGGTTTAATCGCCCCCCCCAAAACAGAGCAATACTAAATATGGTCAATTTTTATTACGAAGCCCTAAAAGAACAAGGACAATCAGCAGATGATCTGCGCGATCAAGTCAGTGAATCACTCAATCTATTTGGACGTTATCTGCATACTGCCATCAGGGCATTAAAAAACAAAGAAGTGAAATGCCGATGGGAACAAGTAAGCGGTTATGAATATCAATTAACCCCAAAATCAAAGGTTTATCAATGGCAGCTTTGCACAGAAATTCTGATTCAAGGAGATGAACCCGGTTGGTTTTGGATCACCAAGGATTTGGATGA
>QNEL01000374.1 GCA_003645185.1 Candidatus Parabeggiatoa sp. nov. 3
GCCACTTGCATGAGTTCTATGCCTCGTTCGGTATAATCATCACGCAATTCTCGTAAAGCGGCCCGGATGAGACTACGTTCAGGTTGTTCAGGCCCCGTAAATAAGTCAACTAAATGATCAAGGTTTAATGGTTTGTCAGCGGCAAAGAGAGCAGCTTCGAGGATAAATTTAAGAGGAGGCATTTGTTTCAGTTATCAGTTATCAGTTATCAGTTATCAGTTATCATTAAAAATATAAACGCAAAAGACGCTAAAGACGCTAAAGACGCTAAAGACGCTCTGTGTCAAGAAAGGAACCCTTTGCGCCTCTTGCGCCTCTTGCGCCTCTTGCGTTAACACGATGCTTGCTTAAAGGCTTCCAAATAATTGGTTGATTTCTTTTTCTATTTCGTCAAAACGGATTTGAATCGCACCGGTTTGTGAATCAAAATTTTTAAAGAATTTCAGAGGTATTTTCAGTTTTCCCAAAATGGTTTGACATTCTAATAGGCCTTTTTGATCCATTTTGTTAAAGACGGTATGAATTTTATCTTCTTGAGTCGCACTGCCTTTGCCATTATAAAATACTATGCCGGCAAACCGAATTTTTAAGCCTTTAAAGTCTTCGTAAGTGTCATGATCATTGATTGACAGTAAAAAATAAAACCGACTGATACTGTCTTCAAACTTTTTAAGCGTTTCCTCTAACAATATATTTTTGATTTCACTTTTTAATTCAATTAGATAAACGTTTAGAAATTTTTTTCTGTTTTTACCTTTGACAAAAGCTAAAGCAAGATCGACGGTTTTATTGCCTTCACCTAGTGGCGATAATCCTTGAACCTTATTTTCTAAGTTAATTCTCCAAAGATGATAGGCACTATTATCGCAAGGCATATTGTTGATGATGACTTTTTTTAAGACACCGCTTTTTCTCTTTCCGATATTCTTGTGTTCTGTTATTTCAATCTTATCGGTGGTGATTTCAATGACAAAAGCATCCGGTTGTTTGCCCAATTCATTTTGTAGTTCATAACGGATTTGGCTAACCAACATGATTTTAATCTTCCTTATTGATGACTTGATAGATTTGATCTGTCAATATCTCGCTGATATTTTTAATCTTTCTGATTTCATAAGAGAAATCTTTAAAATGCACGCCGTAATCCTTCTGTTCATAAGGGATAATTCGTGTTCCTTCAAAAAAATAAATCCCAATTTCTGTTAGGTTGAGGTTTGGGTTGATTTCGGGATAACTGTTTATTGCTTTGTCAATAGGTATTTGTTGGGATTTTAACCAACCTAAATAAATATAATTATTGACGGCATCCGCTAACAATGGGCTGTGCGTGGTAATCAACACTTTATTGTTGTTGTCATTAGCAAATTCGAGTAGCACATTGAGCAGGGCGATTTGATTTTTTGGGTGTAAATTTTCTTCAGGTTCATCAATCATTAAGAAATTATTGTGCTTCTCAGCCCAATATTTAAAATAAAGGTATAAGGTACTGAGTTGATTCACTGACGATGAAGACAAATACATGGGTAAATCATTGCCTTGTTCGTTCATTTTCAAGTAAAAGTCTATGGGGGCTAAGCCTTGAACCTGTTTTGTGATAATATCGCCTCCCATTATTTGACTCAGTTCATAAACCAGTTGCTCGTAATAACCGGTAACCTTGGTTTCTTCATTGAGCCGATAGATTTTATCAAATAGCCAATTCATGGGTTCTGTATAAGGGCTTTGGTAATGACTTTCAAAAGCATGAACAGGGAGCGATTCCAAGGCTAATTCTTCTCCTTTTTCCTTATTTTTCAGCAACTCAAATAGCATTTGTGATAAGGCATCTCTTTCTTTGGATAAGGCTTCTCTCTTTTCTTTTTCTAATCGGTAAATGTATTGGTAAAAGATAGGATAAAAAAGACGACTAGAAGGTAGAAAAAAAGGTTGATGAACATTATCCATTAGCACTGAGAGGATGAATTTGATCAGGGTGACTTTCCTGATTGAAGACGTTGATTGTTCAACGACATTCTCATTCAGAGACAAAAAGGGCTTTTGAAGGGTGTTCATTAATTCGATAGGCAAGTGTTTTTCTTCAAACGTCACCTTTAAAGTGCCTTGAACTTTGGAGATGATCAAAAATTGCCCTTTTTTTTCATTGAGTTGGAGAGTTGCTACTCCTTCCCTGTGAGCGTTTTTGATATCATTTAGGTTATATTGAAAGTCAAGCGACAATTGCTCTAGGGTAAAATGATGACTGTCAATATTCAAAGTTTTTGGAATGATATGACGGGTTAAAAAGTCTGAGAATTTCTCTAAAATAATGTCCAACAATTCGGACGTTAATTCGAGAGAATCTTTGTCTTCCAAATTCAATTCCTTAAGAGTCATTTCGTTAGCAAAACGCTCAATGGTTTTGTTATGAAACAAACTCCACAAAAGTTGCGACAGATATGTTTTTCCGCTATTGTTGTAGCCAACAAAAACATAGACTTTTTTGGATAAATCAATTTGCCCTTTTTTAATCGGGCCAAAATTTTGAATTATTAATTGCATGTTCGTATCTCAAGCGAAAGCAAAATAAATTTGGAACGAAAAACTCAAGCAAAATAAATTTTGCACTCCAAGCGTTGCAAGGTTAAATATATATTAAAATGTCATTGGAGTGCAAACTTTAGTTTGCGAATTAACAATTAATAATTAACACATACAATTAACATGAGCGATTTTCAACCTAAATTGGCTTTGGGGCCGGTTTTATATTATTGGTCAAAAGAGACTGTGTTTGAGTTTTATGAACAAGTTGTTGAAACGCCTGTGGATATCATTTATTTAGGGGAGACGATTTGTTCTAAACGTAAATTGCTACGCACTGCTGATTGGTTGGAATTGGCACAGCGTTTAGCGGGGGCCGGTAAGGAAGTGGTATTGTCCACATTAACTTTATTGGAGGCGGAGTCGGAACTCAAAACCTTGCGCCATTTGTGTGATAATGGCCAATTTATGGTAGAAGCGAATGATATGGCCGCTGTGCATCAGTTAGAAGGGACGGCCTTTGTGACGGGGCCTAGTGTAAATGTTTATAATACGCGCACATTGACGCGCTTGGCCGATTTAGGTTTGCATCGCTGGGTATTGCCAGTAGAATTGTCGCGCGAAACGTTGGCCGATTTGCATAACAATCGGCCCGCAGGTGTGGAAACTGAGGTTTTCGTTTATGGGCGTTTGCCTTTGGCTTATTCGGCACGCTGTTTTACAGCGAGGGCCCATAATTTGCCAAAAGATGATTGCCAGTATCGTTGTTTGGATTATCCTGATGGATTAACGCTGTCTAGTCAGGAGGATCAGGCTTTTTTGACTTTAAATGGTATTCAAACGCAGTCTGCTCAAACTTATAATTTGTTGCCCGCTTTAGCTGAGATCAAGGCAATGGGTGTGCATGTGTTACGCATCAGCCCTCAATCAAGGCATACGAATAAAGTGATTGATATTTTTCACCGTGGTTTGCAGGAATCGGAAAGTGTGAGTGAAGGGATGGCGCGTTTAGAACGTTTGATGCCGATGGGGGCTTGTGATGGGTATTGGTATGGTAAGGCGGGGATAGCGAGATCAGCAGGCTAAGGCATTGGCTATGGATTTGGGATAGGGATGGGCAACCACAAGGGATTGCCCCTACACCTTTACGTTGATTTAAAACGACTCATGGCTTGAATTTTTCCAAGCTTTTCAAATAGATTGGTCATCTTTTCTAAGCGTTTTAAAACGATACTGAATTGTTCTTCTTCTGGTTCCAGCGCGTCAAGAAAGTTTTTGAGGTAAAGCCCGAGTTCGGTATCGCCTCCTAAGCGTAAGCGGCGGTTGAAAAACAGCGTATCAGCATCTTCACGGCGCGTGGCTAACAGAAGAAAATCATAAGCCGTGCCTTCAATGCTGAGATCATGCCTCCGATAGTGGTTACAAGCGACTAATTTTTGTCCGATTAAGGTTATGCGAAACTTGAGCTTTGCGTCTTGCACCTTGATCAATAACACTCGCCTTTGGAGAAAATCTAATTCGCCTTCGTGCAATGTGTTGGCAAAGAGTCGATTGAGTACCGTGATGAGTGCGGTATTGGGTATCATCGATGGCATGAATTTCAAGGGTAGAGCAAAAAGGCTTGGAATTTTGGGTAATTCATTGACTGGCATTGTTGTGTTCATGTTATTATCCTCTATGAGCATTTTAAAAAGCTTTCAACACAGAGAGCACAGAGTAACACAGAGTAACACAGAGTAACACAGAGAGTCAGTATAATTTTATATTTGTTCTCAATCTAGTGCAGGAAAGCGGAAGTTTCAATACCATTGGAAAACCAGGGCAACCACAAGGGATTGCCCCTACGGGCGGTTCGTAGGGGCAATCCCTTGTGGTTGCCCCTTGCGGTAAAATACCTGTTTATTTGTGCTTCAGTACTTAGCATTTAATGGTTTATAATAAATTGCCTATTAATTTAATTAACCAGGAAATTTTTGATATGAAGAAAATACGCCAATTGGCGATAACAAGTTTACTCGTTAGCACAGTGAGCATATCTCTGCCAGTATCGGCCGATATAGCCACTACGAATAGCGGCTGTGAGACAGGAAGTTTGTCTGATGAGATGTTGTGTTTGAGCTTGCAACATCGTTTTAATGGTGGCGAGCCTCAAAAGAGTGAGACAATCGCTATCCCGTTTAAGGAGTTCAATAAGAATCCGCTGGTTTTGTTGGCAGAACTCAAAAAGCACTTTTCTCCGCATTTGAAAAAGCATGAGAAACCGCTAGAAATCGACACGACACTGGATTTTGTGTTGTCGCCTGAGTTGTTGCGCGATTTTGGAAGATGGCCTTCTGTGTCTATTAAGACGCTTGTTGATAGCAAGGGTGTGGGCAAAAGTGATGTCGTGTTTCCAGCCTATCGGCGCGAAGTGCCGGCTAAATCTGGGAAAGCCTTGATCGATTGGAAAGGCTTAACGGCTCAGTTTACTTTTACTGGGCAGTTTGAGAATTTGACGGTTGCGTCAAACACTGCGGGCCTTTTGGTTGAAAAACCAGGAGAAATGAGGCTGTCATTTGGACAGAGTACCTTCAATGGGGCATTCGATGCCAATTTGGAACCAACTGAAATCGATTTGAACTTGCCCTCGTTTGCATTTCAAGACGATGCGGGTTCTGTCAAAGCCAACAATTTGATTTTCAAGCTCAATATTGAGAAAACCAGCAAGGGTGTTGGACTTGATGCTTCAGTACTTAAAGTGGGCCATTTTGATGTGAGTCAACTGGAAAAGGGTTTTCAAATCAGCTTGGATAATTTGGCCCTGACAACGGATGCTGAATCTCAAGGGGATGTGTTGAACTACACTGTGGGGGGTCAAATCGGCAAACTCACGCTGCCAAAGGAGATGACTGGAAATTTAAAGATTAACTCTGTAGCCGGGCAGCTCGCCTTTCAGCGGATAGACGAGGAAGGTTGGTTAGCCTTACAAAACAGGACTCGTGAATTGGCGGGTGAATTAGAGACAGAATATTCTGTCACGCCGCTGCTTATGTTGGGCCAATTCATGGAACTGGCACCGAAGTTCGTCCCCAAATCTCCCCAAATGGCGCTGACTCAGTTTGTTATGGAAACGTCACAAGGCCAGTTGAAAGCTGACGTTAGCTTTGGTATCCACGGGAATAAAGTCATTTCCTTGGACAACCCGCTTTTCGTCATTTCAGCGTTGTGGGCTAATGTTGATTTCAGCATTGACAAGAGATTGTTGAATTTGATTGTGGAAAAGATGAGCCGTCAGGAGAGGCAAGAAAGCTTAGCGGGTGAACCAATGAGTGAAGCGGAACTCGCTAAAATCAAGGCCAAGATGATGCAAGAATTTCCTTTCAATCTTCTGGTTGAGGGGGAAGCGAATAACGACAAGAAGTTAGTGGCGGATTTGGCAGATGGCATGTTGACTCTCAATGGGCAACAAATGCCTTTATTTCAATTGCTTCTTTCTCTTATGGAAACACAATAAATAAGGGAAAAGCGTCTTGTAGGGTGGGTAACGTGTTTATGTTGCCCACCATTCCCCTCAATGCCAGCAAAATGACGGTTTTGTAGGGGCGAACCTGCGTGTTCGCCCAGGCTACAAACCCAATGCCATTAAGTTAAGACGAAGAGGGTGGGCAACAACGTTACCCACCCTACATACAACACGTTTTTAGCCCCTACAAACCCTTTTCCCCTTTAGAAAAAGGCTGTGATCTCTTTAAACATTTTACGGGTATCGGCCGTATTCCCATCATAAAATAGGCCGCGTGTGATTTTGGCTATTTCACTGAGCGGTTTATTTTCTATTTCTGAACCATAGCCGATGGTAAAAATACGAATCGGATGCTGTTCGCTATCATAAGATATCTTGTCCAACAATCCTTTTAAATTCAATTGACTATGCTTGTCTCTTCCATCACTCAGCACGATAATGATAGGTATCTTATCAGGATATGCGTCATTCAGTAAAAAACGATAAGCAGCTTCAATCGCATCATAAAGTGCTGTCCCCCCTCCTGCAAATTGGTATTTAATTTGCTGCCGTAATCGATGACGTTGCAGCCCAACAGGCACATTTTCTGTTATCCAGTTTAGACGATGGTTAAATGATAACAGTGACAACTCATCGGGCTCTTTTAATAAGTCAAGCAATTGCAAAGCACTATTACGAGCATGACGAATTTTGTCCCCTCGCATTCCCCCTGATTTATCTAATACTAATACAATACTGGCCGGTTTTTTGTTTTGATGCCACAGTTTGATAATGGCTTCAATCACAGGTACGCCAGGCATTTCTAAAGTAGCAAAAGGCGCTAAAGGGTTGACACCATGGGCCGCGTCGATAGGGCTTGCCAAAGGCACACTGACATTGGCAGGGCGAAAGCCGTATTCTAAAGCCTTTTCTTGTTGCGGTTTATCTAGAAGATAATCAATATAAATTTGGGCCGCTTCATAATGAGCCGGCGTTACCCAATCACGTTTCACGATACCGATAGGGTGTTCACTCCAAAACGTTCCTTCGATGGGATAAATGGCAACCAGTGGAAATGGGGTATTAGCATCTTGATAAGATTGGATGACTTGATGTTCGTATAACACCGCAGCACTCAAATTATCAGGCCCCTTGTTTTTCAATTCCGCATCAAAAAAATGGCTAGAATGCCCATAATAAGCTATAGTTTGTTGAACATCGTGTAAATAAGTCGCTATCTCTGGTGGCTTGATATCATCGACGGTTAAATGGCTCAATTTATCAGCCCCAGCATAAACTTGTGCTAATACAGATAAGAGGCCGCTGTGACTGTATTCAGGATGCGGGTGTCCCAATTTAAAATGTCCCCACTGTGCAGAATGATGAGCGGCTAGGGGTAGAGGATTTTTAGCTAAGGCCGCCATATCAGCCCAACCAATACGTTGTTTATCCCAACCCAGTGCTTCTGCCAAGGGTTTCCATAAAGCAATGACGATAGGTGATAAAACCAAATTTTGGGTGTACCCAACCAGATTTGTGCCCATTTGGGTTTGCGATTTAGCATTGCCGATATTGATAATAGCACTGGAAGCGGGACTGATTAAATGAACTTGATGGGTTTCTGATAACACGTCATCAATGATTTGTGCCGAACTCATTGGGATGGCGTTAACCTGAATAATTTGCGCGTCGCTTATTTTATAATGAGTGCTATTAAATTGGGCCGTGACTTCTTTGAGC
>QNEL01000375.1 GCA_003645185.1 Candidatus Parabeggiatoa sp. nov. 3
AAATAGAAGCAACCAAGAAGAGGGGCAACCACAAGGGATTGCCCCTACAAGCAGGTCGTAGGGGCAATCCCTTGTGGTTGCCCTTTGCGGTAAAATACCTGTTTATTTGTGCTTCAGTACTTATTAGCTATTTGACAGCGGCAATAGAAAATCTTGCGCGTACTGGCAATTCAAAAAAAGATATTACCCAATAAAGCGACAATGGACGCTTCTCATATAGCTATCGCTACAATTCATGGTATAGATTATTTAATGACATGGAATTGTAAACATATAGCCAATGCGGTGATACAAAAATCATTACGCGAGATCATTGAAGTTGAAGGTTATGAAATGCCAATTATTTGTACACCTGAAGAACTACTTGGAGGAAAAGAGTCATGATTTATGATCCGATCCTAGAAGAATTACGACAATTCAAAGAAGAATATGCAGCAAAGTTTAATTATGATCTGGCTGCTATCTTTGATGACTTGAAAAAAGCTGCAAAAATGCAATGGCCATCAACTGGTGTCATTTAAGCCTAAACCGTATATTCTCCCTTTGAAACGAAAAATCCAAGAAAATCCTTGTGGGATAAGTTGTTAAGTCAATCAATTCTTTAAAAGTGTTTCGTTATTTGCTAATATGCCCCCACATTTTGAGAATGTGACAACGATTTTAGGCGTATTGACTCATGTTAGCAAATGTCTTATGAAATTGGAATTTTGCAATTTGCAATTGATTACCCAAAACAAACAGGCCGCTTTGCTCTACAAATCTTATTAGAAATGAATTTTTGTTTAGTTTGCAGACTTTTTAACATAATTTGTAGTAGTCAGATTGATGTTGAACTGATCATTATCTTAATCAGCGTAAATCATGACAATCAGCATTTCACATTTCACGCGCAAAAACTTTTGCGTGAAAAGTTGCGCGCAACTTTTGCGTGAAAACAATAATGGACGAGAAGTTGATACCCTTTCCGTCGTTGATTTTTGCTTGTAAGTACTGAAGCACAAATAAACCGGTATTTTACCGCAAGGGGCAACCACAAGGGATTGCCCCTACGGGCGGTTCGTAGGGGCAATCCCTTGTGGTTGCCCATCTCCTTGGTTGTTTCTTTTAATTAAAATACCTGAAAATTTATGGTTCAGTACTTAAGTGAATCTCAAAATAACATCCTCTTATTAATTAATTGGTTTATCCACGTCATTCAAAGTACTCATTGTTGTACTAAATTTAAGGAGTTTTTAATATGCGTGACAAAATTAGATTAGTATCATCTGCGAAAACGGGGCATTTTTATACCACGACTAAAAATAAGCGCAGTACACCTGATAAATTGGTGCTCAAAAAATTTGATCCCGTTGTACGCAAGCATGTGGAATACAAAGAAGCTAAAATCAAATAACTCACACATGATAACCCTAAAGGAGCGTTGTATATGCCCATTATTAAAATGACCGATTTAGATCTCAAAGGTAAACGTGTTCTCATTCGTGAAGATTTGAATGTGCCCTTGAAAGACGGCAAAGTGGCAAGCGATGTTCGTATAAAGGCCTCTTTGCCCACCATTAAACATGCGATGGAGGCCGGTGCTAAAGTGAGCTTGATGTCTCACTTAGGTCGTCCCAAGGAAGGTGAGTTTGATCCCAAAGCTTCTCTGGCACCCGTGGCAGAGCATTTGGAAAAGTTGTTGGGTAAGCCGGTGAAATTGGTCAAAAATTGGTTAGATGGGATAGACATGGCCGATGGTGAGGTGGTGTTGTGTGAAAATGTGCGCTTTAATAAGGGCGAGAAAAAGAATGATGATGAGTTGTCTAAAAAAATGGCGGCTTTATGTGATGTGTATGTGATGGATGCCTTTGGCACGGCGCACCGTGCCCAAGCTTCGACGCATGGCGTGGCGAAATATGCGCCTGTGGCCTGTGCTGGGCCTTTGCTGGCGGGTGAATTAGAGGCATTGGGCAAAGCTTTAGATAATCCAGCGCGTCCGATGGTGGCTATTGTTGGTGGCTCAAAAGTGTCTACTAAATTGACGGTGTTAGAATCGCTGTCTAAAGTGGTTGATCAATTGATCGTCGGTGGTGGCATTGCCAATACTTTTATCGCTGCGGCCGGTCACAATGTGGGTAAGTCTTTGTATGAAGCTGATTTGATTGAAGAAGCATCGAAACTGACGGCGGCAGCACAAGCACGGGGTGGCGAGATTCCTGTACCAACTGATATTGTTGTCGGCACTGTGAGTCCTTTCGAGCAGGCCGATGCGAAAGCCACTTTGAAGGCCGTTGATGAAGCGACTGATGATGAGATGATTTTTGATGTTGGCCCTGACACCTCGGCCAAGTTTGCTGAAATACTGAAAAAAGCCGGCACGATTGTTTGGAACGGCCCAGTAGGGGTATTTGAATACGATCAATTTGGTGCGGGAACGAAAGCCTTGTCAGAGGCGATTGCAGAAAGTAGCGCATTTTCGATTGCTGGCGGCGGTGATACCTTAGCGGCAGTGGATAAATATGGCGTGATTAAGCAAGTGTCATACATTTCAACCGGCGGGGGTGCTTTCTTAGAATTTTTAGAAGGCAAAAAATTGCCAGCCGTCGATATTCTTGAGGAACGGGGAAATTAATCAGTTATCAGTTACCAGTTATCAGTTATCAGTTATCAGTTATCAGTTATTAATTATCGCCCTTCAAATTGAAAAACTGATAGAACGCTGATTGCACTGATTATCATGATTTGCGCTGATTAAATTTTGAATGTTTAGAACCCTGATAATTGCTAACTAGTGTTTGAACGAAAACTTCAACACAGAGAACACAGAGAACACAGAGGAACACAGAGTTTCACTTGACAGAGTATCACTTCGATTTGACTCTAATTGAAGCTTCTTTTTTGTGCTGTGTGCCTCCTCATTTATGAAGTAAGGGGTTTTCGTTCAGGCACTATACTCAACACGGGAATAAACTTTCAGGCAAAAGTTTCGCTTCGCTAAACTTTTGCCTGAAAAACTTTTCTAGTTGAGGTTTTAAATAAAAAGTTTAAGTTGTGCCCGCGTGCAGTATAACTAAACTAATTGATAACTGATAACTGATAACTGATAACTTGATAACTGAGAATGACATGCTCCGAAGAACTAAAATCATCGCTACGCTTGGGCCAGCAACTGATGAGCCCACAATGTTGGATAAAATTATCCAAGCGGGTGTTGATGTTGTGCGCCTGAATTTTTCTCATCAAACGCCTGAAATTCATCAAAAACGGTTAGCCGCTTTACGTGAGTGTGCCAATACACACGGGCGCACTATTGGTGCGATTGTCGATTTGCAAGGGCCTAAAATTCGTATCGAAAGCTTTCGCGAGGGATATATTGTTCTCAAGGAAGGTGATCCTTTTATATTGGATGCCACTTTAGCGAACCATGCTGGCAATCAACAAGCGGTAGGTATCACTTATAAACAATTGCCTCAAGATGTACTTAAGGGGGATACTTTATTATTGGACGATGGCCGGATTGCGTTGGCCGTTATTAAGGTTGTCGAGACGCAAATCCAGTGTGAAGTGATTGTCGGAGGCAAACTGTCTAATAATAAAGGGATTAATCGCCAAGGGGGCGGTTTATCGGCTAATGCCTTGACTTATAAAGATCGGGCTGATATTGCCACGGCTGCCGCGATGCATGTAGACTACATCGCCGTTTCGTTTCCACGTTGTGCAGAGGATATTCATGAAGCCCGTGAATTGTTAGAAGCCGCTGGGGGCAATAGTGCCATTATTGCTAAAATAGAACGCGCCGAGGCGCTGGCTAATCATGAAGAAATTATTAAAGCGGCCGATGCGATTATGGTTGCTCGTGGTGATTTGGGCGTAGAAATTGGCGATGCTAATTTACCCCCAGCACAAAAGTTATTGATTCAAAAGGCCCGTGATTTAAATAAAATCGTCATTACCGCGACTCAAATGATGGAATCAATGATAGACAGTCCGATTCCAACGCGCGCTGAAGTCTCTGATGTCGCGAATGCCGTATTTGATGGCACGGATGCTGTGATGTTGTCAGCGGAAACAGCGGCCGGTTTATATCCTGATAAAGCCGTGATTTCTATGGATCGGGTTTGTCGACAGGCTGAAAAACAGCCGAGTATACGGATATCCAATCACCGTCTGAAAAATCAATTTAAGCGTATTGATGAAGCGGCGGCGATGGCAACCATGTACACAGCGAATCATCTCGACATCCAAGCGATTGCGGCACTGACAGAATCGGGTTCAACGCCTTTATGGATGTCACGTATTAATTCGGGCATACCGATTTTTGCTTTATCGCACCATAAAAGTACCTGTAGTAAAGTCACACTCTATAGAGGTGTCTATCCCATTGAATTTACTTCATTTTCTGAAGAACCGTTAGAAGTCAATCAGCTCATGACATCTGAATTACGACAGCGCGGTTTCATCAGTGAAGGTGATTTAGTGATTATTACAAAAGGAGACTTGAAAGGGATTTCAGGTGGCACCAATTCGATGAAAATTGTTTGTGTTGGTGAGGGTACCACAACAACCGTTGATTGAATGTTTCTTGATATTAATAACGACAAGGATTGTTTGCTTATGAAAGGATAAAAAACCTTGCGAGATTTTCGTTCCAACTTTAGTTTGCGAGATTTTCGTGAAATATTTAAAAACTTATGTATAACGATGAAGGTGAAACCTAGGGGAAAAGATATCGCATACGTGCCAACCCCGAGGGGTTGAAAATAACGCCTAGGTGGAAACGGGGAAAAACCATTTAAATTTCTTTCTCATTAACTAATCCAGAGGAAAACTTTATGCTTATTTCTATGCGTCAACTGCTCGATCATGCAGCAGAAAATGGTTATGGCTTGCCAGCCTTTAATGTTAATAATATGGAACAAGTCCATGCTATCATGCAAGCTGCTGACGCAACGGATAGTCCAGTCATTATGCAAGGTTCAGCCGGAGCGCGTGCTTATGCCGGTGAACCGTTTCTACGTCATTTGATTTCCGCCGCGATAGAAATGTATCCACATATCCCTATCGTGATGCATCAAGATCATGGTTCTGAACCAGCCGTCTGTTTGCGTTCCATACAAAGCGGTTTTAGCTCCGTCATGATGGATGGCTCCTTAATGGCGGATATGAAAACGCCTTCCAGTTATGAGTACAATGTCAACGTCACCAAAACAGTAGTTGATATGGCACATGCTGGCGGCGTGTCGGTTGAAGGTGAACTGGGTTGCTTAGGCTCCTTGGAAACCGGCGAAATGGGTGAAGAAGACGGCCATGGTGCCGAAGGCAAATTGTCCATGGAACAATTATTAACCGATCCAGAACAAGCCGCTGATTTTGTTAAGCAAACGGGTGTTGATGCCCTCGCTATCGCGATTGGTACCAGTCACGGTGCTTACAAATTCACTCGCCCACCGACTGGGGAAATTTTAGCCATTGCTCGCATCAAAGAAATCCATGCCCGCATTCCAGACACCCATTTAGTCATGCACGGTTCCTCATCAGTGCCACAAGAATGGTTGGCTATCATCAACAATTATGGTGGTGACATGGGGCAAACTTACGGCGTGCCTGTAGAAGAAATCGTCGAAGGGCTCAAGCATGGTGTGCATAAAGTCAACATTGACACCGACTTGCGTATGGCTTCCACCGGTTCCGTTCGTAAATTCTTAACTGAACAACCGTCAGTATTTGATCCCCGCAAATTCCTCAAAGAAGCCACTAAGGGCATGACGAGCATCTGCAAAGCCCGTTACGAAGCTTTTGGTTGTGCCGGCATGGCCTCAAAAATCAAAGCTGTTTCGTTAGAGGAGATGTTTAATCGTTATAAAAGCGGTGACTTGGATCAGCGTGTGCAGTAAAGAGTAGGTCAATGCCACCTTCGTATCGGGCAGACACGCAGGCCAGCCCCTACAAAAACCAACGTATTTAGGGGCTTCCGGGGGCGAAGGCGAAGGTGGCATTGAAAGATAGCATTTTTCATTTGGATTAAATACAACAAAGGGCAACCACAAAGATGTCTCGTAGGGTGGATAAACGGGCGACATTGAACTTTAATATCAAACTCAGATTGAAGCCGCCCGTTTGCCCACCATCTTCGTTTCCCCTATAAAAATAGGCAACACCTTTAACACCAGCCCGTTATGAATGAAAATCAATAGCTTAGGTTTTCCCCTACAACTGATGTATTTCACGCAAAAATGCTATAGCAGGTAGGTGTTACCCTTTTCACCCTGAAAACAGTGGGCAATAGCCCACCTGACATCTAATCTATAATCTTTCAGCTAATTATTTTCAAAATGGCGTAAGCCCAGAAATGCTTGGAGAAAAATCAATGACTGAAACCACCCATAAACTGATTTTACTGGGATCAATCAGGGAAGGATTTGATCCTGAAGTCACCCATGAAAAACTCGCCATTGTCTTTGATATCGATCTGAAAAAAATCCCTAAATTATTAAAAAAACCGACTGTCATTAGAAAAAATTTAACCCCTGAATCCGCGTATCGGTATAAAACAGGCTTAGACAAAATCGGTGTGTTATGCCATATAAGCCCCCCACTTACTTGAAATGAATGAAAACCCAACCTAGCCTAAGCTTTCTGATGACAGATAACGTTTATAAAATAGTGTTACTTGGAAAAATTGCGGATGGATTTGATGCTGCAATTGCCCATGATCAATTGGCGAGTATTTTTAATATCGATATCAAAAAGATACCAAAATTATTAAAGAAACCGGTTGTGATTAGAACTCATTTAAAGCGTGATGCCGCGCTGCGATATCAAACAGGATTAGAAAAAATAGGCATCTTATGTGACATCATTCCACCGTTAGATTCCCCTCCCACTGCTGTTGCCAATACCGAAGAGCCTGATATCATTATTGAAGACAGCGCAAAACCCCTCTTGTCTGAAACTGAAACCTTTACACTGGTTGACGACATTAAAAAGCAAAACACACTGATTCTTGATGGCGAAAGCTTGCGCGTCATTAATATCAAAATGCCGTTCAGTTCAATCATGATCTTTCTGATTAAATGGCTATTCGCCGCTATCGTCACGATAATGATTATTGGCGGAATAGGTTATGTGATATGGTTTTTTCTGGGTACACAGATCAGCGATTTTATACAACAATGGCTTCAATTTCTGAAAGGTTTATAAAAAAATGGAAGATGAAAATCAACACGTAGTGATTACCGATATTAAAATGCCCTTTTTTTCGATGGTGGTTTTTATGATTAAATGGGTATTTGCCATGATTCCCGCCCTCATCATTGCAGGTGCCTTATTCTTTGGTGTCACAATATTAGTCAGTATGTTTAACATCAAAGAAATGTTGGGCGGGTTTGTACCCTAAATCAATGTTCTAAAAACGTGTCGGGTGGGCTTTGTGTTGTCCACCACCTACATGTATGAATTTATTAACGAAGGTGGCATTGGGGCAGTTAAAAACGCAAAATAGTTATCCCTAACCGTTTTGTTGGTAACATTTAATGAAAGTACCATTCCTCGTAGGGTGGGTAGCGTCTTTTTGCTGCCCACCATCTAACTTTTTACTCTCCAACTTTTCGAAAGTAATTAATTAAAACTTCTTTATTATCCAATTTCTTTCCTTTTTCTATTAAAATCATATAAAATTGAACGGTTGAACACTCATTGGCCCCTAGTTGATATTTTAAAATTGAACAATTGAACACTCATTT
>QNEL01000376.1 GCA_003645185.1 Candidatus Parabeggiatoa sp. nov. 3
AACGGAACGGGTCGCACGGTGCAGTCTAAGTCAGAGTCATAGTCATCATTTTTTAGCCAAATTATTATACACTTAAAAAACTTTTTATGGGGCGTTATAAACAGAGATTCATTTAAAATTTATTAAAATCAGAGTGTTACAAATTTTCAGACTGATCAACTGATTTGATAAGGCCTTGATTATTAATGAACAGTGTTCATTGTTATTTGCATGAGTGAATCAATAGCTTTGCCAATTTTGAGGCTTGACAAGTGAATGGCCAATGGCTTATGAATAATACTCGATATTCAAGTTTTTGATGTTCGG
Organism: Candidatus Parabeggiatoa sp. nov. 3; assembly: GCA_003645185.1. GTDB lineage: Bacteria > Pseudomonadota > Gammaproteobacteria > Beggiatoales > Beggiatoaceae > Parabeggiatoa. The sequence goes on from QNEL01000376.1 coordinate 307, forward strand.
CCGCGCTTAAACTCGATCTTCAAGTTTTTTGTAAACCATTGATTTATAAAGAAATATAATTTTAGGCCCTAAAATCTAAATAACATTAAAAATCAATGAGTTGCTATATTTAAACACTCAAATAGAGATCTTCGTAAAGCGCGGCCGTTCATCAAAAACTTGAAGATCGAGTTAAAGCAATCGAAAAGTTATTAGTGATCGTTTCAAGTGATCGTTTCAAGTGAAAAGTATAAGTATTCGTTTCAAGTTATTCGTTTCAAGTTATAATTACGATGTTCAAGTTTTTGATGAACGGCCGCGCTTAAAGCAATCACAGATTGGGTGTTTAGATATGCAACTCATTGATTTTTAATGAAATGAGTTTTTTGCCCTAAAACTAATATTTCTTTTTAAATCAACATTTTAAATCAACAATTTACAAAAAACTTGTTCATCAAGTAATAGCATCATTAAGACTAGGAAGGCTTGGTGATATTATATTTTTGATTTGATTAAAAAGGTAGGAGAATTGTAAGTATATGACTGGTGTAACTTGCTTGATGAAATTAATTATCTAGGTAGTGATATAAGGAGTTAGACCAATGCGTGACCATCAGAAAAATAGCTTGCCCTGTGAACAGATATCCATCACCTTACAATTGGACGCGGATGTACTCAATTGGTTTGCAAAACAGGGAGATGAAAAAACACACATAAATGAGACATTACGAACTTATATGGAAAACCAAACTAGGCAACAAATTCAATGGACAGACATAAAAGAAATCAAACAACTTCTTGCAGTGGGCAAATTTGGTTAATTGCGTTGTCATCATAAGGAATACTAGGCGAGATGGGTAGCGGTTTGACTGAACCCAGTTCCAGACAGTTCGCGGCTATATCTAGCCTGACAAACTTATCTTACACTCTATTGCTGCTTTTGGTAGTTCATTAACCCAATAAACTCATTGAATCAAAAATCGAAAAGGAGTTGCCTAGAACGTACTGGCTGTGAAAAATGTCGTGCAAACTGCGTTATTTCTTCACACAATTGACTAGTCATCTTTGGCCGTTCTTAACTGCTTGCAAACGGCCTTATTACATTCACACTTAACGAAGTTGACCGTAGGAAAACAGTCACAATTCATAATTCACAAAGAACAAAAAACAAATAACGTGAAAACAACGTTATTCAATCACAAATCACAAATCACTTAACGAAGTTGACTTTCTGTTCACACTTTTGGAAGTTGACCGCTCCAGAAACAATTATTCAGAGCGTATCAAAGTGCTTATAGTCAGGAGACCAAAACGTACCCACACGGCCAGTATCACACACACAAAAAGTAATCTTGGATATTGGTGTCGAAAAAATTTACGATAAAATCGTACCATGCCTCGGTGTTTATACCACAGCGTTATGATTGGCTGATTGCGACTACATACGCCTTTGACGTGTACCACTTCGATATCAGGAATAAACAAGATAGTAAAGCGTTGGGCACGAAAGCGCATAAACCAGTCCAGATCTTCACAATGTAAAAAGTACGCTTCGTCCATAGGGCCCACAGTTTCGAGGGCCGTGCGCCGAACAAACATACAAGCGCCTGAAATACCTTCAATTTCTAAGGGATTTTCTGGTAAGGGTTGACCAGTCAACACAAAACTTTTAAAGCGTTTTGAATTGGGAAAAAGTTTGTCAAGATGAAATACCCGTACAAGTGTTCGCCAAGGTGTGGGTATACATCGCCTCCCGCCTGCTTGCTCTGAACCATCAGGATTGAGCACCAATCCCCCTGCCATACCTGCCTGTGGGTATTTATCCATCGTTTCAGCAAAAAGTGCCAATGTATCGGGACAAATTAGGCAATCAGGATTGAGGAAAAGCAGATATTCACCGGTAGTATAAGGTAATGCCAGATTGGCAGCGCGTGCAAAGCCGAGATTATCAGCATTTTTGATAATCTGCACCCGTTTATCATGTTTGATGGCTTGCTGCAATATTTGCAGACTGTCATCTTGTGAGGCATTATCAATGACATGGACTGTTACCGGGACGGTAGAAGCCAATACGGAACGCACAGATTCGGTCAATAATTCACCACCATTGAAATTAACAATGATGACAGAAATAACACGATTTACAGCCATGAACAGTTATCAGTTATCAATTAATCACTATCAATTATCACATCAACTATCAATTTCAGTTTTTGGGGTGTCATGGTTGACTGATAACTGAAATCAACGTTTCATGGATTCAAAAAATTCATTATTAATTTTTGTGACTTTGAGACGTTCTAATAAAAACTCCATCGCGGCAATTTCGTCCATCGGATGAAGTAATTTGCGTAAAATCCAGATCTTTTGGAGTTCATCTGGGGAGGTGAGTAATTCTTCGCGGCGGGTACCAGAACGATTGATGTTGATGGCGGGGTAAATGCGTTTTTCGGCAATCTTACGATCTAGGTGAATTTCATTATTGCCTGTGCCTTTAAATTCTTCATAAATCACATCATCCATGCGTGATCCGGTATCAATAAGGGCGGTTGCTATAATGGTTAGGCTACCGCCTTCCTCAATATTGCGTGCCGCTCCGAAAAAACGCTTAGGACGGTGTAAGGCATTAGCATCAACACCGCCCGTAAGCACTTTACCTGAAGTGGGCACCACCGTGTTGTAAGCGCGAGCTAAACGGGTGATGGAATCAAGTAAAATCACAGCATCCCGTTTGTGTTCAACTAAGCGTTTAGCTTTTTCAATCACCATTTCGGCTACTTGTACATGACGGGCTGCCGGTTCATCAAATGTGCTTGAAATCACATCACCCTGTACAGAACGCATCATTTCCGTGACTTCTTCTGGACGTTCATCAATGAGCAAGACAATTAAATAACATTCTGGATGATTGGTGGCAATAGATTGGGCGATGTTCTGTAACATCATCGTCTTTCCCGATTTAGGAGGGGAGACGATTAAACCACGTTGGCCTTTACCTATCGGGGAAATTAAATCAATAATACGCGGCGTTAAATCTTCCGTGCTACCATTGCCGATTTCCAATAAGAGTTTGCTGTTGGCAAAAAGGGGCGTTAGATTTTCAAACAAGACTTTGTTTTTGGCTTGTTCTGGTAGTTCAAAATTAATTTCACTGACTTTCAAAAGGGCAAAATAGCGTTCTCCTTCTTTAGGTGGGCGGATTTTACCAGAAACGGTGTCGCCTGTCCGAAGGTTAAAGCGGCGAATTTGACTGGGGGAGACGTAAATATCATCCGGGCCGGCGAGGTAAGAACTATCCGCAGAACGTAGAAAACCAAAGCCATCTTGCAAAATTTCCAAGACACCATCCCCATAAATATCTTCGCCTTTTTTAGCGTGTGCTTTCAAAAGCGCAAAAATAACATCCTGTTTACGTGAACGCGCTGTTCCTTCTAAGTTCAGATCTTGGGCAATTTTAATCAGATCAGTAGCCGTTTGTTTTTTAAGTTCGGTTAAATTCATTGTAATGTTTAGTAGAATTTTGAGGGTATAACAGGATTATTTATAATAAAGGATTAGAGCGTGCCAAATTTCACTTCATTGGAATTGAACACCTCAAATAGAGACTGAAGACTTTATCCCGAAACCTATCCTTTCTTATAAACAATTCTTGTTGTTGATTTCAAATTTGAGTCGTTCTTGAAAATCAATGCAGATAGAAAAAATACTTTGCATGACATAAGCTTCTCGAAGCTTGAAGTGGTAAAAAGAGAATGGGTAAAACAAAATAAAATTCTAATCTGATTCATTTATTAGACATTATACCGATTTAATTTAATTTTCGCGCCAAAAGTTTTGCGCGCAAAACTTTTGGCGCGAATTGATTTTTTTTGTTTTCTCAAAATGCGAATTTTATATAAATCAATGAGTTACGTTAAATCGGTATAAACTCTATTATATATCTGCATCGTTTAAAGGGACTCCCCAAATTTTTAGGTAAAAAGGGGAACATGTAGAGAAGCAAAAACGTTTTTGCTTGAGAAATTCGATTAGATGCCAAATCAAATCATTATTCATAATTATTAATTTCCAATTAATAATCAATAAAACACGGGATTTATAGAAATAGATAGAGGAGTCACCCGAAAAGTCTGGGTGGAGCCCAATAGAAGATCGGAAATTTTTGCTGTAAGTGGTCAGAATTGTGAATTGTGAATCGAAGGTGAACTTCGTTTTTTGCTGTAAGTGGTCAGAATTGTGAATTGTGAACCGAAGGTGAACTTCGTTAAGTGTGAATTGTGTTCTCGGCTTTTGTGTGTAAAAACAAACGAATTTCGAGAATTGTGATTTTTCCCTACGGTCAACGAGGGTTATTGGCATCCAAATGAGAGCTTTGGGCAAACCAAAAGGTACAAGTCAAATGGTGACTAGCGCAAGGTGTGGTATATGATGGCTCATTACCGAGTGTAGGTGTGGTCGTATTCCATCACGAAACATAATGAAATTTTAGCCATCAGAGGCATAATGTCCTCTGCATAACCTAAAATGCGATTTAGCGACAAGTATTTAGATTGGGGCTTTTGACTGAAGCATTTTTGACAGTCACATCAAGGAATGGCGCGCGTTATTCAACGGCATCGGATCGTAGCATACAAAGCATCACACGTCCAGTGCAGGACGCGAGATGTTGTAGGCTCAAGTCTTTTTACAAATTGCTATCTATAAATGTTGCCAATTGGGATTTAATAAGTGCCCCTACTTTGGTGGCTTCTACTTCACCATTTTTAAATAATATAAGGGTGGGAATGCCACGAATACCATATTTGGGGGGTGTGCCAGGATTTTCATCAATATTCAACTTGGCAATTTTTAACCTACCCGCATATTCTGATGCAATTTCATCCAAGACTTTGGCAATCGTTTTGCATGGGCCGCACCATTCTGCCCAATAGTCAACTAATACAGGAATTTTCGCCTCAAGTACTTCGTTTTTAAAAGTGTCGTCTGTGACAGAGACGATATGTTCGCTCATAATAACCGTTCTGATCCTAAGAAGTGGCAGACAAAGTTGTCCATTAGGTAATTCGCTCTCTGTTGATAACCCTTTCAGGTTGCAACTAGAGTTCTGGTTGAGCAGGCACATAAGTTGGCATTCAATCCCGCTAGGCGGTTTCATGCAACCACGTACTGTACAAAATAAAAATAATCCCTTTCGGGTCAAATTGACCTCCAAACCGGGGCTTGAACACCAATTTACTTCCAATTTACTTTCAGAAAATTCTCAATACCAGGTACGAGAAAACTTTTCTCGTTCTGAGTCAACCTTTCTCAGCTTCAAATTGTAATGTCACTTGGTTTCATTTTCAAGTCTGCTGATTTCTTGGACAAAAAGTACAAGAAAGTCTAACTTTGTCGGCCATTTTTTGGTAGCCGTTAATTTGCTCCAAAGGTATTAGGAATGATGAAATCACACATTGATATTTTATAAAATGGATCAAATTCAGTCATTCTTATCAACCCTCAATTTTTTTAAGTGTTTACCTTAAGTTCAAGAGGTTCAATCATTGATCAATTTTTAATGTCATAATTGTTAATTATGTAGGGGTTCGTTAAGATGTTGAACAAGTGAATAGTGTTGTTAGTTTTAAGTGAAAAATGAACTTTTTAAAAGCGTTCTATTTGTTTTTAGTATTAAAAGGCTCAGTTATTTTCTGTTTAACATTTTTTGCCCCAGTCTTTGCGCGCAAAAACGGGGACAAAAAATTGTTTTGGTATGGCTCAAATCATTCTTGAAACTTCATGCCTATTAGCTCTGTACAGAACAAAACTTTGTAAATTATTGATTTATAATAGAGTATCTCTATAAGGCCGTCAATAAAAATTATTGATTGACATTTTTTGTCCTGTACCTAGGCCTATTAAAGTTCATAATTTCAGCAGTTCATAATTTCATAAAACAATAAAACAATAAAAGAATATTTTTCAATGAGTTATTTGTATACCCCCGTAAACAAAAACCTTTTGTTTAGTCTATTAATCTTTGTTTATTCAATGAGACATCACAAATTGAATATACTGCCAACCGCCACACAAGCTCCTTTTGCTTTTTGTAAAAATCCTTGCCGTGCTATTTCACGCAAAAGTTTAGCGAAGCTTCACCGCGCGCGTGAAATAAAGTTGCGCGCAACTTCTTAAGTGAAATGTGAATTTCACGCTAAAGTTCGCGGAGCGAACTTTAGCGTGAAATGGATATATTGGGTTAGTCACCACCACCTGACTTGAGCTTTTAGACTTAGGCTGTTGGCTGTTATGTTAATTAAAAAAAGCGCAATTTATGATGATGCTAAGTATAGGTGCGTTTTGTTAAAATAAGAAAAAAGGTTTGTTAGCGTTTATGAACGATGCTATGCAAAGTCACCATTCAGTCCAATCGTATTATTCTAACATCTACTCAAGAATTATCAATACAAAGGGGCACCGAATTAAAATGAAATATAAAAACTGAAAATTGAACATAAAACTGAAAAATAAAAAACTGAACAGATATTGAGCTTATATTAACAAAATCTCTTGTTTGATATTTCGTGCATAAGAGGAACTACGTGAAGTGTTTGGTAATTTAGTTAGAATTAATAATGATTAACGCATCATAGGTGTTCGGGATTTTGCTGGAAGCCTCGTATAAAGGTTAGAATTGCAAAAATGATTTAAGAAAAAAGCTCATAAACTGGGGTTTTGATTCGTAAAAATACCATTCTAAAAATAGGTACTTTTAAACCCTCTCATTTTGAACACAAAAATCTCTTATAAATCAACATCTTAAAAAAATCCCGAACACCTATGTATTAACGCATGATGGCTTATATCGAATGCTTGTGTATAACGATGAGAGAATACCATAAATGATGGGGGCTTGGGCACTGGGGTTTTACGCAAAACGTTTTTGCGCGCAAAAACTTTATTTCACGCTGAAGTTTCGCTCCGCGAAACTTCAGCGTGAAATCGTAAAAGAATGGATAGGTACTTTTAAACCCTCTCATTTTGAACCAAAAAATCTCTTATAAATCAACATCTTAAAAAAATACAGAACACCTATGATTAACGCATGATGGCTTATATAGAATGCTTGTGTATAACGATGAGAGAATACCATAAATGATGGGGGCTTGGGCACTGGGGTTTTACGCAAAACGTTTTTGCGCGCAAAAACGTTATTTCACGCTGAAGTTTCGCGGAGCGAAACTTCAGCGTGAAATCGTAAAAGAATGGGATTGATTCTGGGCTGGCTCCGATTGTGTGTATTAATTGTTAATTGTTTTTCACTTAACAAGTTTTTGCGCGCAAAAACTTTATTTCACATTTCACGCTTTCACGCAAAAGTTTTGCGCGCAAAACTTTTGCGTGAAAAGTTGCGCGCAACTTTATTTCACGCTAATGTTTCGCTCCGCGAA
>QNEL01000377.1 GCA_003645185.1 Candidatus Parabeggiatoa sp. nov. 3
ATCGTATTCGCGCCCATAAACTTCTTCATCCCATCGCATCGCCTTTTTCAGGGAGTGCATCGCATGTTCACATTTATCGATATTGTGCGATTGCACATAAATCTGCAAAGTCACTTTACGCCCCGATTGCGTGACAAACTGATCCTCAACACGCGCTAAATCACCAGCGACTAAAGCAAATAAATAAGTCGGTTTTGGAAACGGATCGGCCCATTTAGCCCAATGACGTTTCGGATTAGAAGCTAATTTGCCCCGGCCACACGCATTGCCATTAGACAATAACACCGGATAACGGGCTTCATCTGCCACAATGGTTGTCGTATAACGCGCCATCACATCGGGCCGATCGAGCATATAAGTAATACGTCGAAAGCCTTCGGCTTCGCATTGCGTACAAAAATTGCCCCCAGAGAGATATAAACCACTTAAAGCCGTATTGTCTTTGGGGTTAATTTCGGTTTCAATCTCCAATTCAAAGGCCTCTGGCACCTGATGAATAATGAGGAATTCATCGTTTAACTGATAATCAGTTGAAGAAAGCGTTTTGCCATTAAGGGCGACAGCCTTCAGTTGCAACGCATCACCATTTAAAATCAAAGGCAGCGTTTGCGGGCCATTAACCCGTTTAGTGATTGACAACTTTGATTTCACCACCGTTTCGGTATCATATAAATCAAAATGCAGATCAATCGACTCAACGCGATAATCAGGCGGTTGATAATCAGATAAATAAATCGTTTTTGGCGTTTGTTCTTGTTTTGGCATTGCAATTAAATTCCTCTTTACTCTCTGTGAAACTCTGTGTTCCTCTGTGAACTCTGTGTTGAAAAAAACTAATATACTACCAACATCATTAAAGTTCTTCAAAAATAAACAATCTCATGATAAAAAACAATGTTATTAAAAACCCCCAAACAATTAGCGACATTATTAATACTACCGGCCACAGTTTTCGCCGGCCCCCTAGATTCACCCGCCCCGCCCACCGATCCCGCGAGTGCCATGTACAGCTTAGACGACATATGTAATCGCCTAGCCACAGGCGCAGCGCCCACGCCCGCTACGCCCTCTACCTGCACTTTCCGTGACACCTTAAAAGATGGCAGTTCAGGCCCAGAAATGATCGTGATTCCCGCTGGCAGTTTTTTCGATGCGCTCCATAATAAATCTTTACGCCTCTTGCGCCTCTTGCGCCTCTTGCGTCTTTTGCGTTTATTTCTTTCTCAATAACCAGCTTACCCTTAACCGTCATCCATTTTGCCATGAAAAAAACAAAACACGCCTCTTCTCAACAAGGGCATTTAATCGCCCCAGCCGTCGTGGTTGATTTGAGAAAGTTACTTAACGAATCAAACTTGTCTGAAAATGAGAAAGGGCTCATCAAAAGACGATTGATTGAAAGCCGACAGCCTTTTGGAGATGTACTACAACGGCTAGTCAACCAAGCTAAACAAGAAACGGGCATCCTTGATATGCCTGAATCACTCAAACAACTTGAAGAAAAGGAAGGTTCTGCTCCAATAAATTGAAACAGGCCCTCTCAGCAATCCGTTCACTCCGATGATCCGTTGTACTAATCAGCGCAAATCAGTCCAATCAGTCAAATCAGCGTTCTATTCTAAAAAACTAATCTGAATTAATTGAGAGTTTGCGAAGTACCATTGAATATTGATAATGAAACATTATATAATACAAAAATAATCAACTTGAGTAATGCTTATGATGGAAAAACTGCGAGAACGAGACATTGAGTGGGGACGAACAGCACCTTTAGCAAAAGCAAAGAAGGTAGCTAAACTGATGTTTGAAGAACAGAAAATAAACCAAGAACAACTGGAAATTTTTCTCAAACGCTTGGAAGCCAATGAGGAAAAAAATGATGAAAGAACAATGGATTATCTGTCGGGTAAACTGACAATTAGGGTTGATGATATCATGAAAACAACAGTGTTCAGCAAATCAACTCTCCTGACGATTATGAAAGAACGACTAAAACTTCGGGAAATGGATGCCAACTGGGGAGAAACAGAAGCTTTAGCAGAAGCAATGAACGCGGCTAAACGGATGTTACACGATGGTAAAATCAACCAAGAACAACTGGAAGAGTTTCTCAACTACATGAAAGAAGAGGACGAGAAAAAACAACAGGCCTCTGCCAATATTAATGAACACTGAACAATTCGATGCCAAAGTGGTTGCGAAAAACTTCTTTTGCGGCCACGGAAAAACACAGAAAGCACGGAATGAATTTTTCCGTGTATTTCCGTGTATTTCCGTGGCAAAATTTATCACAACAGGAGACAAAACAATGTTATTAAAAACCCCCAAACAATTAGCCACATTATTAATACTACCGGCCACGGTTTTCGCGGGCCCCCTAGATTCACCGGCCCCGCCCACCGATCCCGCGAGTGCGATGTACAGCCTTGACGATATCTGTAATCGCCTCACCACAGGCGCGGCGGCCACGCCAACGCCCTTTAACCTACCGCCCAGCGGCCCGACAGATATCGGCTGTTCCTTAAACGACGTGATGGGCCGTGCCCCCATTAAAGACAATGCCAACGGAGCCCAACCCAATGAGGTGATCAACGGAAAACAATACTGGGGCTTGACAGACAGTCATTGGGGCTTACAAACCGGTACACAACCCCATCACGGTGCCGTCGTTTACACCCCAAGCACCACCGATCAACCCATTGCCACCGGTTATCATAACGGCTCGATAATCAAAGGCCTCCCCAATTTACGCCCAGAAAATATCAAACAAGGCGTAACGATATTAGGGGTAACGGGTACCTATACTGCCCCAGCAACCCCAGCGCCAGCAACTCCAGTCGCGACACCCTCTACCAACACTTTTCGTGACACCTTAAAAGATGGCAGTTCAGGCCCAGAAATGATCGTGATTCCTGCTGGCACCTTTAAGATGGGCGATATCCAAGGTGGCGGATATTCTAGTGAACAACCCGTACATGACGTGACTGTGGCCAGTTTTGCGATGGGAAAGTATGAGGTGACGTTTGCAGAATATGATCAGTTTGCTGAAGCCACGGGTAGAGATAAGCCCGATGATAAAGGTTGGGGACGGGGTAATCGTCCAGTGATGAATGTTTCTTGGCATGATGCCACTGCTTACCTAAACTGGTTATCGGAACAAACGGGCAGAACATATCGTTTACCAACAGAGGCGGAATGGGAATATGCCGCCCGTGCTGGAACACAGACAAAGTATTGGTGGGGAAATGAGATCGGAACAAACCTTGCGAATTGTGGTAGCAGTGGCAGTGAATGGAGTGGTAAACAAACTGCCCCAGTCGGTTCTTTTAAAGCGAATCCCTTTGGTTTATATGATACCGTAGGCAACGTTTGGGAATGGTGTGCCGATCCTTGGCATAGTAATTATCAAGGGGCACCGACTGATGGCCGTATTTGGAATAGTAACGATACAGAATCGCGTCTGCTTCGTGGCGGCTCGTTCAACTACTACCCGAAGTTCTGTCGTGCTGCCCTCCGTTTCTGGTACTCGTCGGACCTCCACATCAGGTACAGGGGTTTTCGTGGTTGCGCGGACGTTACACTGTAACGCTTTAGCTTTTTAGCACTTTACACTGGGTTTTTTACTCTTTTACTCTTTTGAAAGGGTGTCGTTTGCTAAAGTGCTATTTATTAGAGGTGAAGTGTTTTGTTCCGCGCTATGTGTAAGTCATTATTTTTGACGTGAGGGGGTTTTCGGCCCGCGCCCTGCGCGGGCCGCGATTTTATTTTGGGGTATTTCCTTGTTTTTTATATGTGTATAATACTATTGTAGAATTAAAACCTATGCAAACGATACCTATTCAAATACCAGAAGAACCTTTGATTAGCTTAAAAGAAACACCCGTTACTTTTGCTCACGAAATGAAAATCTTAGCGGCGGTTAAGCTATTTGAATTAGGGCGATTATCTTCATCTCGTGCCGCGCAATTAGCCGGTATGTCTCGTGTCGCCTTTTTGATGAATATTGGACGTTACCAAGTCTCGCCCTTTTCCCTTACGGCGGCCGAATTGGAACAAGATGTGAGGAATGCGTGATGTTTATGGAAGATAGAACGCAGATTGGACTGATGATCATGATTAACACTGATTAAAATCAGCGAAAATCATGACAATCAGCAAAATCAGCGTTCTATCATTTCATCATATCCAATAGAACAACTAAAATGGTGGGCAAGCGGGCGGTGAGTTTTTGGGTTGCTCTTGATATCATTGCCGCCCGCTTACCCACCCTACATTTTTTAATAAGATCATGAAAAAACATATCATTTCTATTTTACTCTTCAGCCTAATCGCATTGACTGCTTTGGCTGACAGCAATATTGATAACACGCAAAAATATGCTTGGAGTAGCCAAAGTGGTTGGGTGAATTTTAACCCTTCGCATGGTGGTGTGACGGTTTTTCCGGATCATTTGGAAGGTTTTGCTTGGTCAGGCAATATTGGTTGGATTGCGCTAGGCAGCTATGAAGGAGGCGGTACGCATCATTATGCTAATACCGCAGCTCACGATTGGGGTGTCAATAATGATGGCCTGGGTAATTTATCCGGTTATGCTTGGAGTCCCAAAATCGGCTGGATTAATTTCAATCCCACGCATCAACAAGTCACTATCAACATGACAACGGGTGAATTTAACGGTTATGCTTGGGCCGCCAATATGGGTTGGATTCACTTGAGTCAACCTCCGACTTATCAAGTACGCGCTAATTTGCCCGTGCCCGAACCGCCCCCTGAAATCGTCACACCGCCTCCAGCGCCACCTCCTGCAATCCCTGCAACAGGGCTAGGCCGTGCGATTCTGATTACCGCCAGTGGGGCCCATCGGCAAAATACCTTATTCCAGTACAGCGAAGAATTAACGCGGCGAATGTATCGTGCCCTCAAACAGCGTGGTTATAGCGATGACGAGATTATCTACCTGAATCCCAAAAATTGGCAAGATATTGATGGCGATGGTGTCGATGATGAAGTCGTTGATTATGAATTATTTGATCCGGCAGCCGAACTGGAATCGGCCTTTAATCAAATGACCGATTTACAAGCCGGTCAACAATTTATCCTGTATATTCATGGACATGCGTTAGCGGATCAATTCAAAATCACCCGCGAATACTGGTTACCCGCGAATGAATTGCGAAGATTAGTAGACAAAGTGCCCGCCGACGTGCAACAAGTGATTATATTAGATAGTTGCTATTCTGGTTCATTCATAGATGAATTAAGCGCACCACAACGGATTATTCTGACCAGCAGCGATGCCCAAAACACGGCATGGAATGCCCTTTACGCGAATTTCTCAGACACCTTCATTCGCAATGTGCGACGAGGTGAAAACCTGCAAACGGCCTTTATTGCAACTGAAGACATGATGATATCGGATCCCAAGTTATTTGGAGAACAGCGTCCGCAATTAGATGATAATGGGGATGGCTCATTCAACTCACTTGATGGCAGCCGTGCCGCCGGGATCGTGATAGGCAATATCGGGAGTCGTGGCGCAGATGCGCCAGAAATCATAGACATTCATCCGCCCGTCTCGCTCACAGCGGAACAAGCTGAAGGGTGGTTATGGGTTAGAACCTCACCTGGCCCAGAACACATTCGACGAGTGCGCGCCATCTTGATACGCCCCGGCCTACAAATCACCGACTATCAAGGCGATAACACCGTTTTTGATCGAATAGAAGTCGAAATGGACTACAGCAGCAACCGTTATGTCACCGCATACAGCGGATTTTATCAAGCAGGCGTATGGCGCGTCATGTATCAAGCGCAAGGCTTAGACGGTACTTGGTCAGACAGCGCCTTTGGAGAAGTGCAAGCCAGTGGCGTAGGCCTGATCGTCGCCAGAATGAATCAATCGAGCTATCAAATCGGCGAACACTGGAGTTTTAAACTGGATATCAACGCTAATGCAGCGCAACCAGGGCCCTATGATATTTATGCCGCGATTATCTTTCCAACGGGATATTATATCACCTTAAGTTACAGTTCATCAGGGCCCATATTGCCAGGGGCCGTCAAGGTTTATCGCGAAGACGTGAGTTTCTCTGAACCGACAAGCTTATCCATACTGGATTTAGATTTACCTGTTGGCATCGAACTCGGCACATATCAAGCTTGTGGTGTATTGACAGCGGCCGGCAACGAACCGATTGCAGAAAATTGGGTAGGGGTGCATTGTCAAGCGTTTGAAGTGCGTTAGGAATCGTCACGAAATAAATTGGAGATTTATTGTTCAGCAATTATGGGCGAACACGCAGGTTCGCCCCTACGAGCCAATATGTTGTAGGGGCGAACCTGCGTGTTCGCCCTTTAGGCACCTTGAAAATCTATAAAACGGGTTTTCACGCTAAAGTTTCGCTCCGCGAAACTTTAGCGTGAAAAGTTATTTCGTGATCATTCCTTAAAGAATGAGTACAGCGGATCAGGGGAGTGAACGGATTGGTGAGAGGGCAGGTTTTCATTATTGGGCTAGATACTCAACTCAACAAGGTTATCAGCATCTCTAACGTTTCTACCCCAATAAATTGAAACTGGCCCTCTCACCAATCCGATCAATCCCCTGATCCGCTGTACTAATCAACGCAAATCAGCGCAAATCAGTCCAAAATCAATCCAATCAAGTTGAAGTCTTGAACAAGAAATAAACGCGCTTTGACGCTAAAGACGTTTTTTCGATGCGCTCGATAAAAATCTTTGCGCCTCTTGCGTTTATTTCTTTTTCAAAAAACGCTTCTTCTCAACAAGGGAATTTAATGACGAATTAATTAATATTATGTCACATCATCCCGTTTTTTTTAGATTTTACGCAGAACTCAATGATTTTTTAGCGCCAGAAAGGCGCATGGTTGAGTTTAAATATACAGTTGACAAACACCCCTCGATAAAAGATACCATTGAAGCCTTAGGCATTCCCCATACTGAAGTCGATTTGATTTTAGTGAATGGCGAATCCGTCGATTTCACTTACTTGTTGCAAGCGGATGATAGAATCAGTGTTTATCCCGTCTTTGAATCAATAGATATCACCCCCATTTTAAAAGTGCGGCCTCAACCACTGCCTGAAATCCGTTTTGTATTAGATGTTCATTTAGGAAAACTCGCCAATTATTTACGCATGTTGGGTTTTGACACCTTATATCGGAACGATTACGACGATCCTGAATTGGCAGAGATTTCTGATCGCGAGCAACGGATTTTATTAACACGCGATATGGGCTTACTCAAACGAAGCTTGGTAACACACGGTTATTTTTTGCGAGAAACCGATCCAAAACAGCAATTACGTGAAGTGATGCGCCGTTTTGATTTATCTCGACTCGCCACCCCTTTTCAACGTTGTGTCAATTGTAATGGTTTAATTCATTTTGTTGATAAAGCGGAGATTCGCGATCAAGTGCCAGCGGATACATGGGAATACTATGATAAATTTTACCGTTGTGAAACCTGTCAAAAGATTTATTGGAAAGGATCGCATTATCCGAAAATACAGGCGTTTTTGGCAGAAGTATTGTAATTTAATTGTAGGGGCGAACCTGCGTGTTCGCCCCCATGTGTTCGCCCCCATGTGTTCGCCCCCATGTGTTCGCCCCCATGTGTTCGCCCCCATGTGTTCGCCCCCATGTGTTCGCCCCCATGTGTTCGCCCCCATGTGTTCGCCCC
>QNEL01000378.1 GCA_003645185.1 Candidatus Parabeggiatoa sp. nov. 3
TAAACAGATATTTTAGCGCAAAGGGCAACCACAAGGGATTGCCCCTACATGGCATTGCGTAGGGGCAATCCCTTGTGGTTGCCCCATTTCAAAATACACGAAAATTTATGCTTCAGTACTTAACGACTAATAAGTGGTGGGCCAGAAAACTTAAAATACAAGGCGGTCCACCTGATGATAACTGATAACGGAGAAATAACGGATGAAAAAATTACCGATAGGTGTTTCGACATTTAAGGAAATCAGACAAGAATACGGTTACTATGTTGATAAAACACCTTTTGTTAAACAATTAGTGGATCATGGCAAATATTTCTTCTTGTCTCGCCCCAGACGCTTTGGCAAAAGCTTGTTTGTTGATACTTTAAAACAAGCTTTTTTGGGTGAAGAACCGTCTTTCAAAGGCCTGTTTTTAGAGCATAACTGGGATTGGACGCAAAAATACCCCGTGATTCATTTCAGTTTTGGCGGTGGTGTGATTGACAGTCGTCAAAGTTTGGATATCAGAATAGAAGAAATCTTGATGGATAATGCCAATCAATATGATATCCATTTTGACTTCCATTCCCTATCTGGAAAGTTTTATGAACTGATCAAAAAATTGTGTGCAAAATACCAGCAACAAGTGGTTATTCTTGTAGACGAATATGATAAGCCCATATTGGATAACATCACAGAAACTGAGCGTGCCGTCTCGTTAAGAGAAGGCTTGAAAAATATTTATTCGGTGATCAAGGATTGTGATGAATATCTCAAATTTGTCTTATTAACGGGAGTCAGTAAATTTTCTAAAGTCAGTATTTTCAGTGGCTTGAATAATTTGATTGATATCACATTGGATAGTCGCTATGCCACAATTTGTGGCTATACTCAATCAGAGTTGCTTGAGACTTTTGCCGATCAATTAGAAGGTGTCGATTTGACAGCCATTAAACTTTGGTATAACGGCTATCACTTTTTAGGCGAATCCATTTACAATCCTTATGATATTTTGCTCTTTTTAGATAACAAAGTGTTTAAAAACTACTGGTTTGAAACGGCAACGCCTTCCTTTCTGATCAAGCTACTGCAAAATCGACAATATTTTGTTCCCCGATTAGAGCAGATGAAAGCCACCGAAACGCTTTTAAGTCATTTTGATATAGAAAAAATTCAATTGGAAACCCTGCTATTTCAATCCGGCTATTTAACCATAATCGGGCAACGCCAACAGGGTGCAAGACAAATCCTTGAGCTATCCTATCCGAATTTAGAAGTCAAAATGAGCCTAACGGATTTCATCCTTGATTATTTAATCGAAGACATCTCTCAAAAAGAGGAACATAAAATTGCTTTATATGATGCCTTATTAGATGCCGATTTAGAAAAACTGCAAGAGATTTTTCATGCTCTATTTGCCTCAATTCCATACCATTGGTATACCAAAAACAATATAGATGAATACGAAGGCTACTATGCTTCTGTGTTTTATTGCTATTTTGCAGCCCTCGGTATTGACGCGAAACCGGAAGACTGCACCAATCAAGGCCGGATTGATTTAACCGTCAAATTAGATAACTACATTTATCTGATTGAATTTAAAGTGATTGAATTAGATAATGAGAAGGGCAAAGCCCTCAATCAGATCAAAACGAAAAAGTATTATGAAAAATACCAAGCCTTGGCTCATTCTGGCCTGAAAATCTTCTTAATCGGTGTTGAATTTAGCAAGAAGGAAAGGAATATTGTCAATTTTGAATGGGAAACCTTATAAAGATAGGGATAATTGATAACTGATAACTGATAACTGATAAGAAATAGTGGGAATTGAGATGTATTAAAAGCCACGGAATGACACAGAAAGCACGGAATATTTTTCCGTGTTTTTCCGTGTTTTTCCGTGGCAAAATAGTTGAACGAAAATTGGGCCTTTGTCTATAATACAAACTTTGAATGTATTTGCCTTGTTATACCTTGGTTTTATAGTTGAGTTTAGCCTCATCACCAGTCATGCCTCGAAATCCCCAACAATGTGCGGGTTGTTCTTTTATGGTGATTTCAATATCTACCGGTGATATGCCCAGTTGTTTTTCAATTTGCTCAAATAATGCCTTGATCAAGGCTTTTTGCGTGTTTTTTTCACGGCCCTGCATCATATTGATCTCAATAACCGTGTAAGCATCACTTCTACCACCAGGATAATAGAAGTCTTCCTTGTTCATCGGTATAAATCTGTGAGCCCGTTTGTCTTCTGGCATACCCAGGATTGATTGCATACAACCGTGAATCACATCAGATAATTTTGTCTTGATTAGATTCAGATTTTCTTTAATGCCATAAACGACAATCATGATTTTCCTTTATTTATAACCGTTTTTATGCGGCGCTCCTTCGGAGTGAATTTAATGTATTTTGCGGCCCGATTTTAGATTTTAAAGCTTAACGAAAAATTTAACGCCTCACCAAGAACCCGGTTTAATAAACCATTATTCCGGCCGTTTTTGTGATCTCACCCTATTCATATGTGCTTCAGTGTAAGAAAGTGCAAAAGGGGTGAAACAAATATTCCGATCATACTCTGCCAGCGATTTAACCGTTGTTAAAGCTATTTCACGCGCAACGGTTTTTAGGGTTTCTTCAGAAGGCTTCTTGTCTTTATGCTCTTGTAACCATTGCGAATATCTTTCTAACCCCGGATCAAGGTGGAAATCTTCCAACGGAAAATTGTCTTGAACATACCTTATTGCATGTTCAATAAAATTATCTACCATCAAGGCATAACCCCAACATTGGATTTGCCCCGTCGGTGTGCATTTAGGCAACCCGAGTTGTATCAGATAGTTGATATGGGGGAGAAAACGGGGATCCGCATCTTCCCAAGTGTCAAAGTAAAGGGTATCAAAACTTTCTGATGTTTCTTGCAAGAAACTTTCAATCGTTCCTTCGATAAGCTTAACCTTTTGTTTTTGCTCATTATTGAGACGGGTTAGCCAAACATCCTGAACCAGTTTTATCACTGCCGCATTGTTTTCCAAGATAGTGAGAGACTGAATCGGGCGTTGAAGATAAAACAGCATTTGTGGATAAATAGCCAATCCTAAACCACCGACTAAAACTTTTCCCCTCGCTTGTTTGGCAGCCGCAAACATCACACAGCGTTCTTCCATAGAGTCAGTCATCCAAGCCTTAGGCTTAAAAATGACATCATAAATCGGATGATCCAGTGGTAGAACATTACCATTCCCATCAGTCGCTTGGTGATGATGGATTAAATCTGATCTTTTGAGAATGCCTGTCATTCGTCTTGGTTTATTATGACGGTATTGTTCTTGAAATACGGTTTCATCCATTTTGGCTATGCTTTTTATCCATATCTCACCATTGGGCGAAGTATCGTTGGGAAAAATGAGAGGAATATCAAGAACCAAAGAATCAAGGATATCATCTCGCCATGTTGGATCGAATCTGGAGTCTTGTGTGTTAATGGGATACCTACCTTTTTTAATTTAATACTATAGATTTTCAGACAATTTCTGAGCAACCCTTTTGAAAAGAATGATATGAAAGACTTGATTTCGATTAACTACCTTACCCAAGACTTTCCTGTAATTCCACTTTTCTTTTTTCAAGAGAAGTGATTTGAGATTTCAACTTCCTCAATTCCTTATTGATTTGCGCTAATTCTGTCTCAAGCTTTTTCTTGTCAAGATGGTTTTTGCCATACTTATCATTAACCAAAGCCTCGACTTCCTCTCTGAGAAGTCTAAAATAGGGATTGCCATGGATGTGGTTTTCACGGAATTGAAGTTTTCCGGCTTGGATAGCGTCAATGATTTCTTCCTGCGTCAGCCCATATTCTTTGCGAGCCGATTTGTCGCTTAAAGTGCCGCCTTTTCTCGTCCAAACAGAATCTGACATTTTATCTTTTTCTCCTATTGATATCCGAAACGAAACTTGATAGGTTTTAAAAAAAGATCAAGTTTGGCTTAAAAGTTTTGCCGTTATTATACTTAGCGCGGTAAGTACTGAACCATAAATTTTCAGGTATTTTAGAAGAAGCAACCAGAAATGGGGCTTGCGCGTGGGATTGCCCCTACATGACATTGCGTAGGGGCAATCCCTTGTGGTTGCCCTTTGCGGTAAAATACCTGTTTATTTGTGCTTCAGTACTTAATAAACTGAATTTGAATTTTTTTAATGAGAATGGTGGGCAACAAAAATACAAAACCCACCATTTCAGGCAAAAGTTTTTGCGCGCAAAAACTGTATTGTGAAATACATAAAAGTTTAAATTTATAACAGCGTGCTGTATAGCTTAATCAACATGGTTGGCAAGTCTTACTATTATACATAAATAAGTCTTTTAACATTTTTTATCAGCGGCGTCAGTGTCAGAAGCCGAATCAGCGTTCTATTCTTAATTTCAAAAAAGGTTAATTTATTTTTGTTAACCTACTTATTTATTAATTATTTTTGCTTAATTATATTATATATCGCGCGCGCTAATATAAAGAAGAATAAATAAATTAAATAAATGAATAAATCTATCAATTTTGAAAATCAAGATCAAAAGGCTATATCATCTTAATTAATGGTGGGCAACAAAAACCCGTTACCTCACCATTCAAATCTAAAGACGCTTTCGATGCCCTCTTGCGCCTCTTGCGTCTCTTGCGTTAAAATAACGCACTCAATAAAAACCGAGTATTCAATATCGTTGCTAATCAATGACATATACCAGCAAGTACACTACTCAGAGGCAGTCAACATGGATATTCAAAGTTTCATAGATAATTTAACCCCAGAAAGTTTGCAACAAATTAACGAGGCGTTTGCAAAAAAACAAAATAAGATTCCCACTTATTCTTATTCTCAAATAACCTTTAAAGATTTAAAAAGACTTTTTGATATTAGAAATAACAAAACACAAGAATTATTCGATGACTGGTTTAATAATAATATTGAACTAAAACCTGACGATATTAAATTTCTAAACGATTTAATAGAGAATAATGAATTTTTAATAGAGAGTTACAAAGAAGAAGATTTAAAAGTTAAATTTATCACCCCCATCTTAAATAGAATTAAATTTTTAGATTTCACTATTCCTTTTAGAGACTTTTATGAGGAACCCTTAATTTATAAAACCAATCATTTTATTTTGAGTGGAACAACTGATTTTTTAATTTCAAAAGGTTTAGAGTTTGCTGAAGAGCCTTATTTTTTTATTCAAGAATTTAAAAAATCTATTAAAAACGATGATCCGCGCCCACAATTGTTAGCTGAACTCATTGCAGCCGTTGAATTGAATCATTTTATTTCAATGAAAGGTGCTTATATTGTCGGTGCTATTTGGCACTTTGTTATTTTAGAAAAAATGGGTACAAATCAATACCAATATTTTATCAGTAAATTATTTAATGCTACCAATCTAAAAGACTTACAGTCTATTTATCAAAATTTGCTATTTGTAAAAAGTCAAATTTATCAAATAGCTCAAAAAAATGGAATATAATAAATGTGAACTTATCAACCCATCGTTATACATCATGTCAAAATGTAGGGTGAGTAACGGGTTTTTAAAGCTCACCATTCAAATCTAAAAACGCTTTCGATACTCTATAAAATTCAAAAAATCGAAATCTTTGCGTCTATTGCGCCTCTTGCGTCTCTTGCGTTAAAATAACGTACTCAATAAAACGTAGGGTGGGTAACGTGTTTTTGTTGCCCACCATCTAAGCTTAAAAAAAACGAATAAAAATGCTTTTTAGTATCAAAAATTTAGGCATAAGAAGCCACATTGGAAATGTCCAAGTTGACTCTCATTAGCGGAAAAAATGGACAGGGGAAATCTTTTTTGGTCAGAATGATTTATGCCATCTTAACTTCATATAGAGACTTTTTAAATACTCAAAGAATAAACAATGAGCGTTTACAAAATGCTCCTATTTTTATAGATAAGTAGGTACGCAAAAGTTTATTAACATTTTGTAGAAGGCTGGTGGGCAGCAAAAACACGCTACCCACCCTACAGAAAATACAGAAAATGTTAAAATATTTATGCGTACCTACTTACTTTATCAGCAAAGCTCATCAGAAAGAAATATTCAGTCCTTTTGGGAAATGTTATATTTCATTAAAGATGTAATGACATTATGTGCGGTATTTTAGGTAAAAATAACCGCTTTTAGATACGATTTATAATTTGATGATAAAAATTTCTTAGACGTTCAAAGTGAAATGGATATTCTGAGGAAATTGCTATTATTAAACAAACCCACCCGATTACTGATTAAACAAATGAAACATTTTTGGTTTGTCACTTTGCTAATAATAGGTTTTTCATCAGTTCTGAAATTACCTACTCTTAATTTGTCACATAATGAAGGTGACGAAGTAGCCTTTTGGTATTTGACCAAAAACTGGATAGAGACTGGTCAATATACGCTTAAAGGCTCCCCACTTTCTACAAATCCAGCTTACCTTTCACGCGCTAACCGTGAAATGCCGGTACATCCGCCAATGTTTCCGTTATTGCTACGTCCCTTTGTAGAACGTAATGCACCAGATAAAGCCGTTATTGTTTCATGGTTAGGGCATCTGTTGGCCATTTTAGCGGTGGCTTTAATGGGCCGGAGTTTATTTTTGACTTACGGCCTGAACCCATCAGCACTTTCCCCGTTATTCTGGATACCCTTATTAGGGATTGCCACCGATCCGATAATGACTTATGTATCTGGCATACTTTGGATAGATAATTTACACGCCGGTTGGGCCGCATTAGCGGTAGCATTAACCATGATGGCCCGTTCTGCACAACACCCCAAATTATTGTACCTATTTGCAGGGATATTATTAGGTTTAGCTTTACTATCCAAAGTAACATCCGGTATCATCATACCCATCATTATTTACATCATACTTGTCAGCGAATCAGATAAGAAAAGTAAAATCCAAGCTCTGTTATTAGGGGCCGTTCCAGCATTAGTACTCAGTTTGCCTTGGTACGTGCCACTTTATTATACAATGGGAGACATACCCCTAATTAGTGGTGGGCATCCACCAGAGTATCAAGCCATGCTAGATAACATGTCTCCAGAACAACTGGCCGCTTATGAAGAATCCGCACGTTGCCGTTTTTGTGAAACAGCAGGTAATAGCCCTTGGTATTATACAATAGCTAAATTACCATTGATTGCACCACTCGTATTATTAGGGTTTGTCTTTTATCTCATATTTGATTTTGTATATGTAAGAACTTTGGATAAATTCAAACAGCTCAATTTCGTTATTCCATTTTTTTGGTTTCTGCTCGTTTTTTCCATAGCCGTTTCTTTACACTTAGTTATACATCGTAGACTAACAATATTAGTTGCGAGTATATACGTGATGTTTTATATGTTGATTGTGTTTTCAGAAAAATATAGGCCGTTGAAAAAATATCAAAATCCTTTATTATTATTGGGGTCAATCAGCATAATCTATGGTGCTATCACTGGCAGTTATTATTTGTTTAAAGGCAACTACGCCGAAATATTCAGCATTCCAGAGTTGATAGGCTTGGTTAAATTGTGGGGAGGCTAAAAACGTTACTGGCAAAAACGATTGAAACAACTGGTTTTTTTGTGAACCATCAGCATATCGAAACATCGCTTGCGTCTCTTGCGTTAAAAATAACGTACTCAATAAAACCGAGTATTCAATATCATTGCAAATAAATGACA
>QNEL01000379.1 GCA_003645185.1 Candidatus Parabeggiatoa sp. nov. 3
CAACCACAAGGGATTGCCCCTACGAACCGCCCGTAGGGGCAATCCCTTGTGGTTGCCCCTCTTGCTCATGCCCCTCTTCTTGGTTGTTTCTTTTAATTAAAATACCTGAAAATTTATGGTTCATTACTTATATTAGTACTTCATGAGGGCCCTGACATACCGAATACCCGTTTAGCCGGTACTCGAAAAATACGACAGACATTAAGCACTGTGAAAACTCAACTTCTCGTCATTTGTGGACATGCTCACTGGAAACAACCTCTTGTTTCATTTTCTGACAATATCCAAGTCGTTAATGTTGACTCTCGTGTGCTACTATTAACACAGAACTAATCAATCTTTACCCACAAATATGTTGATACTTGACTTTAGCGTCTTTAGCGTCTTTAGCGTCTTTAGCGTTTAGAACGATTTTAATCGCGAAAGCTTTCACCAGTTGCATCTAACCCCCATGAAACGAAGTTCAGCGTAGCTAAATATACGGTAAAAAAAAGTTCACAGTGAACCTGGCTATCCAACTTGTAATTCCCAATTCAAAAACTTGCATAATTGAAAATATTTTCTATATTTATACTCATAGCCAATTTAGTCTTGATTCGACGATTTTTCAAGCGTCAATTTTAAACCGTTTACGATTTATCATTGATCATTGGCATACCGACATGGCTCTATCCAAAATAAGAGGACAATTGAATATGTTAAACATGAACTCCCTTTTTAAAACGGGCCCATTAGGCACATTATTTCCTTGGCTCCTTAATCAGTCTCAAAACGGGCCCCTGCGAAACGTCATCACCAAACACTTGGGGCAAAGGCTGGTAGCAACCCTATTACTCAGTTTGATACTCATTTGTGTATTCGCTGGTACCAGTCAAACCCTCTATGCCGCTTCCTTGACTGTCAATACCGTGATTTTATCTGATGACAGTGTCGCTGATAGCGATTATCTACTCAATTTCAGCACTTTCACCACTGATCATAGCGTTCGCTATTGTATTGATACGTTTATTAGTAGTGATTTCTATTTGACTTTTACCCTCAGCAACGGCGCGGTATGGGAAAACGCACTGTTTTCTTCATTACTTTCTATCGAAGGCAGTACCGTTACTCATGCCATAATTGAAGGCGGTTCCAGTGGTGAGAACTTTGTCAAGTTTTTGATACACGGTAGCAAGGAGTCTATTTCATCGGGCACTTGCTTTGTTATTGGGAAAAGTACTGACATTGTCATGCGTATTCCGAAAGGCACACCATCTGATACCCAATTTCAAATTCAAGTAGAAACCCAACTAGCCAATGAGCCGAGTATGATTATTGAACCCAGCGAGACTGCTGACTGGGTAGCAATACAACCTGACATTGACTGTGAAACGGTGACGGCCATACCACAAAATGAATGTGACACCTTGGTTGAAATCTATAACGCAACGAATGGGCCTGATTGGACGGATCGCGCTACTAATAACTGGAATATAACAAACACCCCCTGTACTTGGACTGGCATCACTTGTACTGATGAACATGTCACGCGCATCACGCGAAAACAGCAAAACTTAGTGGGCACTCTCCCCAAATTGAGTGCTTTCACCCAGTTGCAGATTTTCGATTTGGCTAACAATCAATTGAGCGGTTCGATTGCATCAGATTTAAACACTTTAACTCAGTTGCAAGAGTTCAATTTGTGGGACAACGAATTGACAGGCCCTATTCCTGATTTAAGCGATTTAACTCAGTTACAAAAACTGAAACTAGGAGGCGGTAATCAACTGAGCGGCCCGATACCTGATTTAAGTATTTTGATCAATTTGGTTGATCTCGGTTTAAGCAACAATCAATTGACTGGCAATATCCCCGAATTAAGTACACTAACGCAATTAGAAATACTGTATTTGGGTAATAATCAATTGACTGGCTCAATTCCAGATTTGAGTGCCTTGGCACAATTAGAAATCCTCCACTTACAAAACAACAAACTCAGTGGCACGATTCCTGACTTAAAAAACCTGACTCAATTGCAAGAACTTTACTTGCAAAATAACCAACTGAGCGGCAATATCCCCGCTTCTTTAGTTCAGTTGACTCAATTGCAGGATCAAGAAGGCTTAGATTTAAGCTACAACGCATTAACGGCTACCGATTCCGCCTTACTGTCTTTTCTCAAGAATAAAAACCCTGATTGGGCAGAAACGCAAACCATCGCGCCTTTTGTGATCGAGCCAATCGTCTTATCCGATACCGAAATTCAGATCCGTTGGGCATCGATTATCTACCAAGCAGATGGCGGTTATTATCAAGTCAAGTACACGACTGAATCCAGTGACGAGTACAGCATAGAAAAAACGGCTGATAAAAAAGCAACCGGCCATGTTGTCAAAAACTTATTACCCAATACCACTTACATTTTTGTGGTTGAAACGTATACGCCGGCACATTCGCAGCAGCAAAATGCCTTAACCAGTACGCCGAGTAAGGAAATGAAGGCAACAACGAAGCAACAACTCGGCCCTGTATATACTTCTACACCCCAGCCCAATACCTTACTTGATATGGGCAATAGCGAACTGGGTATACCCTCTTCCACTACCGCCATTATTATCATAAACAAAGGAGATAAACCGCTTGAAGTGAGCGAAAGCCGGATCAGTGGCACTCAAGCGAATGATTTTCGCATCAAAAGCTTTGCTGCTCCGTTTTCACTGTCTGATAGCAACACCGAACAGACACTGGTGCTAGAATGTATTCCAAGTCAAATCGGGGTGCGAACAGCCATATTAACTCTTAAGACGAATGATCCAGAACAATCAACCGTCAGTTATCCTTTAACGTGTCGAACTCCAGGCCAAGAAACAGGAAAACCCACTTATGATTCGGTTCCCGAACCGAATAATATCTTAATGATGGGCAGTAATGAATTAGGTAATCCCATTTCTAGCCATATAACCGTATTAGAAATCGGCACAGCAACGCTTGACGTGACAGCAAGCAGCTTGACGGGGCCCCATGCCAGTGATTTTAGCATTGTCGCAGGAAACGCGCCGTTTTCAATACCCGATAATGACGCGCCCCACACGCTTTTTCTGCACTGTCTGCCTAGCGAAATAGGCGAGCGCACTGCGGATTTAACCCTCACCACGAATGATCCCGATCTGATTACAGTCAAATACCGTTTAAAGTGCGAAGCTATCGGGCCCATTTATGACTCTCAGCCTTTACCCGGCAGTACCTTAACCTTGAGCGGTGATGATAGCACGCTCAGCACAGTTCTAACCGTGTCAAACCGTGGCAATGACACGCTTGAAGTGCTTGAAAGCCAGATTAGCGGTAATGATGAAAGTGATTTTAGCATCAGTCGTGGCGCGGCCCCTTTTTCAATACCGCAAGGCGGCGAACCTCACACACTGAATATACAGTGTTTTAGCAATCAGAGCGATGAGCGCACAGCCACTTTAACCCTCACCACCAATGAACCAAATCGCCAAACGGTAACCTATCCCTTGAGTTGCAAAGGCTTGGGTGTCGGGCCCGTTTATGCGTCTGAACCTGAACCCAACAGCACCTTAATACTAGGCACCGCTGTCGTGAACACCGCTATCACGACTGAACTCCTCATTTCAGAAGCAGGAGATGAAACCCTTGAGGTTTCGGATGCTCAAATCAGCGGCCGGCATCAAAATGATTTTAGCCTCTTGTTTGAAAATGAAAGGGTAAGCGAAAATGATCAGTTTTCAATACCAGATGGGGATTCAAGTCTCACTTTAACAATGAAATGTACTCCCCGTGAAAAAGGTGAACGCACAGCCACATTAACCCTGACGACTAATGATCCCAATCAAAGCACCGTGACTTATCCTTTGAGTTGCTCAGGTACAAGTGTCGGGCCCGTTTATGCATCAGAGCCTGAACCCAATACGCCCTTAACGATAGGCGCGGCCGTCGTGAACACCGCTATCACGACTGAACTCCTCATTTCAGAAGCCGGAGATGAAACCCTTGAGGTTTCGGATGCTCAAATCAGCGGCCAACATCAGGATGACTTTAGTCTCTTGAGTTTCAATGAAACGGTAAGCGGAAATGAGCCGTTTTCAATACCTGATGGTGGTTCAACCCAAACTTTGACAGTGCGCTGCACACCAAGTGACATAGGTGATCGATCCGCTACGCTCAGCTTCAGCACAAATGATCCCAATCAAAGCACCGTGACTTATCCTTTGAATTGCTCAGGTACAAGTATTGGGCCCGTTTATGCATCAGAGCCTGAACCCAATACCCCCTTATCGATAGGCGCGGCCGTCGTGAACACCGCTATCACGACTGAACTCCTCATTTCAGAAGCTGGAGATGAAACCCTTGAGATTTCTGAGGCTCAAATCAGCGGCCAGCATCAAGATGACTTTAGTCTCTTGAGTTTCAATGAAACGGTGAGCGAAAATGATCTGCTATCCATACCGGATGGGGCTGAAAGCCAAACTTTGACAGTGCGCTGCACACCAAGTGATATAGGTGATCGATCCGCAACGCTCAGCTTCAGCACGAATGATCCCAATCAAGCCCAGGTAAGCTATCCCTTAACGTGCCAAGGCTCGGTTGACGAAGCGCGATTTACGGGAGAAATTCGCACCCAATTTCAAGCAGTCGGCAACAATATGACGATTGATTCCCCAGAAAAAATCAAGCTGATTGGACGCATACAGCCCGCTAAACAACATATCGGGCAACGGGCTAATCTCTTTTTCAGGTACCAATGGACACCACAAAATGGCGGCACCCCACTGAATATAGAGGTGACACTTGCAGAACAACAGCCTTTAGAAGAACAAATCGAAATAACGTTATTTGAAGGATGGTTAATCGGTTTAACGGGCGTTTTTAAGATCGACTTAGGTTACCAACTGCCGAATGACGAATTACTTTTTGATGAGATTGCCACACTGACAGTACGCCCCAACACCGAACCAACCGATATCATATTGGAAGGTAATACCGTTCAAGAAAACAGTCCATCAAACACACAGATCGGTACCTTCAGCACCTTCGATGCGGATAAAGGCGACAGGTTCGTTTATGGCTTAATTGAAAATCCCAACAAATACTTTAAAATCAAAGGCAACGAGCTACGAGTCTCTAAAAGACTAGACTTTGAAACCGCTTCAGAATATCCCATAACCGTGCGTAGTGTAGACAGTAACGGCAGTTATCAAGATAAAAGCTTTATCATTCGCGTCACCGAAGCTCAAGCCAATCCAGTCGATATTCACTTAACAGAAGAATCGGTGTTAGAAAATATGCCTAGCAACACCATTATCGGTAGATTCTGGACAGAAGATGCGGAACAGGGCAATTATGATTATGAATTGCTAGATGGTGCAGAAGGCTACTTCATGCTAGACGCAGTTGAAAATGACATACTGCGCCTCGCACCAGGAAAGTCATTGGATTTTGAAACCCAAGAAGATCATCAGATCAGAGTGCGTAGCACAGAACGTCAATTGGGTAGCGATATCGAAAAAACCTTCACCATCAAACTGATTAATGTCGCAGATGTGATTGTGCAGGCTGAAATACGCGATATCCTAACCGATAGCCTCATTGAACGGCCTATCAACGCCACAGAATCCGTCAAATTCAATGTACAACTGATTCCCGATAAAGCCCATCATGGGCAAGAAGCTGAGATCATTTGCATGGCACTGCACCTCGTCAATGAGGAAACAGAAACCATATACGTGCTAGAAGGCGAACACTGGCAAGAATGGGATCAAAACATCGCATTACCTGCTGTCATGTCTATCACGCTGCAAGAGAATCATAACCTAGCACTTTGGCAAGGAGTATTCACACAAAAAGTAGGTCAATTAAACCTTTATGTAGGATATCGCTTAGAGACAGGAGAATTGGTTTATTCTCCAGAAGGATTTGAAATTATTTTTGAGGAATGAGCAGAAAACGGTGGGTTTAGCGAAGCTAAACCCACCCTACATTTTAATTGCATTTTGACTTATGTATAGCGTTTCCCGATTGGGTTAAATACAAACATTTTTTCTGATTATAACGGATTTTGGGGAGGGCGAACACGTCACGTCGGTTCACCCTCAGGGAACCCCAGGTTCCACCTGGGGCTATTCACATTTTCAGGCTAAAGTTTCGCGGAGCGAAACTTTAGCCTGAAAACCCCTTCGGGGTTGTTAAATAACATTTTTTTCTGATTATAACTTCAAAGCGTGGGCCCTTTCTTACGACTAAGCCCCATTCTTTCAGGTGTCAAAATTTGTTACAATTAGCATTTTTATTAATATCTGTTTTGGAATTCTATGTGGAACATAGGGCTATTCACATTCAACCCTTTCAGGGCCTTAGCGTTTTAAGTTTTTATGATTGATTTGTTTTTGTACTTCAGGCAATCGGGAAAGGCTATATAACGATGAAGGTGGCAACCTAGGAAACAAAGAGAGAAAAAAATCATGGCTAAAAACGATACTCATCCTTGGATATGGCTTGGTTTTGATGAAATCTATATACGTTGGCCGGGGCAAGCGTTATGGGAAACCTTATCTCAAGATGGGCTTCCTTGGGCAGCGCGTATTAGCCTTGCAGGTGGAGAAGAATTTTTGCGTCGCCCCGGACAAAAACTAGGCCTCAATGACTCTGATGCCGCTAGGCAATTAGATCAATTGATTTTAAAACAACTCCTTGAAAAAATAGGCCAACCGGCGATTATTTTTGCGCCTCCTCGACAGGCCCAAGGTTTACAAAAGGCTGCTCAAAAATTGAATAACCCACCTCACGCTATCCTCTTAGACAACAGTTTAATGGTTAACCAAAAAACGGTTTCATTTCGTAAACAGCGTCGTCACCCTGAAACAGATATTTACTTATTTGATTGGACAAAAACCAATCAGGGCATTATCCGACAATTTATCAAAAACCAAGATTTATATGATGAAACAGCCCTATTCCCTGTTTTGATGACAGTATCAGCGTATACAGAAGGCCGTGCTGAAATTTTAAGTCAGTATCAAAGTGAGAAAAGCATGATCAGCGCGACAGCAACTTTACATCACTCGCAACAAGCTTACAAAGGGGCGCGTTCCATTGGATTAGGCCTCGTTTGGGCATGGGGTTTTGGTGTCAACATGTGGCAATGGGCCTTAAAACCGATGGCTTTACTAGGTGATAAAACTTGGCATTTTGAATGTCTTTCATCGCTGAAGTGTCGAATCAGCACTGAAAATGGAAAACACGCAAAAGAATGGCCGCTGTTAGCGCCCGTGATGAAGGCGTATTTTTCTCGCAAAGGAAATGAAGACAAGACTGGGTGAGATTCAAAAGGTGGCCGATGCACTGGGCAGTTATAAGAATCAACGCAAGCGGTGGGGTGATGAGGGTAGGAAGTTGTTGGAGGGTAACAAACCGGATTCGACTGATAGCCAATAGGTATCGGCTATCCCGTTGAACCCGTTATGGTTTATTGATAGGTTTTGGGTTAGCGTTTTCTAACATTTTCATTCAAATAATCCGTTTTGTTTGGAAGCTTTGCCGATAGTGGCCGCACTCTTGAAAGTGATATTATCTTTAGGCAAGTTTAACTGTTTACCCGCGAAAAATTCGGCTAAAGTCATTATTTGAATTTTTCGCGGGTAAACAGTTAAACTTGCCTAAAGATAATATCACTTTCAAGAGTGCGGCCACTATCGGC
>QNEL01000380.1 GCA_003645185.1 Candidatus Parabeggiatoa sp. nov. 3
CATTAGGTGATTTTACACAAGAAGCGAAAACGTATTGTGAAACGCATGGTATTGCAACGGCTTCTCAGTTGGCGGGTTTTTGAAGCATGATAGAACGCATAAGTGGTTGGCAGGTTGTCAGGCACTTTTGCATTTAGTTTTTTTATTTTTAACGCAAGAGGCGCAAGAGGCGCAAGAGGCGCAAGAGAGGCTTTGAGTTGTCTATACTGCACATGGGCATAGCTTAAACTTTTTATATAGATTTGGTGGGCAACAAAAACCCGTTACCGGCACCCTACAAAAAATTTAAACAAAACGCTTGATTGATGGGAATGGTGGGCAACAAAAAGTCGTTACCGGCACCCTACATTTAATTGGTGGGCAACAAAAACCCGTTACCCACCCTACATATATTGCAACTATTGGCTTTCCCTTACTCTGTAAACCGCTGAAACACTAAAGACGCATTTGTCCCGCCAAAACCAAAGCTATTAGACATGACGGTGTTCAGTGTGACATTCTCCCTGTTTTCACGCACGATGGGTATGCCTTCGGCCTTTGGATCAAGTTCAGTAATATTGGCTGATGCCGCGATAAAGTCGTTTTCCATCATTAACAAACTATAAATCGTCTCATTAACTCCTGCCGCGCCTAAAGCGTGCCCTGTCAAGGATTTGGTGGCACTGACAGGTGGTATCTTGTCAGGAAAAACTTGTTTAATCGCTTCTAATTCACGCATATCGCCAACTGGCGTACTTGTGCCATGGGCATTGATATAGTCAATCGGCGTTTGGACGGTTTCTAAGGCTTGCTGCATACAGCGCACCGCGCCTTCGCCTGATGGTTGCACCATATCAAAACCGTCTGAAGTCGCACCGTAGCCAACAATTTCGCCATAGATCTTAGCACCACGCGCCTGAGCGTGTGTTAATTCTTCTAAAATCACCATGCCGCCGCCGCCTGAAATCACAAACCCGTCACGGGTAACGTCGTAAGGGCGTGAGGCTGTTTTTGGTGTCTCGTTATATTTAGAAGATAATGCGCCCATGGCATCAAAATGCAGCGTCATGCTCCAATGCAGTTCTTCACCACCGCCGGCAAACACAATGTCTTGTTTCCCCATTTGGATTTGTTCATAACCATTACCAATACAATGGGCACTGGTGGAACACGCTGAACTGATAGAATAATTGATGCCTTTAATCTTAAAAGCGGTGGCTAAACAGGCGGAAGTGGTACTCCCCATCGTGCGAGGTACCATATAGGGGCCCACTTTACGCAAGCCTTTACTACGCAATAGATCGGTCGCTAAAACTTGATTAGCGGGCGACGCGCCACCTGAACCGGTGATTAAACCAGTACGCGGTTGAGAAACATCACTGTCTGATAAGTTCGCATCAGCAATCGCTTCGCGCATGGCGACATAGTTGAATGCGGCCGCATCGCCCATAAAGCGTCTCACTTTTTTCTCAATTAAGGTATTCACGTCAAGATGAATACCACCATGAATATGAGTGCGAAAGCCTAGATCAGCATATTCTTGATGAAATTCAATGCCGCAATATCCTTGACGCAAAGCGTCCAAAACTTCTTGCTTGTTATTGCCAATACTGCACACAATGCCAAGCCCAGTAATCACAACACGTTTCACGGCTTTATCCTCTCAAAAATTTTCTGTCGAAGTAAACAAACCAACACGTAAATCTTTAGCAAAATAAATTTCCCGTCCATCAACCTCCATCACGCCATTACCTATGCCCATCACCAGTTTTCGCATAATCACTCTTTTCATATTAATGCGGTAAATAACCTTGTTGTTTTTAGGGGTTACTTGTCCCTTATATTTGACTTCACCTGCACCCAGCGCACGTCCACGCCCAGGGCCACCCAACCAGCCTAAGAAAAAGCCAATCAATTGCCATAAGGCATCTAGGCCGAGACAGCCCGGCATCACCGGATCGCCGGGAAAATGACAATTAAAAAACCAGAGATCGGGATGTATATCAAGTTCGGCAATGATGTGCCCTTTGTTCGCGCTACCTCCATTCTCCGAAATCTCGACGATACGATCAAACATTAGCATAGGGGGCAGGGGTAATTGTGCATTACCCGGCCCAAACAGTTCTCCGCGTCCACATTGCAGTAATTCTTCGTAGGTGTAACTATTTTGATTTGGCATAGTGGTTCCTAATTGAAATAATTGATTAAACGTTTAAATAAAACTCGTTGATTGTAATACATTTTTTGTATTGATTAGAAACCAAAGGCAGGTGAATTGAAATTTCATTATCAATAATAAATTTCGCGTTCCTTTGTGGCCTTTACGCCTTTACGGTGAGATTGAATAGCGTTTATTATAACTTATATAGCGTTTCCCGATTGAATGAAGTACAACAATGTTTTTGTTACAAATTTAATTTTGCGAAGGCTTTGGAGTGCAAAATTTATTTTGCGTCGGGGCGAATGGAGTGCAAAATTTATTTTGCGTCGGGGCGAATGGAGTGCAAAATTTATTTTGCCTCGAAGCTCTTGGAGTGCAAAATTTATTTTGCTTTCGGTACGATTGGGCATGAGTGTACTTTATCCAATCGGGAAACGCTATATCATAAAAATTCAGAGACTCGCTACAGAATGTCATTGTATCAGTCGAAACATTCGATCTAGCTGATGTGTGTTTATAGCACATCTTATCGTATTTAGAGAAGCTTCGATGGGAAGAAACAGTGATGCAATGTGGATTATAGGTGAAAGAAGAAAAATCAATCCTCAACAGCATGACTTTGCTCGGCCTTACAATAAATGCTTTGTGGTGCATCGAAGAAGTATTTGAATAAGGCTGGGCATAGCCAACCTTCTAATTGATGCTCTTCCCAACGATACCAGTTGCCGCCACATTCTTCTCTAACCCAGACGAGTTCAGCTTGATATTTAGGAAATGGCGTAGCCGAAAAGAAGAGCTTGAAACCTTGTTCGGCATTTTGAATATTTTGAACAAAAAGATCAATGATTTCTGGCATGCCCTCAACAAAAGGTTCTTGCACTAGTTCTACTTTTTCGTCATCAAACATCCAAATGTCTTGATAGCGATAGGGGAAAATCACCATGATGGAATTAGCCATAATATTTGCCTGTTACAAGCAATGATAAGGATTGCTTATCAATAGAGGATGGATTCAAATCTTTCTGAGTCTTTATCAAAGCAAACTCCAGTTTGACTTTTTTTTAAATGATATTGTGAGATAAAAAGACGGTGTAAATGTGTGTGTTTTTGAAAAAGACACAAACTGATAGGTAGTAAGGAGTAAGCCTTTTTTATAAGCAATCCTTGTTGTTATTAACTGCCTTCAAAATCAACTTGCTCATAAATATCTTTTAGTGACATTTCAAAAGGGAAAGATTTCAATTCTAGCGTTTCCTCATCAGCCTCATAAGTGCGCCATAGCCAGTGATTATCAGGCGTTTTAGAAAATTGTTCAACATAAACGTCAGATTGACTAACGAGTACATATTCAGAAAAGCTGGGTAAGGTACGGTAGTATTTAAATTTTTCGCCTCTGTCATAATCTTGGGTAGATTTTGAGAGTACTTCGATAATCATCTGTGGGTTAGTGACAGTATCTTTCCGATTTTGAAAGTACGCAGGGGGTGATCCAATCACCATCACATCTGGATAAAGATAAGATCGTACATAAGGTATCCATAATCGTACATCAGCCATGAAGACACGAAAACCTTGTTTTTTGACGACTGAACGCATCGCAGTACATAAGTTAAGCGATATCTGATTATGATTAATCGTGCCACCTGCCATTATAAAAATCTCTCCGTCGTGATATTCACTTTTGTACTCTGCTGCTTCCTCTAAATCTAAATAGTCTTCTGGAGAGTAATGCTGTTGTTGTGCTTGAACTTGTGCAGACATGAGTTTTCAGTTTATGTAGAATGAGCGTTGTATTTTTGTTGCCGAGTTTATGTCGGGTGGGCAAAGAGTCAATGCCATTTCGTGCGGGGCATAGACGTAGGCATGCCCCTACAAAACCCCACGTCATGACGGGGCTGTAGGGGCTGCCCTTGCGTGTTCGCCCTAGCTTAACGACATTGCCTTTCAAGGTGTTGATATCAATGACGAATTTTATACCCAATATGCAATAACCACAAACACCATACGCTGACGATGATCCAAAAAACGCTGACAATCATTAAACTGATAGTAATATCGATCTCGGAAACACCGAAAAAGCCATAACGAAATCCATCAATCATGTAAAAAAAGGGATTATAGTAAGACGCTTTTTCCCAAAAAGCGGGTAAGGTGTCTATTCGATAAAATACCCCGCTTAAAAATATCAGTGGCACAATCAAAAAGTTTTGAAAGGCTGCAATATGATCCCATTTGTCTGCCCAAAGTGAGGCAATCAATCCTAATGTGCCTAAGACGGCACTGCCTAAGACGGCAAAAACCACTAATGCCCACAGACTGTCAATAGGCAAGACGACAAACCACAAGGTTGATATCCACACACCTAACCCAACAAATATCCCCCGCAGCACTGAAGCGGCGATATAAGCCAGATAAAATTCCAAACTGGATAAAGGCGGTAGTAGCAAAAAAACGAGACTACCCGTCATTTTGGATTGGAATAAACTTGATGAACTATTCGCAAAAGCGTTTTGAATGACAGACATCATGATTAAGCCGGGCACCAAAAAGGCGGTATAGCTGATGCCTTCATAGACTTCGACATGTTCTTCTAATACTGAAACAAAGACGAGCAAATATAATAACACGGTGACAACCGGCGCGAGGAGAGTTTGAGTGGCGACTTTCATAAAACGCCACACTTCTTTGCCAAATAAGGTGTATAAGCCGTACCAGTTCATAATGTTGTGAGTTATAGCGTTTCCCAATTGAATAAACTACTGATTTTTATATCTAGTGTTTGAACGAAAACCTTTTTCAACATGCAAGGCTTCAAGTTTTTGCGCGCAAAAACTTGAACCTGGAATAGAGAACACAGAGACTAACAAAAAGTTTTTGTATTGTTTTGTGTGCCTCTGTATGTTGAACATTTGAAAATGAGATAAAGCGTTTTCGTTCAGGCACTATCTAAAAAAGATATCATTTCCTTACCCTTGCTCAAACTGCCCAAATTGCATGAAACGCTGATAGCGATTTTCTAGCAACTCGTCAAGGGAAAATCGTTCAAGGGTTTCTAAATTGTCTTGCAATACGGCACTCAAATTCTTTGCTATAGTCTTAACATCACGATGTGCGCCACCCAACGGTTCAGGTATGATGACATCTATTAAGTCCAATTCTTTAAGGCGTTGTGAAGTGAGATTCATCGCTTCTGCCGCTTCTGGCGCTTTATCAGCACTTTTCCATAAAATGGACGCGCACCCTTCGGGAGAAATGACTGAATAAGTACTGTATTCCAACATACATAATTTATCACCTATACCGATTCCCAAAGCGCCGCCTGAACCCCCTTCACCAATGATTGTGGAAATAATAGGCGTTTTTAAACTCGCCATGACATATAAATTACGGGCAATCGCTTCACTTTGCCCCCGCTCTTCCGCATCAACTCCCGGATAGGCACCTGGTGTGTCGATAAAAGTCAGAACAGGTAATTTAAAACGCTCCGCCATTTTCAAAAGACGCAAAGCTTTGCGATAACCTTCTGGACGTGGCATACCAAAATTACGTCGTATTTTTTCTTTAGTATCACGGCCTTTTTGTTGACCAATGATCATCACCGGACGATCTTGAAACCGTGCCAACCCGCCCACCATAGCTTGATCATCAGCAAAAGCCCGATCACCATGTAATTCTTCAAAATCGGTAAAGATCAAATCAACATAATCAAGTAAATAAGGCCGTTGTGGATGCCGTGCGAGCTGTGCAATTTGCCAAGCGGTTAAAGTCGAGAAAATTTTTCGGGTGAGTTCTTCACACTTAACTTGCAGACGCGCAATTTCCTCGCTAATATTGATTTCAGTGTCATTGCTAACACAACGCAACTCTTCAATTTTGGCTTCGAGTTCCGCAATAGGCTGTTCAAATTCAAGAAAATCAAGATTCATTTTTTTCAGTTGTCAGTTATCATATCAGGCAGACTAGGGCGAAGCTGCGTGTTCGCCCTTTTGAGGATAAGGATATATTTGCATCCGTAGGGGCGAACCTACGTGTTCGCCCTTTTGAGGATAAGGATATATTTTAAAAGTCAATAAATGATTATGGAATAGGGATAATGAAAGGGAATATTAGATAAGCAATTGAAAAATATTATGGAACGCTGATTATCATGATTAAATTAGATTCGCGCTAATTATATCTATCAGTGTCAATCAGGATAATCAGGATAATCAGCGTTCTATCCTGTCTCACTCATAAATCATGGCATTACAAAATGAGCGTTTTATCTAATTAGGATAGGAAAAGGGGAGAAAAATGAATTAAGAGACAGCGTGGAATTGATAATTGCTCATTGATTGGTGGGCAACCACGTTACCCACCCGACTTATTCACTCCCATTCCGGTTTAGGTTGACGTGATAATAAAGCTTGCACAGCCTCTAAAGGGGTACACACTTCTTGCAGTACATTCTCAACCTGCTCAACAATGGGCATATCTATTCCATTTTTTTGGGCTAAACGGTTGACTTCATGAGTAGCCCGCACACCCTCAACAACTTGCCCAATTTCAATTTGGGCTTGCCCAATATCGCAACCTTGCGCGATAGCATAACCAAAACGGCGATTGCGTGATTGATTGTCAGTACAAGTCAGCACTAAATCACCTAAGCCCGCTAAACCCATAAACGTTTCACGTTGTCCACCCAATGTGGTGCCAAAGCGCACCATTTCAGTCAATCCGCGAGTAATCAAAGCCGCACGGGTATTCGCTCCCAAACCTAAGCCATCAGCAATGCCAGCAGCAATAGCCATAATATTTTTTACCGCGCCACCCAGTTGTACACCAATCATATCGGTACTGGTATAAGGGCGAAAATCAGGATTATGAAATAATCTCACCAAATCTTGAGCATATTGAGCAGACTGTGATGCGATTGTGACGGCCGTGGGTAAGCCAGAAGCGACTTCCTTAGCAAACGAGGGGCCTGATAATACAGCTAACGGCCGAAGCGATCCCACCATTTGTTCTGCCACTTGATGTAGCAATAAGCCCGTCTCATTTTCTAAGCCTTTTGTTGCCCAACAAACACGAGCGGTGGTTGTCAAGTAGGGAGCGCATATGTTGAGCGTTTCACGAAAGCCATGACTGGGCACCACGACTACAATTTCATTCGCCTGTGCGACACAGGCTTCTAAGCGAGTAATGGGTTGTAAAGTCTCAGGAAAGTGAATATCTGGCAAAAAACGGGCATTTTGTCGCGAGTCGATCATTTGCTTAATATGAGCAGCATCTCTACCCCAAAGCCACACTTTATTGCCGTTACGAGCCAATACCATCGCAAGGGCAGTACCCCACGAACCGGCACCCAGTACTAAAATAGGTTCTTGTCGTGTCACAGTAATCGAAAAGTGAATTGTGAAACTTCGTTACCGAAGTCATTGTATGTAGGGTGGGTAACGGGTTTTTGTTGCCCACCATCTAAGCTATTAATAAAAACCGCCCTCATTAGAAGTGATTTATATGTAGGGTGGGTAACGGGTTTTTGTTGCCCACCATCTAAGCTA
>QNEL01000381.1 GCA_003645185.1 Candidatus Parabeggiatoa sp. nov. 3
CATTGGAAAACCAGGGCAACCACAAGGGATTGCCCCTACAATCTGCCCGTAGGGGCAATCCCTTGTGGTTGCCCCTTTTGATGCTTGCTAAGTGGTATCAAGATTGGAGCGATCCTGCACTAGAATGTAAAAATATTGGATAGAACGCTGATGGCCGACTGATTGGACTGATTAACGCTGATTTAAAATATCAGCGTTCTATAATGATAAACCTAAAAGACAAAACGAGGTTCAATATGCCATTATATGAAGAAATCTCTTTAAATGATGATATTCTTGATGATGTGAGTACGGCTGATTATAGTTCCGTCGTGTATTCACGGGATTGGTTGATTGAAACTTTTATTGAGCAAATTAGAAAACATAATATTCAATTAAATAAAAAGCTTAACATAAGAAATGCCTGGGATGATATCAAAAGAAGTAAACTGATAGAGTCACTGATAATAGGACTTCCAGTACCTGAAATCATCTTGGCTGAAAAATACCCTCAATCATACCCTGAAAAATCGTTTTTGATCATTGATGGCAAACAAAGGCTATCAACAATAGCAGGATTTGTCATGCCGGAGAGTCATCCATCGTGGGATAATGCACAGTTAGAACAACTCAAAGTGCGTCGAGAATTGAATGGACTAACTTACAAACAATTAGAGGCAGATTATTTTGATGAGCATAGACTTTTTTTAGAGGCCAATATCCAATGTACGATTATTTCAGAATATCAATCTGATGATGTTTTATATGATCTTTTTTCACGGCGAAATAGTTCAGTCTGTACACAAGCATTAAGACAAATCTTGCATAACGGCCCATTTGCCAATTATCTGATTGATATCACAAATGAATTACAACCTATTCATCAGGTTTTAGGTTTGAATAAACCCGATAACACATTCTTTGATATTGAGATCATTTTAAGAGTTATCGCTTTAGTTTTATTTGGGCAAGAAGAATATCAAGGTAATATTAAGGTTTTCTTGGATAAGGCTATGGCGAAAATGAATCAAGCTTGGCAACAACATTATGAAGAAAAAGTTAAAACCTGCTATCGCGCTTTTAATGACGCTATTAACAGACTGAACAAGATATTTTTGATACAAGAAATCGGACGGCCTTTGACGGGCGAAAAAAATGTTCGTTTTAATAAACTGCTGTTTGAAGTTCAGATTTATTACTTTATGTCTTTAAATGATGACGATATCACTTTGGAAAGCAAAGAAAATTTCTTATCTGCTTTTAAAGTATTATGTCATGATCCAATATTTCAAGCTTCATTAGCCTCATCAACACAAACTCTAGCACATTATCGGGTTAGATTTGAGTCATTTAATAAGCTGATAAATGCTGCTTTTCAGAAAGAAATCAATCAGTTACCTATAAAAGCGTCATCATGATTTGAGGGATAGGTTTTTATGACTGAAAAGGAAAAGTTTGAAGCGTTATATCGTGCCTTAAAAGATGAAATAAATGAGCTAGAAAAACAGTTTATTGAAGCATTTATACCGGCCGATCCTAATGTGGGCCCGGATCAATATGGCCATTTAGTGAAGGCCTATTGTATATTATGTCATGCTGCTTTTGAAGAATATTTTGAAGAGCTTGCATTTGAAGTGATGAATTTGACTATCAAACATTGGTTTAATAAAACAAATAAAGTCAAATCAACAGAAACGCTTATTACATTGGTATGCTATTATGGCTTAAAACTTGAGATAGATGATAATGACAGCCAACCTGATTTAGTCTTTGATTATTTAAGGAACCTCTTTAAAGAAGCTCAACAAAAATTTTCTAAATATACAAAAGTCGAAAATCACGGTATTTCTATTAAGTATTTAAAAAAACTGCTGTTACCGGTTGCCATTGATATTAAAAGAGATGCGATTTTATTAAATTCTCTTCAACAATTGGCAAGTGAGCGTGGCGCTTATGCACATAAGCGAGTGAGTCAAAAAATACTCACCCCAGATGATGCAAAAAACATTGTAGAAGACTGTCTAAAACTTTGTGAGGATGTGAAAGAAAAAGCGATTGCTCAATTTCAATAAATGGTTTTGGGTGTTAGGGCGAACACTTATGTTCGCCCCTACAAACGCAATGTAGGGGCAAACCTTTGTTATCGCCCCTTTTATAGAAGACTTTATTTCTTTATTATATTAAGAGGAATCTTAAAACATGAGTTCAGGCAAAATTGTACAAATTATTGGTGCGGTGGTTGATGTTGAATTTCCGCGTGAGGCGATGCCCAAGGTTTATGATGCCTTGAAAGTGGACGATAACGGTTTAACCCTTGAAACCCAACAGCAGTTGGGGGATGGGGTAGTGCGTACCATTGCAATGGGCACGACTGATGGTATGGCACGCTACTTGTCTGTAACCAATACGGGTGCGCCTATTACGATGCCTGTTGGACAGAAAACATTGGGTCGCATCATGGATGTTTTGGGTCAACCGGTTGATGAAAAAGGCCCGATTGGTGAAGACGAAAGGTGGTCAATTCACCGTAAAGCGCCTACCTTTGAAGAACTGTCTACCAGTAACGAGTTGCTGGAAACCGGTATTAAGGTGATTGACTTGCTTTGCCCCTTTGCGAAGGGCGGTAAAATTGGTTTATTCGGGGGTGCCGGCGTTGGCAAAACCGTTAATATGATGGAGTTAATTCGTAATATCGCCATTGAGCATAGCGGTTATTCTGTCTTTGCCGGAGTGGGTGAACGTACTCGTGAAGGTAACGATTTTTACCATGAAATGACTGATAGCAAGGTGTTAGATAAGGTTGCATTGGTTTATGGTCAAATGAATGAACCGCCTGGTAACCGTTTGCGCGTCGGATTATCTGGTTTAACGATGGCCGAATTTTTCCGTGATGAAGGCCGTGACGTATTATTGTTTATTGACAACATCTATCGCTACACCTTGGCCGGTACAGAAGTCTCCGCCCTGTTAGGCCGTATGCCTTCCGCGGTGGGTTATCAACCCACACTGGCTGAAGAAATGGGTGTCTTGCAAGAACGAATTACGTCTACCAAAACGGGATCGATTACTTCTATTCAAGCTGTGTATGTGCCAGCAGACGATTTGACTGATCCCTCTCCCGCAACCACTTTTGCTCACTTAGACGCTACCGTGGTGTTATCGCGTCAAGTGGCCGAAATCGGCATTTATCCGGCGGTGGATCCGCTTGATTCAAGCAGTCGTCAACTTGATCCATTAGTGGTGGGGCAAGAACATTATGATATTGCCCGTTCTGTGCAAGGCACGTTGCAACGTTACAAAGAATTGAAAGACATCATCGCCATTTTAGGCATGGATGAATTATCTGAGGAAGATAAACAGATCGTTTCTCGTGCCCGCAAGATTCAGAAATTCTTGTCACAACCCTTCTTTGTGGCAGAAGTGTTTACCAGTACAGTTGGAAAATTTGTACCTCTCAAAGACACCATCGCCGGTTTCAAAGGCATTGTGAATGGTGAATATGACGAATTACCTGAAGAAGCTTTCTATATGGTAGGCTCCATTGAAGAAGCGGTTGAGCGAGCTAAACAGATTTAATCAGTTCTGATTATAACGGATGATCGGTGCGGCCCTTTCAAATAAGGGAAAAGCAGATTTCTTGTGTCCCCAAAATGTGTGATAATCAGAATCAGTTGTCGGGTGGGCAAACACCTTGCCCACCGTCGCTCCTGATTTTTTAATGAGTGACAATCAGAATTAATGAATAAATAAAGTAATAGCGCGTTTATCGGATAGCATTATGTTATAAAACACTGATTTTATTGATAAAACAAATTAACACGATATTAATCAGCGTTCTATGCAAAAATGATCCTAAAAAATTTGCCATCAATCAAATAATGGCTAGGTGGGCAACGTGGTTGCCCACCCTACAAAGGAGTTATATCAATATGGCTATGACAATTCATGTCGATATTGTTAGTGCAGAAGCAGAGATTTTTTCGGGTTTAGCTGAAATGGTGATTGCACCTGCACTAGAAGGTGAAGTGGGGATTTTACCGCGTCACGCTCAATATATTACTCAATTGAGCGAGGGCGCAATTAGATTAAAAATCAATGATAACCAGGAAGACTCTTTTTATATTTCAGGTGGCATGTTGGAAGTTCAGCCCCATAAAGTGACAGTCTTGTCTGATACCGCATTGCGAGCGCATGATATTGATGAAGCGGCCGCTTTAGAAGCGAAACAACGCGCCGAGAAATTGTTGTCAGATAAACAAGCAGCCTTTGATTATGCGAGGGCAGAAGCAGAATTGGCAGAAGCCATGTTGCAATTACGCGCTATTGAAAAGTTGCGTCTGTTGAAAAAATAAGACGTTTAAAACCTGACAGGTTTCAAAAACCTGTCAGGTTTGGAAGAACAAAATTGAAAACCTAACTTAAATTTCAACTTGATAAGAAAAAAATATGCTTAAAATAACCGAATTTGCAATACAGGGACTTTATAAGAATAAAAACATAACTATTCCAATTAGAGATAACCAAGTAGTACTCGTTGGAGTCAATGGTTTGGGTAAAACGACAATTCTCAATTTGTTATACTTTTTCCTTTCTCGTCAATGGAGAAAAATTTCTGAATATGAATTTTCTGAAATGAGTCTGAAAATTGAAGGCGAACAAATTACGATTTCACAAGAAGATATAGAATCAGCCCACTTTCTGAGTCAAAATTTGCAGAGAAAATTGCCCTCTCGTGTTGTTGCTCGAATAGAATCAAACCCTGATATATTAGAATTGCTTGCTAAAGAGTCTTTATCAATCAATGATAAAAGAGATTTGCAAAATATTTTCAGGATATCTTTGTCTACTATCAATCAAATACGTGCAGATTATCGTGAATCTTGTGACGATACATTGGAAACCACTCAAAATTTGCGTCAAGTAGAAGACTATCTCAAGGCACATCTTAACGGTCAGATTTTATATTTGCCTACTTATAGGCGGATAGAAAAAGAACTGGCTTTGATCTTTCCTGAATTAGAGGACGATATGGGTAGACGCACTCATCATACTGAATTTCTTGAATTAATTGAATTTGGTATGAGAGATGTTGACCAAAAAATTTCTGAAGCTTTATCAAAAATAAAAGAAAATGCTCGTACTAAACTTAATCAGTTAGCGGGTAGTTATTTGCGTGATGTTATTCGCCGGGAAGCAAACTCGTTTGATAAGACACTGATCACTAAACTGGATGATGAAACCGTCACAAAAATCCTCAATCGTGTTGAGGAAAAAACCCTCAGTATAGAAGATAAAAACACGCTTAGCATTGTCATAAAGAATATAAAAAGAGATTCTAAGGAAAGCATTTCTGAACAAGATAAGTATTTGGCCCACTTTTTTGCACAGTTGGTTAATATACATCATGCTTTAGAAGAACAAGAATCAGCTATTACGCAATTTACTGAGGCGTGTAATCACTACTTAGAAGGTAAGCATTTCTTTTATAATGAAAAGGATTATCAATTAGAAATGATGCTAGATGATGGAACACCCATAAAACTCAATCTGTTATCTTCTGGTGAAAAGCAGATTATTTCGTTGTTTTCTCATCTTTACCTCAGTGGTGAAAAACAATACCTCATTTTACTTGATGAACCAGAATTATCTTTATCGGTGGAATGGCAAAAGCATTTTTTGCCAGATATGCTTGCTTCTAAGCGGTGTTTGTTTCTTGCCACTGTCACACATTCGCCCTTTATTTTTGATAATGCGTTAGATGATTATGCCGCAGATATTCGGGATTATATTAAGGATAGCTAATGAGTTTAGTCGAGAATCTTCGCCAACAAAGGCAAACACCACAAGCTTTATGGCTACAATTTACAACAGCTTATGATAGCAAACATTATAGTTTGTACCTCTTTTTTGAAGGTAAAACTGATAGTACCTACTATTTACCAGAATTGCGGCGTTGGCGGAAACAACGCGAAATCTGTCAATTTATTTGTGATGGCAAGGAGGGTGTGATTGCGGCTTACCATGACAAACGAATCAGTCAAAAGATAAGCAATTGGAAAAACGTGTTATTTTTTGTTGATAAAGATTGGGATGATTCGCTTAACATCATTAAGATACCTCAATCAAACTGTTTTTTTGTAACGGAGTATTATTCTTTTGAAAATTATTTAGTCGGCCCTGAAACGATAGAAATGTTTTGGACTGATTTTTATAAATTACCACAAAATGAACAACTTACTGAAGTTATCCAAAACTTTCAACAAGGTTATAATGTGTTTGTCAAATTAATTCGTCCCATGATGGCGTGGGCAATAGCCCAAAAGAAGAAAGAAACAGAATTAGCCCT
The DNA here is from genome assembly GCA_003645185.1 of Candidatus Parabeggiatoa sp. nov. 3. Lineage (GTDB taxonomy): Bacteria > Pseudomonadota > Gammaproteobacteria > Beggiatoales > Beggiatoaceae > Parabeggiatoa. The sequence goes on from QNEL01000381.1 coordinate 6,326, forward strand.
GATTGCAAATAGGAAAGAAAAGGGGCTCAATCTAAAGAATCTCAATCTAAATAAAGTTTTTGAATTTGATTCAGATTTAAAACCTTTAAAAAGGGAAAAAGGCTGGGAAAATCTAAAAAAGGCTTGTGCTTTCAATCACAAATTGAGCTATGATAACATCAAAAAGGAACTTAAAAAACTGAAAAACTTAGAACCAAAGCAATATATTAGAGGAAAATTTGAACTTTGGTACTTGATTCATTTCTTAATCTATTTGACAAAAATCTTAACGACAAAGAATCAGACACAACGCGCAATGATTAAGGTTCAACTGACAAATGAAAATGCTATTGAAATGTTCAGTGGCAAAATACCTTATCCAAAATCATTAACTGAATTTTTAAAGGGTAATCTTTCTTAATACCTAGCAAAAACTAAAACCTGACAGGTTTTTAAAACCTGTCAGGTTTGGCGCGAAAATTGATTTTTCTGAACATCGATATCATTTCACCCTCCTTCTTGAAACCCCAAAAAACATGAAACTCTCCATCATCATACTCGCCGCCGGGCAAGGCAAACGCATGCATTCTGATATCCCCAAAGTCTTGCATCGCATTGCCGACAAGCCCCTAATTCGCCACGTCTTAGACACCGCTTTAGCACTTCAACCGGACAGTATCCATATCGTTTATGGACATGGCGGGCCACAAGTCCGTGAAACGCTTGCCGATACAGACGTTTTCTGGGTAGAGCAAGCACAACAATTGGGTACTGGACATGCTGTCGCACAAGCCATGCCTCAAATCGCCGATGACGCGATAGTGTTAGTGCTTTGTGGCGATGCGCCTTTAATCACAATCAAAACCCTACACACCTTATCTTCACAAGCTGATAATCAGAGTCTCAGCCTTTTGACGGTTGAATTAGAACAGCCGCAAGGCTATGGCCGCATTATCCGCAATAGCCAAGGGCAAGTTGAAAGCATTGTCGAAGAAAAAGACGCGACAGCCAGTCAAAAACAAATCCAAGAAATCAATACCGGCATACTGATAGCCCCCGCTGCCCACTTACGCCGCTGGTTAGCCTCATTAAATAATAACAATGCCCAAGGTGAATATTATTTAACCGATATTATTGCCCAAGCCGTTCAAGAAAATCTCCCCATTCACACCACAACCCCTTTTGATCTGCATGAAGTTTTGGGCATCAACGACAGAGTTCAATTGTCTACCCTTGAACGTTATTATCAACGCCAACAAGTCAACCAACTCATGTTAGCCGGAGCCACCGTGCGCGATCCGGCCCGTCTTGATATACGGGGTACAGTACAAACCGGGCGTGATGTTTCTATAGATATCAACGTCATTTTGGAAGGC
>QNEL01000382.1 GCA_003645185.1 Candidatus Parabeggiatoa sp. nov. 3
ACCCCCAGGTTCCACCTGGGGCTATTCACATTCAACCCTTTCAGGGTTGTGCGTTTTTTTTATGCAACCCCCAGGTTCCACCTGGGGCTATTCACATTCAACCCTTTCAGGGTTGTGCGTTTTAATCTGCGATTTTTATGATTAATTTTGTACTTCATTCAATCGGGAAACGCTATAATTAGATTAATTAAAATACCTAAAAATTCAGGATTCTGTGGTTGAAACGTAGGGGCAATCCTTTGTGGTTGCCCTTATTGGAAAGAGTAAGTTGCAACCTGAAGGAAAGGGCAATAACGAAGGTATTGCCTCTACGGATTAACCTTGCGGAGAAAATAAGTAGCCCTTGCCCCGAATCGTGCGAATATAAGAAGGGGCTTTTGGTTCAGTTTCAATTTTATCTCTTAAGCGTTTGATATTCACATCAATAATGCGATCATACGGAATGTATTCACGGCCGTTCATCAAATTCAGCAATTTCTCTCGACTCAAAATTTCATGAGGATGAGTCACAAAAACCTGTAATAAGCTATATTCATTTTCGGTAATGTTGAGTTCAACCTCATTTTTAGTCAAGCGATGGCACGCGGTGTCAAGTGTAAATGAGTCAAAGGTATAACTTTTTAACTGATTTTTCCCAGCCTGTTGTGCTGGCTCAGGATTTCGCCGCAACGAGGCACGCACATGTGCTAATAATTCTCGTAAACTCACCGGTTTCGGCAAATAATTATCGGCTCCCATTTCTAAACCGACAATACGATCCACTTCTTCTGTAGCGGCAGATAACATTATGATAGCTTGTTGATAATCCGTAGCACGTAACCGTTGTGCAAGTGATAATCCGTTTTCGCCTGGCAACATGACATCCAGAATAATTAAATCAACAGTGCGCTTCGATAAATATTGATTCATGGCTACACCATCGTATACCACATCAATCTGAAAGCCTTGCTTTTTAAAGTAATTTTTGACAACTTGGCAGAATTTACGATCATCGTCAACCATCAGTAACTGTTCACGTTGATTAACCATTTTAATTGTTTCTCTATATTAGATAGACTTGATAACAAATTATGACAACAAATCATGCATAAGACATTGCTCTGTAACATGAAATGCGAATAAATAGGTTCCCACAATATTCAATATCAGAATGTGATAAATTCAATTGTTATAGAAACGGCTTATATTCTTTATTGTGGATTGAAATTGGGTGGGAACAAACAACAGCATTGTTTCCCCTACAAGCCAATTTGTAGGGCACAGTGGTGTGTCTGCTTTATCAGTATTAATTAATTGAGGCTCTTGCAAAACTCCAAAGTCTAACCTTCGTTTATGTTCTGAGTTTTGATCGATGCTCAATAATTAATATTTCACTTAAACCCGTTTTGGTACGCAAAAACTGGGGCAAAAAATTCAGTTTCACTATTTGTATCGACTCGATGTGTCATCAAGACACGGTGATAACACTCAATACCATTCGGAATGTATTTTGCTTTCAATTCATTTCTCTCGCTACGAAAGCGCTTGTTTCCGTACTTGGCTACGAAGCATTTGAGCCCGTCATGGCCTTTTTTTATTGACTATGACAAGGCTTATTGTTTAGATCACTTTTAAGATGAATGGTGAACAATGATGCAAGTTTTGAACACTTTGAATACGGCCTATTTCACTCTCAATGAAAGTCACGCATCTCAACGATGGGCTCTTTATGGTGAGACGTGTGTTTTTGAGGTTAAATCAGAAAAATGGCTCAAAATGCCACCACAAGACGATGAGACAATACAGTTGATGGATTTTTGCGAGCAAATTCGTTGCACTCAAGCCTTATGGAATCAGTTATATCGTACTTTTAACTTAAATATATTCAAACAGTTAGAAGACAAAGCGCAACAACGTCTTGAAGCGGTTGAAAGCGTGTTGGGAATACAGGGCAATTGTCGGCCCTCTAAGCACTCTGAATTGAAAATGAAAAATGAACAATAATCGAAGAAATGTGAAATTCAATATCAATCAGGATTGTTTTAGAATGTATTGATTTGACATAATTCAATCCAGTCGCATTACTCAATTGGATGATTTTCGATTTTGAATGACAGGATTTTCGATGTTAGCGGATTGTGTTATTTTGTGTTTTAAAAATCTGACGAAAGATATCAGATGAACTCATTTTTTAGAGGCAATGATTTATTAGGGATATTCGCTGCTTTCACAGATGATTGCTTGGCGAAAATCTTTTTCTGAACTGTTTTGAGTTAAGCTTGAGCGAACACGCAAGGGCTGCAAGCCCCTTTACAGCCCAATGGCATTGCTCTTATGCTTGTCAATTGACTTTTAGATAAACAAATTAGGCTTTTTTGAACTTTGAAAATAAGGGTTTTGATTTGAAACCTTTTCACAAAGATGTTTTTTTATTGAGAAGATATGATTTATTCGTTTATCTGTCGTTGTGTTGTACTTACGACAATGCATTAACGCGACTGATAGGGGGTAAGTGACATAAGCGAGTTATTGTTATTGAGTTTAAAACTTTTAAAACACGCTTTGAGTCCAAAAATATTTTATATTCAGAGGTTTAAGGCTCATTGCTCCTTAAACCTCAAGAGGTTATTTGATTTTCAAGAATGACGTATTTTGGAAAAGGGGAAAAGGTAGTTTGGTTTTAAACGCGATTTAAGAATCATACCGCTCTGTCATCAATAGAGTTTATACCAATTTAAGGTAACTCATTGATTGTTATAAAATTATCATTTTGCGACAGTTCATAAAATCAAGCTGTTATATATTAAATCGGTATAATGTCTATACTCAGCACAAAAATAGATTGAGCTTAATTATGAATGAATCATTCTAAGGGCCGATTATACCTGGGGTGGTAAAAAGGAAGTTCCAATGGCTATCTCAAATTGATCCCGTTTTTATTTTGTCCATAAAAAACAAGTTATATTCGTTAATTTCGTTAACAATTAACAATTAACAGTTAACAATTTTCACCTGCCCAGATTATACCACCTGACATCGGCATCTATTTTGGGTGAGCCTCAAAAAATGCACAAGTAAACAGTGCCAAGTATTAATAGGCAGAATGCACATCGAATCAGTACAATTCGTAAGATGCTTAAAATCGTTGTCTTAAACCAAACTCATACCCCTTTCAGGGTTTTTTCGTTCTAAAGTCCACAGAAAGTGATAGGCCCTCATTATAGGGCCAATTCTAACTTCATGAGGGAAATTCAAACGGGTTTTAAAGCTTTTTATTGCTTTTTATCGTTGTCTTAATCAAGCGCGATTTGAATGGGCCTATTATTTACCAAAGCTTTTTCCGAACAGAGATGACAATCAATAACTTGGCGCCTAAAAAGTTTTGCTCAAGATGAAAAACACGCGACTATCAGCCTTGTCTTTAACATTGTCTAGGTTAGTATCACTATAATTAATGGAGGCCTCAAAATCAGCGATAGAAAAAGAGATTGACGCGCCATAGTACGTGTAATCCTTAGGTTTGTTTAAGTATTGCCTACCAATATAAGCGCCGAAGCCGAGGCCATTGGGTAAGCTGTGCCCTACATTGAACACGTAGTGATGGGCAGTATCCGTTTTACCAGTAAACTCAGGTGAGTAATCATACGAAAAACCCAACTCTGTTCCCTGTGGCAGAGCATAACCCATGCCGATGTGAAACTCTGTAAAATCATAATTCAAATCACTGCCTGCTCTAGGATACATATAACGAATCGCTTTAATATCATAGCTCAGCCCATGGGTCAGTTCCCCGGCATAACCCAAGTACAGATCAAGTTCAAGATCGGCACGATCTTTCGGTTTGACTGTATTGCCCTCTAACAACTTGACATTAGAGCCCCAAGCCCCTACATAAATACCGGTCTCATGGTTAATATCAAACCCCCCTTGTGTCGCCCAGCCTTCATCTGTTTGCGTATAACCACGCCAAACAGAATCGCTCGTTAACGCCACATTGGCGCTATATTCAAAGGGCCCCTCTGCGGCGTGGGCAATCGGCAAAGTCGCCAGTAAAGTACCCGCGAGTAGTGTTTTACCTGACAATTTCATAAGCTTATTCCTCAGTTATCAGTTCCACGCAAAAGTTTTTGCGCGCAAAAACTTTATTTCACGCTTAAGTTTCGCTCCGCGAAACTTAAGCGTGAAATCGTGGAAATCAGTTATCAGTTATCAGTTATCAGTGGTTATTCCACCTAAAAACATATCACGTCAAGCTCGCTCTGTAAAACCTTGTTTTTGTGTTTCCAAAAAAACATGAATCTGATTATTTTATAATGACTTATGGCTAATCGTATAGGTTGTTATTTTTCAGATTAGATTAATCTGAGGTTTAAAAACGTCCACGTCATAATTGATCGTTTATAATAATCATTTTAGCGACTTAAATAAAAATTCAGAGTGACACTTTAGCAGATAAGATTGAAAATGACCGAAACTCCATTCTTTGCCCCAGTTTTTATCGCGACTTTTTCGATGCGTCGTTTCACAAAGCTTCACTACGCGCGTGAAATCGATGCGTAGTATAGCGAAGCTTCACCACGCACGTAAAAGTGTGGAATTTTATATTGTATGAGAATATCGTTTATTTGGGAGTGTAATTGATTTGAGGGATGTTCTTGTTTTTAAAAGCATTTTCAATAACTCAACCAGACACTCTTATTATAAAAAGAAAGTGCTACCCCCTTCATAATGATGTTTTTTAAATGACTGAGCTATTGAAATCGTTAATAATAAGCATATAAGAAAATAAGAATTTCTGAACCATTATCGCTCAAAAACAATTTTACGAATACCTAATGCTTGGAACAACGCTTATTAACTTAAATAGACTAACATGAATACTGAAACAGAACAACAAACCCTACCTGAAGAGATTTCTGCCGAACCGGCCGAAAAACCCTCGGCAGAACACGCAGTAGAACAAACCTTGGTAAGAAAGGCTGAACCGGCTTTACCTGCCGAAAAAACATCAGCCGATGAAATGTTGGCAGAAGAAACCTTGGTAGATGAAATGTTGGCAGAAGAAACTTTTGCAGAAGAAATTTTGGCAGAAGATACTGTTGTCTTTGATCGGGCTTATGATTCAAGATCAGGTCAAACTGAAATTATCTCCTACCAAGAGGTTTTCCCAAATGTCTTGCCCATTTTGCCTATCGCTAATCGTCCCTTTTTCCCTCATCAAATCATCCCTTTGCTGATGGAAAGAGCGCCTTGGGAAGAAACGATTAAAAAGATTGCAGAATCTTCCAATCAATTATTGGGATTAATACTGATCAAAACAGACGACGTTAACCAAGCGACTCCTGATGATTTTTACCTCATGGGTACAGTTTGCCGCTTGCACCGCATTACGCAGGCTGAAGATAAATTACAAATCGTGGTAGAAGGCCTACAACGGTTTCGCATTGAAGAATGGATATCGACACAAATCCCATTTGTTGTCAGCCCGATCTATTATCCTGAACTTCGAACGGAATCTACCGAGAAAATCAAGCCCTACGTTTTAGCGGTTATTAATACCATTAAAGAGTTATTGCCGCTTAATCCGCTGTATAACGAGGAACTCAAGATATTTCTTCAGCGTTCGAGTCCTGAAGATCCGTCTCCCTTAGCCGATTTTTCCGCCAGTTTGACGACGGCTAACAAAACGGAATTACAGGACATTTTGGATACAACGCCTATTTTGAGCCGACTGGAAAAAGTCTTGTTGCTGCTCAATAAAGAACTACAACAGGCTAAAGCGCAAGTTGAAATTCGCAGGCAAGTCGAAGACAAAATGGAAAAACACCAGCGCGATTTTTTCTTGCGCGAGCAACTTAAAACGATCCAAAAGGAACTCGGTATAGAAAAAGATGATCGCACGGCAGAAACTGAGAAATTCAAGGAACGTTTGAAAACACTCACTCTTTCAAAAGCGGCACAGAAACGTATTGATGATGAAATGGATAAAATGTCCGTTTTGGAAGTCGGTTCGCCAGAGTATGGCATCACTCGTAATTATCTGGATTGGCTCACTTTAATGCCGTGGGGCAAATTTTCTGAAGACAAGCTGGACATTAAGCATGCACGGGAGGTGCTGGATAGCGATCATGAAGGTTTAGAAGATGTTAAAGATCGTATTATGGAATTTTTAGCGGTTGGCAAGCTAAAGGGGAGTATTAATGGTACAATTTTATTGTTAATTGGGCCGCCTGGTGTAGGTAAAACGTCCATAGGGCGTTCTATTGCAACGGCTGTCGGCCGTGAATTCTTCCGTTTTTCCGTTGGTGGCATCCATGATGAGGCAGAAATTAAAGGTCATAGACGTACTTATATCGGCGCTATGCCGGGTAAATTCCTCCAAGCGATGAAAGAAGTTGAATACGCTAACCCGGTTATCATGTTGGATGAAATTGACAAAATCGGGGCATCATATCGTGGCGATCCCGCTTCAGCCCTGTTGGAAGTTCTTGATCCTGAACAAAATGTTGATTTTCTTGATCATTACCTTGATGTCCGTTTTGATCTCTCCAAGGTATTGTTTATTTGTACTGCGAATCAAACCGATACGATACCGGCACCGCTGCTGGATCGCATGGAAATGATCAAATTGTCGGGTTATATCGCCAGTGAAAAACTGCTCATTGCTAAAAAACACTTGCTCAACCGCCAATTAGAAAAATCAGGTATGACAGCTGAACAATTAATCTTCCGAGATGAAATCTTATCTCGCATCATTGAAGACTACGCCCGGGAAGCTGGGGTGCGTAACTTGGAAAAACGCATCGGCACGATTGCCCGCAAAGTCGCCCTCAAATTGCTAGAAGGGGCAACAACGCCTATCGAAGTCACCCTAGAGCAGTTATCAGACTATTTAGGCAAACCCGTGTTTGAAAATGAAAAGGCGATAAAAGGTGTGGGTGTGGTGACTGGTTTAGCTTGGACACCGATGGGTGGTGCCACCTTAAGCATTGAATCGAGTTGTAGTCACCACTATACTCGCGGCTTTAAGCTGACTGGACAATTAGGTGATGTGATGAAAGAATCGGCCGAGATTGCTTACACTTACGTGGTATCGCAATGTGAAACGTTTGATATCGAGAAAAGCCTTTTTGAAAAAGCCTTTATCCACCTACACGTTCCAGCAGGTGCCACGCCTAAAGATGGCCCAAGTGCTGGGATTACCATGGCCAGTTCCTTATTATCTTTAGCAAAAGGGCAAAAAATAGAAAAAGAAATTGCCATGACGGGTGAATTAACCTTAACCGGACAAGTGTTACCGGTAGGCGGTATTCGTGAAAAAGTGATTGCCGCTAGGCGGATTAAGATTTTTGATCTGATTATGCCAGAAGCGAATAAACGCGATTTTGACGAATTGCCTGACAATGTACGGGAAGGTGTGAATGTGCAGTTTGTAAAGGAATATAGCGAAGTGGCTAAGTTGTTGTGGTAAAGGGAAAGCTATCGGGTTTTGAAAAACATGTAGGGTGGGTAAGTTCGTTTCGACTTCGTCGAAACGAACTTGCCCACCATCTTTGCTGAAGCACAAATAAACAGGTATTTTACAACAAAGGGCAACCACAAGGGATTGCCCCTACATGACATTCTGTAGGGGCAATCCCTTGTGGTTGCCCCCTTTCTGTTTTTTTTAAATACCTGAA
>QNEL01000383.1 GCA_003645185.1 Candidatus Parabeggiatoa sp. nov. 3
CTTTTGGCAACCCCAGGTTGCCACCTGGGGCTATTCACATTCAACCCCTACGGGGTTGTGCTTTTTAATCTTTTTCTGATTGATTTGCCTTTGTACTTTATGCCATCGGGAAAGCTTTTAAAAGTTTAAATTGTGCCCGCGTGCAGTATAGGGGCAATCCCTTGTGGTTGCCCCATCAAAAGGGGCATTGATTTTTGAGGCCTACCACCACCACAACCAACCCCACCATTTGCTCACTCGCTTTCTTTTGACCATGTCGTTATTTTTGTAATACCGGAGTGCCATGAGGTTACCTTCTTTGTCATATTCCTTGCTGACTCCGTTTAAGCGACCACGATCGTCAAAATCGTTGTGTATTAGCCAGATGTCCCCGGTGCTATAAAAAATGGTGGCAGACACGGGTTCACCATTTTCAAAGATCCAATCCCCTTGCACCTTGCCATTTATATGGAACCCCTTAGCACTGCCTTCTTTTTTGCCGTTGATGTAATTTCGTTCGGCTTTCTTTTGGCCACTTCGATAAAAGTCAATTTCTAGCCCTTCACGTTTGCCATTCACTAAAGTACGTTGACGGAACAGTTCACCCGTTGCGTAATAGTGTATCTCCGTTTCATACTTGATACCGTCTTCATACTTGAGTTCGTACTGTAGATCGCCATTGTGGCGATAGTCCTTCTTGGCAATCAATTTGCTAGAACGATAGAGATACTCAGATTTGATCTCACGAGTTTCGTAATATTCTTTGGACTGGCCTTGCAATTTGCCATTCAGATAGTTGTATTCAAAATGCACAGCACCACTTTCATAAAACTTTTTAACGGTTTCTGAGTGTGCTGTCACAGACAGAACCAGTATAATGGCAAACAAGAGCGTTTTGAGAAACGATTGCATAGCTCGATCCTCCTTAAAGTAAACAACACAAACGGGATGATTTAGCGATAAACCGCATCGAGGCCTCTATCAGCAGCTAATTGCTGTTCTAGCTCGTCACCTGCTGCTAAGAGTTTTGCTTTAGTCATCACTAAATCACTACGTTGTTCTCCGTGGTACTCAAAAACCCGTGTTTCAACAATAGAATCAACTGGACAGGATTCTTCACAGAATCCACAAAAGATACATTTAGTTAAGTCAATGTCATAACGGGTAGTACGGCGTGTCCCGTCTTCACGGGGGGCCGCTTCAATGGTAATGGCTAAGGCCGGGCACACCGCTTCACACAGTTTACAGGCTATACAACGTTCTTCGCCATTAGGATAGCGGCGTAACGCATGTCGTCCTCTAAAACGATGTGATTGCGGTGTTTTTTCATCAGGGTATTGCACCGTGATTTTTCTTTCAAATAAATATCGACCCGTTAGCCTGAGTCCTTTAATCAGTTCCCACAAAAACAGGGTTTTGATGTAATTGGCAATGGCATTTTTCATGTTCACCTCACGCAAACCACGGTGGCAGTTTCATTAATATCAATAAACCCAACACGACTATCCACACTAAGGTAATGGGGATAAACACTTTCCAGCCTAAACGCATGATTTGATCATAACGGTAACGTGGAAAAGTGGCCCGTATCCAGAGGAAAAAGAATAAGAAAATAGAAACTTTAGCGAAAAACCAGAATATTCCGGGTACCCAAGAAAATAAGTCTTCTATGTAAGGTATGCCTTGAAAAGGGGATAACCAGCCGCCTAAAAACATGATGGTTGCTAAGGCTGCGATTAAAATCATGTTGGCATATTCCGCTAGAAAGAAGACGGCAAATAGCATCCCTGAATATTCGACATGAAAACCGGCGACGATTTCTGATTCGCCTTCTGCGACATCAAAGGGGGCGCGGTTGGTTTCGGCGACACCGGAAATAAAATACACGATAAATAAGGGTAGCAATGGCAACCAAAACCAATGCAAAACGCTGCCCTGTTGGGCGGCGATTATTTCGCCAAGGTTTAAGCTCCCTGCGGCCATCAAGACACCGACTAGGGCGAAGCCCATTGCGATTTCATAAGAGACAATTTGGGCTGCTGAGCGCAGTGCGCCTAAAAAGGCGTATTTAGAATTAGAAGCCCATCCGGCAATGATAACACCATACACGCCAATAGAAGTCATGGCGAGGATGTATAGCAAGCCGGCATTGATATCAGACAGTACCCAACCGTCTGCGAAAGGTATCACGGCCCAGGCCGCTAAAGCGGGTGCCATGACTAACATGGGGGCAATCACAAACAAAAAACGGTTGGCATTTGAAGGAATGACAATTTCCTTAAACATCAACTTGACGGCATCGGCAATCGGTTGTCCAAAACCGCGCCATTTGCTTATGATGGGTAGGGCCGACCAGAAATTAACCCGATTTGGGCCAATACGTACTTGCATGTAGCCTATGATTTTGCGTTCTGCATAAGTCAAGTAGGCGACACACAGCATTAAGGGTATAACAATGATTAAAATCAAAACCACTGTCGTAATCAAATAACGCAAGGCTTCCATGATTCAGTTATCAGTTATCAGTTATCAGTTATCAGTTATCAGTCTAAGTAACCTTTTAAAAAATCAAAACTTATTAATTAAGTCGCAGAACTGAGTTCCATTTGTCCATGCCAAGCCCCTAATTCAAGGTTAGCCCTTTGTCCAGCGTAAATTAAAACACAGTCATCAGGTACGCGATCATCAAGTACCATGGGTAAAGTCACCTGTGTACCATTATATTGAACTTGGACTTCAGGTGCTTCGCTTAGATTTTGATAGGCCTTAGCATTGAGATGTACACCCTCTGCTATTTTAGCATCCTGTGTGCTTTGCAATGCACTGGCACGACGAACCAAAGGATCAACAGCATAAATCGGCATTTCTGTGATGCGTTGCAATCCTGAAGCTTCATTCAAGGTTAAACTTTCTGGGACTTGCCAGCCTCCTCTATTATTGGCCGTTTTATCACCGACGAGTTGACGCAATTCATCGCGCACTTGATCGGAGGCCATGTAATTAAATCCTTCAAACTCAAATAGATTACCTAAAACCCGTAAAATTTTCCATGCTGGACGAGCTTCACCAGGTGGGCTGATTGCCCCAGTAAAACTTTGCCATAACCCTTCACCATTGACATAAGTCCCTGATGTTTCTGCAAATAAAGCGATTGGCAAGATCACATCGGCATAAGTTTCCATTGTTGGAGTCTGGTAGGCGCTTAACGAGACAACAAAATCTGCTTTGTTCAGCGCCGCTATCGCGGCTGCACCATCACAACTGTCCAATTCAGGTTCCAATCCCAATAAGATATAACCTTTCAGGCCTTCAGTGAGCATAGTCTTTGCATCCAATCCTGCCGTCTTGTTCGGCATGCCAGCCGGCCCGCGATGGGGTAAGACACCCGCTAACCAAGCCCCTGCAGTATTGTTCGCTTCTCCCAAATAGCCTAATGTGGCATTACTCAATTTAGCAATCGTTGCCGCTAAAGCGCGAATGACTGAAAACTGTGGATGTGCTGTCGCTATATTACCTAATAACACTATCCGCTTATCACCCGTTTGTAGAGATTGTGCCATTGCACGTTGACTGTCATTGACTGATACGTCTGCCAATAACGTCGCCATATTGCCTGGAACCAATCCGCTTTGCTGTTCTGCCAATAAGGCTTTAGCAATCCCCGCTAAATTATCCACAAAATCCATCGGTGCGACAATCATTTTTTCCGCAATGGGAAAATTAAATTCATAATCTATAGGATTGAACAACATCACTTTTGCACCACGTAAAGTGGCTTTACGCAAGCGATGATTCAGCAACGGTTGCTCTTTGCGAAGATGCGAGCCAATCACTAAAGCACTATCACACTGTTCAAAATCGGCAATCGCTTGACCCAAATAAGGAAATAAGGGGGCCTCATCTTGATCACTGAAATCCACTTGACGCAGTCTATGATCAATATTTTGATTACCGATACCGCGCATCAATTTTTGTAATAAATACAATTCTTCGACAGTCGCTGTGGGCGAGGCTAAGGCACCAATTGAGGTATTTTGATGGGCATCCAGAGTACGCTTCAAGCCTTCAGCCGCGAACGCTAACGCTTTTTCCCAATCAGCACTTTGCCAAGTGCCCTCTATTTTAATCATGGGCGTGGTTAAACGATCATCGGCCGTTAAACCTTCATAACTAAAGCGATCCCGATCAGAAATCCACACTTCATTAATGGCTTCATTCTCTTTCGGTGCTACGCGCATCACTTGATTGCGACGAATATGCACTGAAAGATTAGAACCTAGGGCATCATGTGGTGCAATCGTATCATATTGCTGCATTTCCCAAGCGCGCGCACTAAAACGGAAGGGTTTAGAAGTCAATGCCCCAACGGGACACAAATCGATCATATTGCCTGATAATTCAGAGGCGACATTTTTTTCGACATACGTCCCAATTTGAGTATGTTCACCACGCCCAGGCATCCCCATTTCCTGAAGACCAGTGATTTCTTGACTAAAACGCACACAACGGGTGCAATGAATACAGCGCGTCATATCAGTGGCAATCAATGGCCCCAAGTTTTTACTGAATACGACACGCTTACCTTCCTGATAACGCGAGATATCCTGGCCATAACCCAAAGCGATATCTTGTAACTCACACTCACCGCCCTGATCACAAACGGGACAATCTAAAGGGTGATTTATCAGCAAAAATGCCATCACCGATTTTTGGGCCGTGAGTGCTTTTTCAGAGCGCGTAAACACCTTCATCCCGTCCATAACCGGTGTAGCACAGGCCGGCATCGGTTTCGGCGCTCTTTCGACATCAACCAAGCACATTCGGCAATTAGCCGCCACCGACAATTTTTTATGAAAACAGAAACGAGGGATATCGATCCCATTCGCATCCGTTATTTCAATCAACATTTGACCGGCTTCAGCTTGGTAAGGTTTACCGTCTATTTCAATTGTTACCATTATTTTTTATCAACCTAAATGTTTTCCTGTGTCCAAGAGACTTTTTGGAAAAATGAAAAATGAACGGTGTTTGTGTATTGTGTTACTATATTAATATAATAGATTAAATTAGTACAACGAAACGAAGATCGCGAAGCTAATTACAGGGATAAACGAATAAACCTAACAATATCAATGAGCTATTAGTTTATTTGCCCGTAATTAGCGAAGCTAAGCCGAAGTTTCGCTGTACTCACTTTTCAAAAAACGGATAGGTGGTAAGAGTGAGTTGCACATTATCACGGATTTTGGCAATTAATGTAAAGATCGTCACTTAAACCCTTCCACATCTAAAGTTTGAGAACAACTAGATATCTTGTTTTACACTACACAACTCAGTAAGATGACACAACAACCCCAAATGGTTTGTCATTTTAGAACATATTTAATCAACTTGATAGAACGCTGATATTTAGCGAAGCCTCTCTTCGGTTCACGCTTTATTTTTTGCGCGCAAAAAATAAAGCGTGAAATGCTGATTGTCATGATTTACGCTGATTAAATCTTATTAGATTTATGTCAATCTATGAATATCAGTGTAAATCATGATAGATCAGCGTCATCAGCGTTCTATTGATTTTTTAATTTCCCGTTTAACATCCTGTTTGATCACTACAATATTTAATCAATTCTGTAGTAATCTAACAAGATGTTAAAAATGAGCATCGTGCGAATCACTTGATATCAATTAAAAACGGATATGATCATTGATAATTGATAATTGATCATTGATTTAAAACCCATCCATTTCAACATCCAATAGATTACTATAGCTTTTTCATTTTTCATAAGTCCAATAACTGATAACTGACAACTGATATGACAGATTTATCCATACTAAGTGTACTGATTTGGTTACCCATTCTCGGTGGAATATGGGTACTCATTGTCGGAGACAAACAGGCGGCCAGCGCACGGCCGATTGCCTTAACGGTATCATTACTCACCTTTTTATTGTCCTTACCGCTGTATTTTGAATTTAACACCAGCACAGCGGCCATGCAATTCACTGAGCAACTCGCGTGGATTCCGGCCTTTGGCATTAATTATCACTTAGGCGTGGATGGTTTCTCCATGCCTTTAATTATACTCACCACGTTCACAACCGTGTTAGTCATCTTAGCCGGCTGGGAAGTGATCAAGTATAAACCCGCGCAATACATGGCTGCCTTTTTGATCATGGAAGGCCTGATGAATGGCGTATTTTCTTCCCTAGACGCGATTTTATTTTACGTCTTTTGGGAAGCCATGCTGATACCCATGTTTATCATCATTGGGGTATGGGGCGGCCCACGGCGCGTCTACGCCACCATCAAGTTTTTCCTCTACACCTTTTTAGGCTCCGTGTTGATGCTAGTGGCCTTATTATATCTCTATTCACAATCGGGTAGTTTTAGCATATTAGACTACCACGCCATGCCAATTGCGCTAGACGCGCAAAAATGGATTTTCATAGCGTTCTTAATCGCCTTTGCCGTGAAAGTGCCGATGTGGCCAGTACATACTTGGTTACCCGATGCCCACGTTGAGGCCCCAACAGGCGGATCGGTGATTCTAGCGGCGCTGATGTTAAAAATGGGCGGTTATGGCTTTTTACGCTTTAGCTTACCCATCACCCCCGATGCCAGCCGCGAATTAGATTGGTTGATCATAGCCCTCTCATTAATTGCGATTATCTACATTTCTTTCGTCGCCATCGTGCAGAAAGATATGAAAAAATTGATCGCCTATTCTTCTATTTCCCACATGGGATTTGCCACATTAGGCTTTTTCATTGGGTTTATGATTTACAACAACACGGGCTCAATAGATGGCGGCGTGATGGCAATGGAAGGGGGCATGGTGCAAATGATATCACACGGTTTTATTTCAGGGGCCTTATTTCTTTGTGTCGGCGTACTCTATGATCGCTTACACAGTCGCCAAATTGGCGACTACGGCGGTGTCGCTAACACCATGCCCCGCTTTGCGCTATTCGCAGTGTTGTTCGCCATGGCGAACTCAGGCCTACCCGCAACCTCTGGATTTGTAGGTGAATTTTTAGTCATCTTGGCCTCATTCCAAGCCCATTTTTGGATAGCCTTTGCGGCCGCCACTATTATGATCTTAGGCGCAGCCTACACTTTATGGATGGTGAAACGAGTGATTTTTGGGAAAGTGGCGAATGACGGCGTTGCCGGCCTAAAAGATATCAATCGACGTGAAACCCTCATTCTAACGGTTTTAGCCATAGTCGTCTTATTATTTGGTATTTGGCCCGCGCCCATGTTAGAAGTCATGGATGCCACTGTGCAGAATTTATTGCAACATATTGTTCAATCGAAAGTGCCAGTGATGTAATCGCTTTGTAATATCACCGATTTCTTAAACGATCTTTTTTTAACGCAAGAGGCGCAAGAGACGCAAGAGACGCAAAGTGATAAGCGCCTTTTGCGCCTTTTGCGCCTTTTGCGTTTATATAATATGTCATTATTCTAAAAGAAAAAATAAATGCAAGACTATTCAAGAAAACCTATTCAAGAAAACTAGGCTTAAAAATTAATTGATATAGTTGGCGACAATAAAACACATCCCTTATCAAGTTTAATGGAAACGCTCTGTCTTTTAATTGAAAACTATGAAACAAAGCATTATCCGAAGCCTGACATTTCAGGCAATGACATTTTACAATTTTTA
>QNEL01000384.1 GCA_003645185.1 Candidatus Parabeggiatoa sp. nov. 3
AGGGATGATAGCCTTCAAAGCAAGATATTAATGGTTCAGTATTAAAATGTCATACTGGTAAAATCTTAGACTTATAATAAAACATGAGATTATCTTCAAAATCTATTGTGTATTATATAAAAAAGTCACAAGTCGTTTTTGTGACCTAGGGAGCTTACCCCTTAAACATAACTAATTCTACTGATTTTTGGTGGTTTTGGCGTTTTTAAGTAAGAGTATATACACTAATACAGACACTTTGAAATTTTTTATAGCACTTCCTTATTTCATTTTCACATTTTTTAAGTCCATTTGGTATTGTAAAACTTTATTTGTTCTATAGACAAGTGTAAATAGGAGTTCAAGATTTCTATTGGAAATGCCCAAATGAAAGTTTGGACTCCATTGATTCCTATATTAGAAACTCTATTTTTCTATAGATTTTGCAACTATAACAATTCAAAACGAAGCAATTGGTCACAGGTGAAAATGTTGGATAGGCTTTAAAAATGATGATGCAAAGGTAATACATTGATAGGGCTAAAGGGCCGCTATTATGCACATAAGCTATTTACATAAGCTATTTTAAACCAAATCTACTAAACTTTGCAGATTGTAACAGAGTTAAGGGGAGAGAAAAAATGATGGGGTTTTGTTTGAAAGGGCAAACATAGCAGTTTGTTCCTACGATATCGGGTGAAATTATGTAGAGGTTGGCATCTGTGTACAAAGTACGGCGCTTTGTACTACGATATCGCATTTTCTGTTAATGGCATTTGAGGGGACGACTTAATGATGAATTATTCAATGATGAATTATGAATTATGACTTGATATTGAATTGAACAATTCATCATTAGAGTTGTCGGATGAAGTGTTTTGTGAATTTAACTTTTCACATTTCACGCTTTCACGATTTCACGCTGAAGTGTAGCGAACCGAAGGTGGGCTACGCTAAACTTCAGCGTGAATCGAAGATCAGCGAAGCTAAATAAAGTTTTGCGCGCAAAACTTTTGCGTGAAAATTTGTTTTTATTAAGCAAAAATTTATTTACGGACAAGTCTATTTCACTTAAGAACTGATGTTACGCACCCTGATTCTTTTTTTGATAAAAAACGGGCTCAAAAGTTAATCAATCTGCCAGTCGGCTCTGCATAGCAAATCAATGCCAGAAACGTGATGTGCCAGTCGGCTCTGCATAGCAAATCAATGCCAGAAACGCGCGGCCAGAGACGCGCGGCCAGAGACGCGCGGCCAGAGACGCGAGGCCAGAGACGCGCGGCCAGAGACGCGCGGTTAGAGACGCGAGGCCAGAGACGCGCGGCCAGAGACGCGCGGTTAGAGACGCGAGGCCAGAGACGCGAGGCCAGAGACGCGAGGCATCGCGTCTCTACAGCGCGTTAATTAATAAATATAATAACTTATTGATTTTAAAAATAAATTTAAAAAATAGACATTCAGATTTTTAAGTGTTTGAATAGACACAGAAGTTGAGTGCGTAACATCAGTTAAGAAGTTTTTTAAAAATACTTTTTCGAGGTACAGCTTCGCTAAACTTCGCTGCGTGAAAGCGTGAAATAATTCATTATTCATCATTGAATGATGTCATGACTTACTGAGTGCTGATAACCTTTTCTCAGTCACATTCAGAATATCATCAGCATCCATAGGATTGCCAGCGAGGGTGTCTAAATAAAGTTCAATACCAATTAAAACATCTGCTAAGGCCTTTAGTAGGGGCAAAGCTGGTACTGTGGCCTCCTTAATAAACACTTTTTCTATGTATTTATTACACCGTGCCAACAGATTAGCCGCACGAATATGAGAGGCAATGGCTAAAAAGCCTTCTACTTGTTTAAGACGGCCTGGCACTTCTAACAAACTATCATCTTGTGTACCTGAATCAATAAAAGTCACTAAAGGTTGAATAACCTGAGCTAATTCCGTTTTCGCTTCGTCAACAACTACACTAAGTACAATACCAAACTGAGGTGTCTCGGAAAAATCAGTATTAGGGCTTTGTTGTAAGCGTTGTCTCGCATGCACACCTTGCACCGCCAAAATATCCACAGCCGCATTGATTTTCAGCAAAGCATTTGCCGTTTTAAGTAAAGTTGACAGATTGGCGGGTTTACGGCCTTCACTCATATCAAGAATCAGGGCTGCTTGTTCTAGCATAGATTTACGTTGTATCGTCAATCCTAGTAATCCCAAGGTATTCGCCATATCGCGCAACAAAGTGATTAAGGGACTGAGTTCTGTCACTGAGGGATTGTCGGCCCGATTAAATATATCTAAAGTTTCTTTGACGCGAGCAAAGTCATCCTTGATCAAAGCGACGACCACTTTCATCAATTCAATATCTGGCCCTTCAAACTCTAATCTTGCAGCTGCTAACGCACTTTCTGGGGGAAAATAATCATTCAGTTGAAAAATCGTTTTAACCGCAGTGATTTGTTTACCTTTAGAACGTGCCTGCGCGGCAAAGTAGAGCAAATTATTTAATAAAGCTTTAGGTGGAAATAGGCGTAAAGCAGCATTACCATGTTGTGCAGCCTGATTGATCAAGGTATCTAATTGTTTGAGTAAATTAAGAAGAGTTTTATTAAGTGCCAAGCCTTTTTGCAGCAAAGCTTCAACAATACCTTCGGTTACCCACCAGACTTTGCTGACAGGGGCTTGGCCTGTTGCTTGTTGTAAGCGTTGCATTACAGTGTAAATAAATTTCAAGCCCTCTTGAGGTTGCTTAGGATTTTTAATTAGGGTGGCTAAACCTTTTTGGTAAGCTAGCCGCATTTGCTGCATATATTTTTTGAGATTCTCATTGGGCAAATTCACCGTCTTTTGTTTAGGAATAGTCACTGACAAATCTGGTGTAAATAAAGTATTAGCGGCCAACGCGGCTTGTTTTCGCTTGGAACGTAAATCATTCAGTAACGGTAATAATGCCAGTGGTATATCACGCTGAACAATCGCAAGATGATCCAAATAATTGGGCAATTGAATCAAAGCACGCATCAAGACATCATAAGTTGATTCATTGTTCTCAATTTTACCGGCCAGCAAAGATTTAATTGTTAATTCAACATTTTGGACTAGCAAAGCGGCTGTTTGCAATTCTAGTACACTAAGCGCACCCTGTATTTCATGTAACCATACAGCACATTGTTGTAACGGTGAGGTATCGCTAGGATATTCAACGAATTGTTCTAACGCTTGGCGCGTTTGCTTAAGACTTTCATCAATCGTTGCTTTTACCCAAGTCAGGGCCGAATATTTCATTTTAATTGTGAATTGTTAATTGTGAATGATAGGCGTTCATTCGTGATTCGTGATTCGTGATTCAAAAGGATTAACGTAGCTTCCCTTATTAGGTTGAAAAAGTTTTTAAAACCTTTTGCGGGAGTTGCAGTATAGTCATTTAAATGCCTCGATCTGTACTTGCAAAACGCCGACGTAATCAACTTTTGAAAGGCGTATAAACTTTTTTCAGGGGGGGTAAGTTATTGTTTTATCGTTTCTGCTTAATAGGTTTTGATACGATGCTCTTGCGACTGACGTTTTTTTAACACTTTGCCGCGAAAGAAATCAGGCTTTCACGCGCTTTGTATAGCGAAGCTGTACAAAGCGCGTGAAATTCAAAAATTTAAAACTGATGGTGGGTTATAACTAAGCGTCTAAGTACCCTACAAAGAACCGCCCATCTCCTCAATGGCTTGCTGCTCATCTACTGGCAATTTGAAACCTGCCACAGACTTCTTCAGATCATTAGCCAGCATAGCCAATCGTTCGATGGAGGCTGCGGTTTCATTGGTGCCACTGGAAGTTTGAGTTGTAATTTCCTGAATAATCGTCATCGTACCCGAAATATTTGAAGCCACCGCCGCCTGAGTACGTGATGTTTGGGAAATATTTTCAATTTGACCTGCCAACTGCACCGAAACTTTTTCAATTTCTGTCAAAGCCTCACCTGCTCTCTGTGCAATTTTAGCGCCAGAAACAACACCTGTGGTACTTTGTTCCATTGAACTGACCGCTTCGTTAGTATCACCTTGGATGGTTTTTACTAAGGCATCAATTTGTTTAGTCGCATTACCAGAACGCTCAGCTAAACGCTGAATCTCATCGGCAACGACTGCAAAGCCTCGCCCAGCATCACCGGCCATCGCTGCCTGAATCGCCGCATTCAAAGCCAAAATATTAGTTTGGTCAGCAATGTCATCAATAAGCCCTACAATTTCACCAATCTCTTGTGCGCTTTCACCTAAACGTTTAATTCGTTTGGAAGTCTCCTGAATCTGTTCACGAATAGTGTCCATCCCGACAATCGTATCTTGCACAACTTTGGCACCTTTACTGGCAATGTCCACCGACTTCTTAGCAACATCCGCAGATTCGACGGCATTTGCCGACACTTTTTTGACAGAATTAGCCATCCCGATAATAGCTTGTCCCGCCTTAGCAATTTGCTGAGCTTGTCGCTCACTAGCCTGAGTCAACTGTCCAGCCGTCTTCCGGGTACTATGAGCGGCTGCTGTTACTTGCACTGCTGTTTTATTAACACCAACAACTAAATCTCTAAGTGCTTCAATCGAAAAATTGATAGCATCTGCGATAGCCCCCGTAAAATCTTCTGTCACAGTAGCGTTCACCGTCAAATCACCATCGGCCAAATCAGAAATTTCACTCAATAGGCGTAAAATAGCTTCTTGATTACGTTGTTGGGACTTTTGTGTTTCATCCAAACGTTGTTTGGTTTCCAAAGCCCGCGCCTTATTAAGGCGGAGAATCAGAGAAACTAACACTACAAGCATAAAAAATACAAACACAGCCAAAGCATTGCCCAAAAACGGCGAAATAAACCGCT
The DNA here is from genome assembly GCA_003645185.1 of Candidatus Parabeggiatoa sp. nov. 3. Classification (GTDB taxonomy): domain Bacteria; phylum Pseudomonadota; class Gammaproteobacteria; order Beggiatoales; family Beggiatoaceae; genus Parabeggiatoa. The sequence goes on from QNEL01000384.1 coordinate 4,847, forward strand.
CTTTAGATGCCTGAATATAAGCTTTTTCGAGATTTTCCACGCTATCTAAGATTTGTGGATTCAAATCCAGGATCGCTTGTAAAGCATCTTTTGCTGTAAACAAATTTTCGGCTTTATCCAAAAAAAAATCAATTTTATCAATGCGTTCGCCAAATAAAGCCGTTAAATCTTCAATAACGGCTTGAACCTGTTCGGAACTGACAGGGGGAATATTTACTGGCGCTTCTTCATCGCTGCCATCCATTAAAATTGACAAAGCATCATTAAATTGAGTGATGGCATCATCCAATTGCCCCTCAGCCCTCATCGCTTTTTCAGAATCCTTGATAAAAGACATGCTTATACTTTGCGAGATACGCTCAAGCCACATCAACTGACGTGTTGCCAATTGCATCTGAAATTGAGAGGCTTTTTCCAAAACCATCAGGTTAATCAGATACTCTGTTTTTTTAACAATGTCAACGGTCACCTCCCTAAGTGCGGTAAACTCACCATACAGACGTGTGACCGCATCTTTAGTCTCTAGTAATTTTTGAATATTGGCATCCGTATTAGATTGTGCATTCGCCCATAATGATTTCAAAGTCGTCAAAGCTAATTCAGCAGCTGGTGGGGTAGCGGGCATACCAGATTCAGGATTACCATTAGATACCCGCTCTAGGTCGTTTTTGTAATCTGCCCGTGCCTTTGCAATGTTATTAAAACCAGACTCCTCACCTTTTGCAGCCCGTGAGGCATATTGGGTGATTTGTTGTGACAGCAAACGTAGTTGGGTCACATATCCTAAGTACTCCTCATCATACTTGTTATCAATGGCAACTAAGGTAAAGGTTGCAATCGTCAACACAAACGATAACACTAAACCTCCAATCACGATAAAAAGCCATGTATTCGCCGTCCCCAGTGATTTAAAAGACAATTTCATATCCATTACCTTATCAATTATCAGTTATCAATTCTTTGCTCCCGTTTTTGCAAAGGGCAAAGAAATCAGTTCTTTGTTGCCGTTTTTGCCTAGCGAAAACTGATAGCAGGGAAATCAGTTCTTTACTACAGTTTTTGTTAAAAAACTGGGGCAAAGAAAGAAATCAGTTATCAATCATCTCTTGAGAGTCGCTCTGTTATAAGTAGGGACACATAAATCTTTTAACATTTTCTATAGAGCCTCTTGCAAAATTCTAGGCATAAACGAGAAATCAATGACTTACAGGTCATTAGGTACTTGTAAGTTATTGATTTATGGTTGGGCGTTTCCGTTTTGCAAGAGCCTCTATATATAAGAATTTTGTTAAAAAACTTTTGTTGACCTACATACTTAGCATCAAAATCATTTGCGCTTTTTTTTGACTTCGCTACATAAAGGTGATTAACTTTTCATCGCTGTGTCTCGTTACGCGCAACGAAGCTGCGTGAAAAATAGTTCCATCCCCTTCAATAGGAATATCGGAGATTTTTCCTTTTCAGTAAAAGCGCTTGTGTGATGGTGAACAGTATATCCGCGACGATCTGATTTTGCTCTACCTTCGGTTCGAGCTTCAAGTTTTTTAAACAATAACTTGAAGCTCGAATGTTAAAGGGCTGCATTGAGAAATAAATCACTCTCTGCGAGCTTTTGCATGTCAAACACAGTCCAAGTGACTTCCTCGGATGTGAACAGACCCTGAGTAAAGGGGGCGTATGCCGCTTCAGAGCAGGGTGTATCCAAATCTCGATGATGCTCAGGAAAAATTTTTATGCCAAGTACGTCATCAACCAGCAATCCAGCATCGATCCCGGCTTGGTTAATAATTAAAATGCGAGAGCGGCCATGGAGGGAAATGGGATTGCCCTCCAAACAGGCCTTCAAATCAATTACAGGTAATAGTAACCCACGAATATTAGCTAAACCTTTAACCCATGATTTGGCCCCCGGCACTTTAGCTAAACGGCCGGGATAATGAAGAATTTCGCGTATCTCATTAAGGGGCGTGACTAAATAAGTTTCTTCGAGTACAAAGGCAATACCTCGCCAAATTTGCTCAACTTTTTCATAACGGGGTAATCCCTTCGCCCGTAGTAATGCACGCCGTTCAAGGTCTTGTAGCCATTTGTAAGGCGATTGTGCTAATGTGTTTGCCATGCTCTCATAATTGTGAATTGAGGCAACAGTTTGAGGCCTCAAATTGTGAATTAAAAACCTTAACCTTTGTGTTAATTTTAATTTTAGGAGAGAAATCATGTTTTAAACTTCAGATGAAAAGGTTCTTATGTGTTTATTAGACTTGTCCCTTTCTAAGCTAAGTTATTGATGAAAGTGTCAAGTTTTCGAGGCTCACGTTTTTTGAAGCAAAAACTTGATCATCGAAGGGACAAGTCTATTAAATGAGCCTCAAGCAAAACTCATTTTTAATGGGGTAACTTCGTTCATGAACAAAGCGACGTTTATGGTTCATTAAGGAATGGGGTTTATGCATAGTAAACCTGAGGCTCAACAAATATTAATAAACTTTAACAAAAATAAGTCTCAAATGAAATATAGAGTTAACTATTTTCTTGACAAATTATAAATTTTTGAGTACGCTAATCGTTAGCTAAAGTCAAATGACTTTAGCTCAAGTGGCAGGTATTTTGTTCAGTTTGTATTTCACATTTCACTTAAGAAGTTTAGCGAAGCGAAACTTCTTAACTGATGTTACGCAGACTGATTCTTGGGCGAACACACAGGTTCGCCCCTACACCCAATATTACTGTGGACTCTTGGGCGAACACACCGGTTCGCCCTTACACCAATATCACTGTAGGGGC
>QNEL01000385.1 GCA_003645185.1 Candidatus Parabeggiatoa sp. nov. 3
GGCCCCTAGTTGATATTTTAAAATTGAACAATTGAACACTCATTTCACCCATATTGACCTCTAAAACTGAACAACGGGACATTCAAAAATATTTAACAAAATCAACTACTTATTTTTATTCTTTTTTCTTACATAACAGAAAAGGGACAAACCTATTCATCCAACCTGACAGGCGAAAGCTTTCGCCTGCCAGGCCGTCTTTCATATCATGAAGTCGGCCGCGATAAATCGTACCATGCAACAACGCAGTCTAGTTGCCCAAGTTGCCCAAGGCCAAAAATAGATAAATTCTGGACACCTGAACTTTTGAAGGCTCACGCAAAAGTACAGCGAAGCGAAACTGTATTTCACGCTAATGTATAGCGAAGCGAAACATTAGTGTGAGCCGAAGGCCAGCGAAGCTAAATGTGAAAAATGAACAGTCAATGTTCACGCCAGTTTTGAGTTTTACTGATATTAACGTCTATACCACAAGATCGCTGTAATGATCATACCTCTTTTGGATATTGTAGCGATCCTGCACTGGGTATTTTAAATGGTATTCGTGGCGCAAAAGAGACCAACTTTTTACCCGCTTTATCCTGACGCTTTTGTATATCTCGAAATAGACTATCCATGTCATAATTGAACTGGCTTGCATATTGTTCACGTAATTGACGAATTTCTTCAACGATAGGATCTTTCCACATAGTTTACTCTCCTATTAATTCTTGAGGGGTACAAAGGATCGGCGGCTCAAATCCATATTTTCTACAAATGGCCTCTATTCTGGGTTTGAGTGTGGCATTTGCGATATGCGTACAATTCCAAGTGAGCAAATATTCCATACCATTTATCGTTGCTACTGAAATGTGATAAGCATCCACTTCAGATTTTGTTGGAATTGGCCCTTCTGTAATCAATGCATTAGCAAGCATTTTCACCTCTTTAGTCACGACAAGTTCTGGTAAATTCGCAATAACTGAGAGTCGTCTTTGTGCCGCTTCTGGATGACCTAACCCCACTTCTGTAATGACAAATTCTGAGATAAACAAGTCAAAATTAAAACGATAATTTTCCCACCATTCAATCGTCGCATTTTGGTTTGCCATAGCGCGAATATCATTACTTGGACGTGCCGTGAGATAACTTGGTATTGAGGTTTCAATATAAACTTTTGGCTTCATAAGATTCTTAGACCCTAGCCTACCCTATTTTAATCAGTGCTAATCATGACAATCAGTCAAATCAGCGTTCTATCAGTTATCAGTTATCAGTTATCAATTATCAATTATCAATTATCAATTATCAATTATAAGTCATTTGAATTAATCAGTGTTAATCATGACAATCAGTCAAATCAGCGTTCTATTCAAAATTGATTATAGCCATAAAATCCCAACATATCACGAGCCGCATTATTAATAACCGCTTTTTGTTCAGCACTGATTGAAGCTAAACGTGTTGACTGTTGAGCTGCTACAATTTGCGCTGGCGGCGCAATAGCCGGTAACCCAATGAAATCAAATAACTTATTCGTCACGCCAGTCGGATCAGCGATTAAATCCTCATAACGCAGGGTGAATAAATGGGCATTATCGGGCGCATCTTCTTGCAATATCAACAAGCTACGCGCCCATTGGCGCGCCGCGCGATGCAATAACAAAGGTTGTAAACCGTATTCTTTAAGCACCTCCTCACGGTATTTAAGGGCACAAGTATACCCATTACGCACCATCAAAATAAAATAAGCCTTTGGAAAAGAGTGCTGTAACCAAGGTATTTTGGCTATCAAGTTATCAGTAGTCTGTGCCAATACAGCCTTAGCATCAGGCTTATCTAAAGACTGTATCCACGTTTGAGGTTCAATTCGATGCCGTTTATCCTCTGCCAAAAAACGCACTAAGGCTTCTTGTTCAGTCCAAAATTGGGGAATTTTGAGTTGAGGAGACTCAAGAGGTTTCAAAAAACGTTCACTCTCATGACACCATGCAATTGAATCATGTTCACGCAATAAAGCCGTCAATAAATCAATACCACTATGACGACAACCCAATAAAAAAATCCACCTAAGAGATTGGGCCGAGCCTTTCACCTGTTCAATCTTTTCACTTGTTTGAGAACGGTTAGAGTGTAACGTATTGAAATGATTAATTTTTTGGCTATGTTCATCCAAATGCTCCTCATTTTGAACAGGCGCATCAAGGGGCGATTTGAAATCAAAACAATTTAAAGCCAGTGCCCAATCATTTAAATGATGATCTAATAGCCAATGTTCAACAACCCACTGTTTTAACTGATCGCCTTCGGCAAAAGCCGCCTCCAAATCATAAAGGCGTTCGCGAATTGCCTCAATCCACGCCACAGGCGTATTCGCTACCCGCGCCACCGGCGCATTTTGATAAGGATAAATATCGGAACACACCACAGGATAGCCCAATATGCCATATTCTAACAAACGCAAATTGCTTTTCGCCTCATTAAACGCATTTTGTTCTAAAGGCGCTATCGCCAAATCAAGATTCAGACTCGCCAATTTAGTCGGATACTGTGCAAAAGGCACCATATTATAATATTCGCACAAATAAGGGCGCAAAGCCTCAGGGCATAAACCGAAAAAAATCCAATCAACTTCATCCGCTAACGCCTTCACAACCGGGATCATCAACTGTAAATCGCCCTGATGTTGTGCCGCACCGGCCCAACCGATACGCGGTTTTTGGCCCACTCCTCGTCGCGCAGACAAATGCGCCCAACGATGCTGTTCTAAATAATTAGGGATCACGCGAATATCACTGATAACAGAACGATAAGCATCCGCTAACGGCTCAGTTGTCACAATCAAACGATCACAACAAGACAAGGCTTTATAAACACGTTGCTTGATATCCTTATAATTCGTTTTCGCATAAGGATTGTTTTTCGGAAGCGCGTAAATCAGATCATCTTGCCCAAAAACTTTAAAAGCCTGATTAAAACGCTGATACTGTGCCAACGCCGTCAAGTGATCATCATGCAGCGCATTATGGAGTAACAACATATCAGGCTGCATTCGCTCCAATTCAGTCAGCGTCGGTACACGATGCGCCTCATCATTAGGCATCAAAGCATAATGCGCGACACCCGCGTCATGCAACGCGCGCAGCGGCGCGCGCACACGATATTCCCCACTTGCCCAAGCATTATAAGGAAAAGCAACAATGCGACGCGGCTCATCCGCCGCCCTTTTCAGATTCACATCCCAAGGCACAGTGATCTCGATTTCTGGTTCCCATTCCTTACCCGTTAAAGCTAAATGCGGATTATAAGCCGGATCATGGCATAATTGTGGCAACCATTTCTGATACATCACCGCGATTTCATTTTCCACCTGCGTTTTTTGAATCGCACGCCCACGATGACGTACCAAACTCCCTAAACCATGCTGAATCAGCGTCACTTGTGGCGTCCAAACGATTTTATAACCCAGCTTACCCACCTTCAAACATAAATCAACATCATTGAACAACACACCGTCTTCAGCCATACCGCCAACCGTTTCATACAACGCCCTATCAATCATCATACACGCATCCGAAACGGCCGACAGAGTATGCGTCACTTGGTTACGCGCCAAATAGCCCGCATCATGCTTTGCCAAACCTTGATTGATTTGCCCCGCGATGCCCACCATACCGATTCCCAAAATCAAACCCGCATGAAGCACCTTATGATCAGCATCAAGCACACGCGCCCCCACAATACCGACATCATCACGTTGAATCAAAGCCACTAAACGGCGCAACCATTCCGCCTGAATCAATTCAGCATCGTCATTCAAAAACAGCAAGTATTCGCCTTTCGCGTGTTGCGCTGCAAAATTATTCAATTGCGCCGCATTCCCCTCAAGCGCATAACGCAAAACATGAATCCGCTTATCCGTCATTAAAGTCTCAAGATAATGTAAAGTCGCCAAATTATCGCTATCATTATCAACCACAATGATCTCATACTGCTCATAATGCGTGTGCTGAAAAAGGCTCAATAAACAACGTTGCAAAGCTTGCCCACTATTGCGCGTCGCAATAATAATAGAAACCCAAGCAGGATACTGAACCGGATAATCAATCCAATAGCAATCCGGCCAATCCGTCTCATAAACCGCCGCCTGAATACCCAGACGTTTAAGATGTTGAGCAACAATCTCCTTTCCCAAATCCGAAGGCGCATTGATTTTCGCCCGCCATTTAGAAAGCAATCCCCTATCAGACAGCTCATTCACATCGAAACGATGAAAAAGCAATTGAGCCAAATGCCCCATCGCCCCCTCACCATATTGCTCGAATATCCTAAACGCCATATCATAGTATGCCATAGCCCAATAAGACGCATATCCGCCCACCGCCTCAACCGCTTCACGGCGCACTAAACAAAAACGGCCTAAATAAGGCATCGCCCGTAACCCATCCAAATTGAAATCAGGCTTAAACTTCGGATCAAAACGCACCCCTTCCGCATTAATCCGATCTTCATCCACATAAATCAATTGCCAATCGGAATGCGTCTTAATAGCGCGGCAACAAATCGACAAACTATCGGGTTCAAAACGATCACCCGCATCAATCAAAGCCACCCAATCGGCCCCTATCACATTGATTTCACGATTAATTGCAGCAACAGGCTCAGAATCAATCATCACCCAACGCAAATTCTTAACACCCCAAACGGCCGGATCAATCGTACTAAAATCAGCAATAATGGACAAAAACCAATCAGCATAATCTAATGCTAACAACACCTCCAAAGTCATTTTAAGCAACGCCTCTTGATCACGCCGCAAATGAATCAAAAAATGAAATCGCACCGTTTCCGCCAAACGCTTTTCATGAAAACCGCGCACAAGCCATGAAAACCGAATCAGCTTTTGTTTTTCAATCCATTGTTCATATCGATCATAAACCGGTTGTGGAAAAATCGGTTCAAGCGTTTTAGACGACTTATATTTAATTAAAGCCGCCCGAACAGTTTCTAACACATTAAGCGAATCATCATTCCCCTCAGCTGCCCCCCTCAAAGCCCGAAAAACCGTCTCACTCCACGCCGCCAACTTACGATCCAATTGAAGCGTAGCCACATTATGATGATGTTTCAAATCAGAACTTAAAAATCGATCAATCTGATCCGCAACCCATTCAAAACTAATCGGCCAATTCACATTCAAATCCCGCGCAATTTTATCAACCAAAGCCTCTCCATTTTCAAGCAATTCATCATAAGTCACAAACACCCTTCGGAAAGCCCGCGTATCCTGTTCAGCCGCCAAAACATTTTCCAACCACAAATGAACGGCCGTATTAGGCGACAAGCCATCACGACGCGCAAGAGAAGCCGCCACCTCATGGGGATTTCTCACCATAATCACAAAGCCCAAAGCACTCCCCGTCTGTTCCAAAAGAGGCCCCCACAACGGCAGTAACCTACAAAGCCTAGGGTCTTTAAGGCCCCACAACGGACAACCCGCAAAATTCTGCCGCAACACTTTCGCCAAATAATCACGCAACGGAATCAGGTTTTCAGACAACCACCACTGTTTTGGAAAAGGGGCCGGATTAAACCATGTTGTATTTAAGGTCTTTAAAACATTTTCATTGCCCTCAACGACTTGAAAATTTTCCCAAAAGCCCCTTTCATTAGTCGCATGTTGTGGCAACAATTGATGCCCCAAATCACAACCCAACCAACTCAAAACCCCAGTCAATGCCGACGTACCACTACGGTGCATACCCAAAACAATCAACGCCTGATTTTTAGAATATTGATTCATATTAATTTTTCCCGCGCAAAACTTATTATTATAATTTTCTGTATTGAATAACGGCAAAAATGTTAATACCTTGAAACAAATTGATTTGCAAACAACTTAAACTCATAGTAAAATCAGCCCGTTTTTTTGAAACGGGCTCATGGCAATAAAGATTTACCGATTGGCACACTTAAAAAGTAATACCAATAGCCTGAACAGTCGGAAAAAACGGGCCGAGGTGATACAAGCTAAATGGGTACTCAAGTCATGAAAATTCCAATAGAAGTCTCTATTTTTTCGCTGAAATCACACCATTACTTGACAGAATTGAGAAAATAGCCGCCCCTGTTTTAAGCAACATTGTCCAACGTCATAATCATAATGGTTTCTTTCGGTATCGCCTCAAATCTGCGGAGAGTTTAACCGCAAAATGACAAAAAGGTGATATAAAACAACCTCTTTATGACTGTAATGATATTTTTTCCTGTACTCATTTTCTATTAGATAAGTCATCAGAATCGTATTAAAAAACAAACCGATTAGAATAGGTGTACGTTATATTTTTTCCACAGATTTTTTCCTCTTCCATAAACAGCTTAAGTGAAACAACATGAAACGATTATATTTAGACGTTTGTACTTATTGTCGTCCTTTTGATAATCAAACTTTTCTGAGGATTAGAGCAGAAACAGATGCGTTTTACTTGATCATTCAACATATTAAAAAAGGGCAATATCAAGCCGTTGTTTCTCCTGTGCATTTCAAGGAAGTCAGTGCAATCACATCGTTAAAGAAACGATTTGAAATACAAGCCTTGTTAAACAAAGCTAACACTAAAATCCCCTACGACGCTGCCAAGGCACGTCAAAGAGCCAACGAACTTCACGCACTCAAATTTGGCGTTGCAGATGCCGCCCATTTGAGTTATGCAGAACAAATAGCAGACGTTTTTATCACTTGTGATGATAAACTCTTGAAAAGAGTTCAAAAAACATCACTGTCTATAGTGGCTATGAACCCCATTGAATTTATCGTCTTGGAGAACTTACAATGACAGAAACAGTATTGATGACAGAAGAACAACTGATTAATCAAGCGGTTGAAGTTTTGATGGATAAATTAGGCCTTCTCGAAGCCACTCGTTTTTTAGCCTTAAAGTCGTCTCCTGAAAAATATGACGACTCCGTAAAATGGCATCAAGAATGGCAAGCGCAATTGGATAAAGAGGCTTTTTTTGATGAGGTTTTTAAGTAAGGCAAAATTATCCTTCTTGTAGGGTGGGTAACGGGTTTTTAAAGCCCACCATTCCCCCATTTACCCTTTACTGGCATTTTGGAACATAATTTTTTTTGGATTCCCTTAAAAAACAACAACTTAAGATTGATTTGCTTGAAAACACTTTTGTCTCGGCTGATCAAGAACAAAACCAAGCCGCAGCAAATGAAGGGCTATTCATTGAGAATCCTAATCACTATATCTAATTAATGGCATAAGCAGCCCATCAAGACAACGTGCAAGAGGCCGATATCTGTGGTATGGTAACAAATATATTTTTTTTATATTCCTGCTTAGCTACTAAACGCTAAAGACGCTAAAGATACTCTATGTCAAAAGTTTTTCTAATGCTTGGGCATTGGATACCATCTTTATGAAAGGCTCAATCTTCGTAGGGTGGGTAGCGTCTTTTTGCTGCCCACCATTTGATCTGTCACTGTTCATGCTGATATTAGTTATATTATAGCTCAAAAAATTAATGGTGGGCAGCAAAAACACGCTACCCACCCTACAGTTGTTCATGCTGATATTAGTTATATTATAGCTCAAAAAAATTAATGGTGGGCAGCAAAAACACGCAACCCACCCTA
>QNEL01000386.1 GCA_003645185.1 Candidatus Parabeggiatoa sp. nov. 3
TCTACTGCCAGGAGACGCACGCAGTGCGTTTTTACTACCGTGCGTTTCTACTGCCAGGAGACGCACGCAGTGCGTTTTTACTACCGTGCGTTTCTACTGCCAGGAGACGCACGCAGTGCGTTTTTACTACCGTGCGTTTCTACTGCCAGGAGACGCACGCAGTCAATGCCATTAAGTTAAGCCTGGGCTTTCGCGGTGGTTCGCCCCTACAACCCCTGAATACGTGGGGTTTGGTAGGGGCATACCACCGCGAAAGCCCTTAACTTAATGGCATTGACGCACGCAGTGCGTTTTTACTACCGTGCGTTTCTACTGCCAGGAGACGCACGCAGTGCGTTTTTACTGCCGGGAGACGCACGCAGTGCGTCTCTACTGCCGTTCATTCACAAGACGAGCCTCATAATCAACGCGCAATAACAAGGCCAACATCACACACGTCACGATCACACTTGATCCCCCATAACTCATCAACGGCAAAGTCAAACCCTTGGTTGGCAACAACCCCATATTAACCCCCAAATTGATACTCGCCTGAATACCAATCGTCAAACCAATGCCATAAGCCAAATAAGACGCATAATGCAAACCACGGCGTTCACTCAACATCGCAATAGCCAATGCCCGCCAAACCACAAAAGCAAATAAGCCTATCACAAACACCACGCCAACTAAACCCAACTCCTCAGCCAAGATAGCAAATAAAAAATCGCTATAAGCCTCCGGCAAATAAGCTAACTTTTGCATACTCAGCCCCAAACCCACCCCAAAAAACTCACCGCGCCCCATCGCAATCAAAGCCTGAGTCAATTGAAAACCGCTATTAAAGGGATCTGTCCACGGATCCATAAACGTCGTCAACCGTGCCACCCTATAAGGCGCTAACACCATCAACGCTCCCAGCGCCAAAGTCACGATAATCACCCACAACAAAAACTGCCTTAGCGGCACCCCCGCCAAAAACAACATCCCTAACACCGTCGTAAATAATACCACGACTGCGCCATAATCCGGCTCCAACAACAACAACCCCGTGATTAAACACACAATCGCAATGGGTTTCAGAAAACCACTGATAGCAAAGCGCACCTCCTCACCGCGCCGCACTAAATAACCGGCCAGATATAAAATCATCAACAACTTCACCGGCTCAGACGGCTGAAAGCGCACCCCCCCTAACACAATCCAGCGCCGACTGCCATTCACCTCATAACCCAAACCCGGTATCAAAACCCAAATCAATAGGCCCAAACCGAACAACAACAAAGGCACACTCAAACGTTGCCAAATCAAGATCGGCACCTGAGTCACCACAAAGGCCAAGGCGATGCCCACACCCACATAAGCCAACTGTCGCCAAAAATAAAACAACGGATCACCAAAACGCATATCAGCGATATAAATCGAACTTGAAGCCACCATCACCAAACCCAGCAATAACAAAACCAAGCAGCTACCGATAAGTGACATATCATACCCAAGCCTTGAATCCGAATCCCCTTGCACAAGAGATAAAAAGCCGTTACTCATATTGAAAGCCTCTCCTCAATGAGAATTGAACATTGAAAAGATAATTGATCATTGAAATTTTAATGGAAAATGTGTAGCAATGGCATCAAAATCTCTGTTATTATGTAATAAATATGCATCGTTTTCCAATGCAACGGTAGTCTCTCCAAACCAATGGAGGGGTAATTGTTCATTACAGAATTGGGATATTAGCCACGGAATGACACGGAAATGCACGGAATATTGAAGTGTTTTTCCGTGTATTGAAGTGGCAAAATGATCACGAATACCTTTTAAGTTTGTGTAGTTCACCCTATTCCTCCCTCAAAAAATAAGTACATCAGCATAGTACAACGAACAAGCTTCCTCTCCAAATTAATGCTCAGGATTAAGCTTTTTATAATGTATACTATACTTAGCATTGTCATAAAGTCGCGATTACTTTTACAGACACAGCCAACAGCTTTTCACGCCAACGTTTTTGCGTGCAAAAACGGTTAAAGCAGTTGTCTTACAGCGAAAGTCAGGTGGTGGTGACTAACTCTATAGCATTTTATCCCCTTCGACAAGTTCAGGTACCTCCGTTCATCTGTACGGTGATTTTTACAAAAGGCTGTTGGTTGTCTTGTTGGGTTAGTCACCACCACCTGGCTTTCGCAGAAAAAAGGGTTTGCACATCGGCTTGCCCCTTTGACTTCTGTATTTCAGGCTTCATAAAACGCTATAGCAATCTTACCCATTACCCATTTTTCGGGCCGTCAACATAGAGAGAAAATTGATGTCTCATAAATTACCTATCGGAGTCTCTGATTTTAGAAAGCTCCGTGAAAACGATTACTATTATGTCGATAAGAGTTTATTTGTTAAAGAAGTTATAAACCGTAGTTCCGAAGTGCTATTACTCCCTCGCCCACGGCGATTTGGCAAAACCTTGAATTTATCTCTGCTTCGCTATTTTTTTGAAAAACGCGAAGACAGTTTGGCGCATTTATTTAAGGGCTTAGCGATTGAGCAAGATGCCCAGATCATGCAACATCAAGGACAATACCCCGTCATCTTTTTGACCTTCAAAAGTTGTAAGGGTTCTACTATTGAGGAATGTTTTTACCAGATTCACCAAATTCTGAAAACGGTGTATTTGGAATACAAACCCATTGTGTATCAAACGCTATCCCAAGAAGAACGACAAGATTATGACTTGATTACGCAAGATAAAGGCCAACGTGGCCATTGGGGAAATGCCTTAAGTTTTTTGATGCGATTATTTCATCAACAAACCGGCAAACGGGTGATTGTTTTATTGGATGAATACGATACGCCTATCCATGCTGGGCAAGAACACGGTTACTATGAAGAAATTGTCCTGTTTATGAAAATCTTATTGGGCAATGCCCTCAAAGATAATTCTGATCTTGAAAAAGGCATTGTCACAGGCGTTTTGCGAATTGCCAAAGAATCCATTTTTTCCGATTTGAATAATTTGGATGTCTTATCGTTGTTGCGTTCGGAATTTGACGACTATTTTGGGTTTACCGAAGCCGAAATCGACAAATTGAGTCAAGACTTCTCGCTGGCCGAATTATTAGACACTTTAAAGAAATGGTATAACGGTTATTTATTTGGGAACCGTGTCATTTACAATCCATGGTCAATCATCAGTTTTTTAATGAGTGAAGACCGATTTCCACGTCCTTATTGGATTAATACCGCCAGTGATTCCCTATTGCGAGATATCATCACCCGCACAGAGCCCGATTTTCAGGAACAAATGGAAACCTTGCTTGCGGGAGGCACGATAACAACGCCATTGAATGAGAATATCGTCTTGCGTGATTTGGAATCTAGCGAAGAAAATATCTGGAGTCTTTTAGTTTTCAGTGGCTATTTGAAACCGGTTAAAATGATTCCACAGCGTCTACGCCCCCTTTATGAATTAGCGATTCCCAATTTAGAAGTGCATTCATTTTATGAAGAAACGCTTTTTAACTGGCTTCAAAACACGGTAGGTAGTCAGCGATTACAGAAATTGCTACAGGCATTAACAAAAACAGATTTCAAAACCTTTGCTGAACTCTTGAAAGAAATGGTTTTAGCCGTTTTGAGCTTTCATGATACGGCCGGTGAAGAACCTGAACGGGTTTATCATGCCTTTGTGTTAGGCTTGCTGACGCATTTGATGGATCGTTATCTGATTCGTTCCAACCGCGAATCCGGTTATGGGCGTTATGATGTCTTAATGATTCCACATCAAAAAACAGAACCAGGCTTTATCTTTGAATTTAAGAAAGTCAATAAATCCAAAGAGAAAAGTGGTAACGAAGCTCTGAAAAGTGCTTTAAAGCAAATTCAAGATCAGCAGTATGCCGTTGAACTACGCTCGCAAGGGGTTAAAACTATTTGGGGAATTGGAGTAGTCGTTAAAGGCAAAAAAGTTTGGGTGGAAAGTCTTTTGTTGTAGGAGGGGAATAAGCAAAATGCCTTATGGCATATCCAAAAAATAAATTATCCCTGTAGGGCTCCCTACGGGTTTTTAAAGCCCACCATTCCCCTGTTTTGGTATACAGGCAAAAACCGCTATCCACCCTAACCAACTTGAATTGGCTTTTGGGATAATTTTTAGGGACTTCCTATAGCAGTTGTTTAGCGGTAATGCACTCGGATTTGAGTATAGAGATGCCCATTATAAGTGGCATGATCCAGAAGACAAATCATTGCTTAACCAGTTGTATCATTTGTAGTTAATTCTTGAAACATTGCGCCTTTGCGTGAGATATATTAATTTAAAAGGATAGAACACAGATTTAACTGATTGTCATGATCGACGCTGATTTAAAAAATCAGCGTTAATCAGTTTTTCACGCAAAAGTTGCGCGCAACTTTTGCGTGAAAATCACGACAATCAGCGTTCTATAGATTTAAGAGTTCAGAATTATCAGTTACCCACCAAACCCGCCCACCAAAAAGTGCTGAGTTTCAGCACTTCTCACTATCTCATTGATTAATCAGCATTTATAACTAAAAAAGAGGCCTTTTTTGAGCAACAGGGTGCTGATTTCAGCACTTTGTGCCACACCACAAAGCCGGCTTTTATATTAATTCCTTATAAATCAACAACATAAAAGTTGGTATACTTGTTGCAATTATATTTATAAGTAGGTACGCATAAATCTTTTAACATTTTCTGTAGGGCTCCCTGCGTGTTTTTGCTGCCCACCACTGATTAACGGTATTAACGGATTGACAAAACCCTTAGTAAGTAGGTACGCATAAATTTTTTAACATTTTCTGTATTTCACGCGCTTTGTTTCGCTCCGCGAAACAAAGCGCGTGAAATGGTGGGTAGCGTGTTTTTGCTGCCCACCACTGCCCACCCAGCCCCGACAAAATGTTAATAAACTTTTGCGTACCTACTTATATGAGAAGTCATTAATTTTTTTGACTGATTAATGAATTTAATGATTCCTTTTAATTGATTGACGAGCCAAACTCCCTTTTGAGTCTCGGTTTATCACATCCAATCATTATTATGAATGAGCCAAACAAACGCTTAAATGATTCCCCTTCAATATATTGACTCGCCTTCAAGATTTCTCTTTGGAGTCAACGTTTCAAAGCACATTCTAATTGACTGATTAATAAGCAATATAACACATAAGTGATATCCAAAATTTGACCCTTTAACACATTTGTACCGTCCAGAGACAAAAAAGGGTATTGACTGATCAGACGTACCTTCAAATCAAGGAACACTGATTGAAAGGATTGTCATGTCGAGGCAAAAGTTGAGGCAAACAAAAACTTTTGCCTCGAACGCTGATTAATGCTCAGGAAAAATAGCACAGCGTATCGCTTTAGGTAGGAGGATTGTATGAAAACAAATTTATCAACACGAAATCTAATTGTTTATCAAACCCTACAACACTTATCAGAAAATCAGAAAACGTGCTGTGCCAGTTATAAAGAACTGGTCGAAAAATCGGGTTATAGCAAGAACACAATTCATAAAGCACTCGATGAATTGGTTTTACGTGGGATGATCATTAAACACAAAGTCTGTCATGATCTAAAAGGCAATCTCCCGAATGTGTATGAATTCATGTAGTAGAGACGCGATGCCTCGCGTCTCAATGCCTCGCATCTCCGCAATACCCCCTACGCGAAGCATCACGTCTCTACCTCATACCCACCCGCTTGCCCAGTATTGTTTTATGTGATGTGACACCTTTGCGTCCTTTGCGCCTCTTGCGCCTCTTGCATTATTTTTCCCCTCAATAACTCACCCCATCCAAAAAATTCTCATAATGCGAATGCCATACCTATGCAAAATTTACGCCGAAAACCAACGCAAAATGAATGCCAAAAAACGCCTTACCCTAGTGCGCACTAGCCCCCCTTGACAAAAATAGCTTATTTATCAATTTCACGCAAATGTTTTTGCGCGCAAAAACATTTGCGTGAAATACTTAACTTTTTAAAAATGGACAAGGGGTTCACAAAGCAGAAAGTTTTTGAAATAATGCGCCCCGCTCAATCAGGCAGTAAAATGATGAGGGCAGACATGCAGGGGGCAGACATGCAGGGGGCAGACACGCAGGGGGCAAACACGCAGGGGGCAGACACGCAGAGGGCAGACACGCAGAGGGCAGACACGCAGAGGGCAGACACGCAGAGGGCAGACACGCAGGGGGCAGACACGCAGGGGGCAGACACGCAGGGGGCAGACACGCAGGTCTGCCCCTACAAAACCACGTTTTGTAGGGGCGAACCTGCGTGTTCGCCCTTCCTGCTGATAACTGATAACTGATAACTTTACGTTAGTTTAAATACTTTGGGAATGGGCAGGGCTTGGAAGAATTGTAAGACACTTTCGTACCATTTTATAGTACGGACTAGGGTACCAGAATTATGCTTTTTGCCAGTGTCTTGGTATTGGGCGTGTTTGCTGCCTTCTTCGGTTAGTTCGTAATAAAGGCGTTTTTTGTCGTCGCGGTGTTTGGTTTGGAGTCCAAATTCAATTAACTGGACGTTAACTGGACGGGCACTTTTTAAACCAACCCGTTTGGCTATTTCGGTGGGGATTAGTAAGGCTTGTTGGATCTCGGCAACTTGGGATTCAATGCCGAATAATTGCAACATATCGCATTCAAACTGTTGCTTTATGGCATTATTGAGGGCGATTTGCCTAGCATTACCGATGATACCAAGCTTATCTAATTCTTCGGCTTTGGCTTGAGCGAATAGGGCAATTTCTTGTTTTGGATCTAGTGATACTGAGCCTTTGGTTAGGAGTTCATAAACCCAATCAGTTACAAGTACAGCAAATTCCGGACTACACCAAATGGCTAAATGAATAGCTACTTTGGAATGAACCCATGTACCGGCATTAATTCCGCCACGAGTTATTTCCATAAGCCCTTTATTTTCACCAAAGGGGGAATTCTCCCTTTGAGACTTTACGGGCAATCCGGTAAAGTTGGATAGTTCGTTTAGAAACTCATTTGTAGATTTAAGGCGACGATAATCTTTAAATAGTTTACTTGTAGATTGGCACATATCAGTAGCGTTCAAATAGCCATCGGAACGCTGGCGAATTGTCGCACCGTGAAAATCACGGCTTATTAATTGAGTGGTCATAAAGTGACACTCCATAGTAGTAAATAGAATTTTGATGGAGAACAAAACACTTAGCAGAGTGGCATTCTATGGTTACCTCTCGTTTCGGGGAGCTCCTCCCTAGCTAAGTGCATGGCGAACTATAAAGATGGCTCATTTGCTTGTCAAGCTTTTTTCTTAAACTACCTAAATTAGGTTTTTGATAATAGTTAATTGCGAATACTTTTTAGTCCAGAGATGACAAAAATTGATTAACGTTCAAAATTGTTCTTGATTAGCGTTCAAATTTTAATCATTGAGAATTGATAATTAATCCTGATATTTTTTTCGCGCAATCTTATCAGTTCCACATTTCACGCTAAAGTTTCGCTTCGCGAAACTTTATTTCACATTTCACGCTAATGTTTCGCGGAGCGAAACATTAGCGTGAAATAAAGTTGCGCGCAACTTTTCACGCAAAAGTTTTGCGCGCA